>NZ_JBIUUU010000012.1:0-391025 GCF_044742595.1 Streptomyces sp. NPDC087859 | reverse complement strand
CCTGTGGAGACGGTGTAAGACCTCAACGGGAGTCCTCCCGGACGGGGCGGTCGTCGGTGAAGCAGGAACCCCAGCGGGCGACCGCTGGAATCCCCCGCCTTTAGGCGGGGGAGGAAGTCAAGGAGCGCATCAACCTCAAGCGGTACATCCGCGAGCGCATGGACCAGGTCCTCGCCGGCGAGCCCGAAGACGTTCGCGAGGCGTACGTCCAGGCGCGGACGAAGGAGCATCGCGAACAACTCGACGCGATCGTGGCGGAGCTGCTGGGCAGGCACGGTCTGCGCCTGCGCTTCGATGAGGTCGTCCACCACGACGACAACGACGCCCTGCGGCAGCGGCTCGCATCCTCGACGTGACCGCGTCCGCGCCGTCGGGCAGGGGCTTACGTCAGGCGGTCACGTCAGCCGTGGGGTCCGGCACCGCCATGGCCCAGGTCCCCATGGCGTCCAGGACATTCGCGCCGCCCCTCGCCGAGCGGGTGTCGCGCAGCTGGGTGGGACGGTGGGGGCCGTGCAGCAGTTCGCGCACGATCAGGATGGCTCACGGGTCGTTGGGCGGAGTGAGGAACCGGGCGGGGCTGCACTCGGGGAGACAGGGATCGGTCACGTCTTGCCCCCGCCTACGTCGCCGGAGCCTACGCGGCCATGAGTACGCTGCCCGACCGCTCGATCACCCCCGAGAACTCCACCCAGAAACTGCTCGGCATCAGCCCCCTCACCACCGGACAATGGCTGAGCGGCATCGGCCTCTGACCGCAACCGCCGTCGGCTTCGGCCGAGTTCGTCATGCGGGTACTCGGCAAGCCGCACTTGCCACCGGAAAGCCGGCGGGCCGACCGACAGCACAAGGCTGCAGGGAAGGTCGGCCCGCCGGCTTTCGGCGGGACGGTCTGCGGTCGCCACCCACCGCACGTGCCCAGTCGTAGACCTTCGCCGTCAAGCAGTGGTCGGGGTGGTGGCAGACGTCATCCGAAGAGACCGCGGCTACGGTCTCGTTGCTGCGGCGCGCACCAGGCCTCGTACGACGAACGCGCGCGGCCGGGAGTGCGCCCTGTCAGGCACGGGTGTAGCCACCGTCGGCGAAGAGTTCGGCGCCGGTGACGAACGACGAGGCGTCCGAGGCCAGGAAGAGGGCGGCCTCGGCGATTTCCTCGGCGTCGGCCAGTCGCCCCAGTGGCACGACGGCCTCGGCGAACTGGTCGACGTTTGGCCCCGCGGCGCCCAGGAGGCCGGGGGTTCGCGTGGGTCCGGGGCTGAGTACGTTGACGCGGAATCGGCGCTCCCGCGACTGCCGGGCCCAGTTGTGTACGAGGTTGCTCACCGCCGCCTTCGAGGCGCTGTAGACCTCGAGGTGCTCATTGGGTCGCAGGCTGTTGCTCGATCCGATGACCAGGATGGAGGCGTTCTCCGCCAGCAGCGGAAGGGCCTTCTGAACGGTGAACAGTGGCCCCTTGATGTTGACGGCGAGCGTCAGGTCGACGTTCGCCTCGGTGTGGGCGCCGAGCGCGGCGTCCGCGACGATTCCCGCGTTGGCCACCAGCACGTCGATGTGGCCGGCCTCCTCGCGGACTCGTGCGTAGAGCGCGTCCAGGTCGGACAGGACCGAGACGTCGGATCGTACGCCGGTGGCCGCGGGGCCCATCTCCTTGACTGCCGCTTCGAGGCGGTCGTCGTCCCGGCCGGTCACGAAGACCCGTGCGCCCTCGCGGATGAAGCGGTGGGCGATGGCCAGCCCGATCCCGCTGGTCCCTCCGGTGATCACGGCCACCTTGTCCTGCAACGCGCCTGGCATGTCGAACCCCTTCAGTTATGGAATCGATCGTCCACAACGTAGGCAGTAATGGACGATCGAGTCAAGAATGGCTAGGCTGAGATCATGCCGAGACCACGCGCATTCGACGAACGCCAGGTTCTGGAGCGGGCCCGGGAACAGTTCTGGGCGACCGGCTATGCAGGAACCCGGATGGACGACATCTCCCAGGCGACCGGCCTGGGCAAGGGCAGCCTGTACGGCGCGTTCGGCGACAAGGGCAAGCTGTTCCACCGTGTGTTCGACGACTGGTGCACCGCGGTCGTCGAGGTGGCCGAAGGGCGGCTGGCCGGTGGCCCGGACGCGGAGGCCTTGGCCCGGCTGTCGGAATACGTGCACCTCATGGCGGAGAACACCGCCTCCGACACCGAGCGCCGCGGGTGCCTGCTGGCCAAGGGCGTGGCGGAACTGGCCCAGCACGATGCGACGGTCGCCGCGCGATCGGCCGAGACCATGACGGCGCTGCTGACCCTGCTGCGGACGGAGATCAGCGCCGCACAGCGCCACGGCGACATCGACAGCGCTGCGGATCCGCAGCAGTTGGCGGCACTGCTGCTGACGGTGGTCCGCGGTATCGAGGCGGTAGGCAAGGCCGGCCTGGACCCGGAGACGCTGCGGAACGTCGCAGACACCGCACTGGCGGTTCTGCCTAGTCCGTGACGGCCACCATGGCGATCGACACCAGGATCCCTGGCCGGTCGACACCCAGCTTGCTCACGCAGCGCGGCGGCCGTACGTCAGGGAAGAACTCGTCGAAGACCTCCATGACGCCGTCGGCGTCCTCGGGGTGCATGAGCAGGGTGTGAACCATGACGGCGTCGCTCAGCTCGGCGCGGCCGGCGCGCAGGATGGCCTGGCAGTTGAGCAACGACTGGCGGGTCTGCTCATGGATCGTGGGTCCCGCGAGTTCACCGGTCGCCACGTCGACTCCGACTGTTCCCGCGACGTAGATCGTGTCGCCGACCTTGACCGCCTGGCTGTAGCCGGAGAATTCCGGCGCTTCAGGGGTGGAGATGATCTCTCGGGGCATCGCATGGGCTCCTGCCTGGAAGGCTTCTGTTCGCTGAGTACAGATCGACCTTGGACTTCGGTGGGGCCATCGCACCCTCATCGCGCAGGGCGCCCTCAGGCTCCCACCGCAGGACCCTCGGTGTTGCCAGAACCGAGATGACGGCACGTGTCCGGCGGCGCGCCGTGTCAGGACCTGTTGCGTGCCGTGTCCAGGGCGGTACGAATCTCCTGGGCATCGGCCGGCTTTCCCGGGTCCCGGGGTCAGGGCAGTCGGGGGTCGGACAGGCAAGGGAGGACGTAGGCGGGGCTGCCGTCCTGGACGCGCCAACTCTGCGCGGTGGTGCCTGCGTCGACGGTGTCGTAGCCGAGACGGTCGAGCAGCGCGGTGACGGACTTTTTGGCCGCGTCGTCGTCGCCGGAGGCGGGCAGCGCGCTGCGGCTGTTCTTCCTGATTAGTGAGGGCCTCGATGCGCTTCACAAGTCGGCGGCCAGGATCCACGGCCGAGAGCTCAGAGAATCCCGAGCGGTCTGTTCGCCACGTCGGTCATGCCCGACCAGGGCATCTCAACGAGATCCTGTGACGAACTCTGCTCGCTTGGGCGCGGGTTGCTCTCCCGAGCCTCGGATGATCAGCCGGGTGGGGACGGAGATGGTGCGAGCGCGGGAGCGGTCGCCGTCGAGGCGGGCCAGGGCGGTGGCCGCGGCGCTGCGGCCGAGTGCCTCGGGGTCCTGCGCTACGACGGTCAGGGCCGGTTCGAGGGCCTCGGCGAGTGACAGGTCGTCGAAGGCGACGACCGCCACGTCCTTGCGCTTGCTGCGTGCGAGTTCGGCGACGATGCCGAGCGCCATGATGTTGTTGCCGGCGAACAGGGCGGTGGGGGGATCGGCCAGGTCGAGGAGTTGGGCGGTCGCGGCCTGGGCGCCGGGCTGGTCGTGGGCGTTGGCGACGAGCGAGCGGTCGTAGGGGATGTCGGCTTCCTGCAGGGCTGCGCGGTATCCGGCGAGGCGTTCGCGGCGGGTGTACAGCTTTACGGGCAGGTCGCCGACGAAGCCGACGCGGTGGTGCCCGTGGGAGATGAGGTGGGCGACGCCGTCCTGGGCCCCGGCGCGGTTGGAGCTGACGATGCTGTCGGCGGGCAGGCCGACTCCGGGGCGGTCGAGGAAGATGATGGGCAGTCCTGCCGTGCGGTGCGACTTGAGGTGGGAGTGGTCGGCGCCGACGGACGGTACGACGATGAGGATGCTGACGCGCCGGGCGAGGAACTTGTCCGTCAGGGCACGTTCGCGTTCGGGGTCGTCCGCGGAGGAGCCCATGAGCAGGGTCAGTCCGCGTTCGCCGACGACATCCTCGATGGCGCGGGCCACGGCTCCGAAGAAGGGGTTGGCGAGGTCGGGGATGACCAGGCCGACGGTGGTGTCCGGGCCGCCGACGCGGATGTTGCGGGCCATGAGGTTCGGCTGGAAGCCGAGCTTGGCGACGGCGGCGAGTACCTGTTCCCTGGTCTCGGCGGAGGCGGGCCCGTCCTCGTTGAGGACGCGGGAGACGGTCTTGGCGCTGACGCCCACTTCTCGGGCGACGTCTGCCAGGGTCGGGCGGCGGTTCGCTGCCATGGAGGAAACAGTCTCCTGTGCTCGTCGGTCCGGCCGCGGCCTCGGCCGGAACCTGTGAGTGCTTCAGTTGGCCTGGACTCCCGCGGCCTTCGCGGCCTTGGAATCCGCCACGACAGTACCTCCGGCCTCGTCCACCGTGAGCGCGCCGGTCATGATGGCGACGACCTCCGCCATGGAGTAGTCGGAGGGCTTGATCACGGCGGCGCGCCTGCCCAGGCGGTGGACGTGGATCCGGTCGGCGATCTCGAAGACGTGGGGCATGTTGTGGCTGATCAGGACGACCGGCATGCCCTTGTCGCGAACCCGGCGGATGAGGTCGAGGACCTGGCCGGACTCCTTGACGCCGAGGGCGGCGGTGGGTTCGTCCATGACGACGACGGAGCGGGCCCAGGCGACGGCGCGGGCGACCGCGACGGCCTGCCGCTGTCCGCCGGAGAGGGTCTCGACCGACTGCGTGAGGGAGCGCAGGCCGATCTTCAGGTCGGCCATGTGCTCGGCGGCCTCCTGACGCATCCGCTTCTTGTCGAGCATGCGGAAGGTAGTGCCGAGGATGCCGGGGCGGCGCAGTTCGCGGCCGAGGAACACATTCGACGCGATGTCCATGGAGGCCGCCACCGCGAGGTCCTGATACACCGTCTCGATGCCGTGGGCGCGGGCGCTCTGCGGGCCGGAGAAGCTGATGGGTTCGCCGTTGAGCCGTATCTCGCCCGCGTCAGGGGTCACCGCGCCGGTGAGGGCCTTGATGAGGCTGGTCTTGCCGGCGCCGTTGTCGCCGATGACGGCGAGGACCTCGCCGGGCAGCAGGTCGAAGTCGGCGCCGTCGATGGCGGTGACGTGGCCGTAGCGCTTGACCAGGCCGCGGGCCTGAAGCACGGGGGTGGGGGAGGACGTGGCGGTCATCGGGCCTTCTTCCGGGAGATCTGGTCGACGGTCACCGCGAGGATCACGAGGACGCCGGTGATCAGGGTCTGGTAGATGGAGGCGACGCCCATCAACTGCAGGCCGTTGCGGAAGACGCCGACGATGAGGACGCCGATGAACGTGCCCAGGACCGAGCCGCGGCCCCCGAAGAGGCTGGTGCCGCCGAGGACCACGGCGGTGATGCTGTCGAGGTTGTCGGTCTGTCCGGCCTGCGGGTCGCCGACGCCGGTGCGGGAGATGAGCAGCAGGGCGGCGATGCCGTAGAGGATGCCCGCGACGGTGTAGACGCCGATGGTCAGCCGGGAGGTGCGGATGCCGTTCAGCCGGGCCGCTTCCGGGCTGTTGCCCAGGGCGTAGACGTGCCTGCCCCAGCCGGTGTTGCTCAACGCGTAGGCGAGGAGGAGGAACAGGGCGATGGTGACCAGGGAGCCGTAGGTGATGTCGGTGTGGCCGAGCGGGAAGGTCTCACCGAGGGCCGTCAGCGGTCCCGGCAGATTGGTGACCGTCTGCTCTTCGGAGTAGATGTGCGTCAGCGCGAACGCCACGTTGAGCATGCCGAGGGTGACGATGAACGGCGGCAGCGGGATCTTCTGCACCAGGGTCCCGTTGAGCAGGCCGAAGCCGCCGCAGACGACCAGGCCCAGCGCGATCGCGACCAGCGGGGGCAGGGAGCCCTCGGCCGCCATCTTCGCGATCACGATGCTGCCGAACGCCATCACCGCACCGCAGGACAGGTCGATACCCGCGGTGAGGATGATCAGGGTCTGGCCGATGGCGAGGGTGCCGACCACCATGACCTGCTGCACGATCAGGGAGAAGTTCCCGCCGGTGAGGAACTGGTCGGTCGAGAAGGAGAAGAAGACACAGGCCAGAAGGAGGGCGGCCAGCGGGCCGGTGGTCGGTGCCGTGAGCAGTCGGCGGGCCGTGGTCGGTGCTTTGAGGTCGGCGTACGGCGAGGACGTGTCCGGGGGTGTGGTCGTGGCTGTCATGGGAAGTCCTTGTCGGAAGACAGAAGTCGTTGTCCGCTCTGGCCGCGGGAGAAGCGGACAAGCGGGCGGCCGTCCCCTGGTCAGGGAGGAAGGGACGGCCGCCCCGCTGAGGGACGGGCTGAGTCGTGGGGTCCTCAGGGGTCGGCTCAGCCCCAGCAGTTCTCCAGGCCGTAGCCGGTGTCCTTGGACGTGACCCCGTCCTGTGCCTTGTCGGTGATCAGGGTGACGCCGGTGTCGGTGTAACCGGACGCCTTCTTGCCGTCCTTGGCGTACGTGGCGACCGCCTTGACGCCCTCGGCGGCCATCTTCAGCGGATACTGCTGCGAGGTCGCGGCGATCTTGCCGTCCTTGACGGCCTGCGTGCCGGTGCAGCCGCCGTCGACGGAGACGATGAGCACGTCCTTCTCCCGGCCCTTGGCCTTGAGCGCGGTGTACGCGCCCAGCGCGGCCGGCTCGTTGATCGTGTAGACGACGTTGATGCCCGGCTCCTTCTGGAGGCAGTTCTCCATCGCCGTCTGGCCCTTGGCCTGGTCGCCGCCGGTGTCCTGGGCGCAGGCGACGTCCTTGTCGGTGGCGCCGAAGCCCTTCAGGAAGCCCTCGTGCCGCTGGACGCCGACGGAGACGCCCGGCGCGAGGTCGAGGGCGGCTATCTTCGCCGTCTTGCCCTTCATGGCGGCCTTGGCGTACTCGCCGATCAGCTCGCCCGCTTTGACGTTGTCGGTGGCGAACAGGGCGTCGACGGCGCTCTCCGGCTCGGTCGGGGTGTCCAGGGCGATGACCAGAACGCCCTTGGCCTTGGCCTTCTCGATCGCCGGCACGATCGCCTTGGAGTCGCTCGGCGTGATCAGAATGCCCTTCACCCCGGCGGCGACCATGTTCTCGATGGCGGTGACCTGACCGGCGTTGTCCCCGTCGAACTTGCCCGCCGCGGTGGACAGTTCGACGCCGTTCTCCTTGGCGGCCTTCTCCGCGCCCTCCTTCATCTTCACGAAGAACGGGTTGGTGTCGGTCTTCGTGATCAGTCCGACCTTGACGGTGCCCGAACCGGAGCTCGCGGAGTCCGATCCGGATCCGGAACCGCAGGCGGTCAGGGTGAGGGCCGCGACACCCGTGCAAGCGGCGACTCTGAACAAGGAGGAGGGCAGACGAGAGATGCGTGACATGAACAACTCCTGCGGGATTGCGGGCGGGCGGCCGGCATCGGGGGCATGCCGTCCCGGGGTGTCATCGTTGACTTATGTCATCGTTGACACTGCTTGGCCAGGATGATGGACTCCGCTTCCGGGCAACGTCAATGCCTTGTGCCCGTCACAAATCGGCAACGCTCGTGGCCGTCGCCGCCCGAAGCGGTTCGGCGAACGCCCGCGACGTGCCCGTTTCTGTCCGCGCGTTCCCAGAGTTCCGAGAGTGAGCAGCCCATGAGCCCGCGCCAGATCACCGTCCTGGGCGAGTGCGTCGCCGACGCGTTCACCGAACCCGCAGCCTCCCGGAACGAACTCGCCCTGCGGGTGCTGCCGGGCGGCGGACCCGCCAACACGGCGGTGGCCCTGGCCCGGCTGGGAACCCCGGCCCGCTTCCTCGCACGGCTGTCCGGCGACGTGTTCGGCCGCCTGTTCCGGGCCCACCTGGAGGCGTCCGGGGTCGACCTCTCGTGTGCCGTGGACGCCGCCGAGCCCAGCACGCTGGCCGTGGCCGAGCTGGACGCCCAGGGGCAGGCCACGTTCTCCTTCCATGCGCAGGCCACCGCGGACTGGCAGTGGACGGGTGCGGAACTGGCCGGGGTGGACCTGGCCGACACCGCCTGCGTGCACACCGGATCACTGGCCCTGGTCAAGGACCCCGGGGCGGCGGTGGTGGAGGACTTCCTGGCCGCGGCCGCCTCCCGGGCCACCGTCAGCATCGACCCCAACGTCCGCCCGCTTCTGGTGCGCCCCGAGGTCTACCGCGCTCGGCTGGCGCACTGGTGCGGCCTCGCGGACGTGCTGCGGCTGAGCGAGGACGACCTGGAGCTCCTGCTGCCCGGAACTCCGCCCGAGCAGGCGTGCGACACCTGGCATGCGGCAGGGGCGCGGCTCGTCGTGATCACGCGCGGTGCCGACGGCGCCCTGGCCTCACTCGACGGGGAACGGGTGACGGTGCCCGCGGTGGCCACGCAGGTCGTCGACACGGTCGGTGCCGGGGACTCCTTCACCGCAGGCCTGCTCCACCACCTCGGCGCCCGTGGGCTTCTGGGCGGCCGGCTGACGGACCTGCGTCTCGGCGATGTCGAGGCGGCCTGCCGCTTCGGCACCCGCGTCGCGGCCCTGACCTGCTCGGTCGCCGGCCCCAACCCGCCGTGGCAGAACCAACTGACCCAGACCGCCACGGCCGACCGCGCATGACGGGCGGGCATGCCGCTCAACAGGACATCGCGGCCGCACCGTTGACGCACCGGACGCATTGCCCCCATCATCGGGCCACCCGCTGTCATCGATGACACAAGTCAACGATGACACCCCTTGCCAGTGCCGTGGACGACGGCGCCGACAAGGGCGTCACTTTTCGCCGGACCCGCGCCGGGCAGCAGGCGTCATTGCGCGGACGGCCGCACCACAGGAGACACTTTGAGCTCTGGACGTGTACCCCGGCATGCCCGCATACGGATGATCGCGGCGGTGGCGACCGTCTGCGCCCTGTCGGCGGCCCCGCTCGCCCCCCAGGCCGTCGCCGCCGACACCCCGTCGCACTCCGAGGCCTACCGCCCCCAGTTCCACTTCACGCCCGACAAGAACTGGATGAACGACCCCAACGGTCTCGTGTACTTCAAGGGCGAGTACCACCTCTTCTACCAGTACAACCCGGGCGGCAACTCGTGGGGCGACATGTCCTGGGGGCACGCGGTGAGCAAGGACCTCGTGCGCTGGAAGGAACTGCCGCTCGCCCTGTCGCACGACGACAACGAGATGGTGTTCTCCGGCAGCGCCGTCGTCGACCGGGACAACGCCACCGGCTTCGGTACGAAGAAGAACCCGGCCATGGTGGCGATCTACACCAGCTCGAACAAGGCCACGGGCGTCCAGGCGCAGTCGCTCGCCTACAGCACCGACCGCGGCCGTACCTGGACGAAGTACCAGGGCAACCCCGTCATCGACATCGGTTCCAAGGACTTCCGCGATCCCAAGGTCCAGTGGTACGCCCCCACGAAGAGCTGGCTGATGACGGTGTCGATGTCCGCCGAGCACAAGGTGCGCTTCTACTCGTCCAAGAACCTCAAGGACTGGAAGCTGCAGAGCGAGTTCGGGCCGGCTGGCGCGACGGGCGGGGTGTGGGAGTGCCCGGATCTGTTCCCTCTCGCGGTCGACGGTGACAAGAAGAAGATCAAGTGGGTCTTGGTCGTCAACATCAACCCCGGTGGTATCGCGGGCGGTTCGGCCGCCCAGTACTTCGTCGGCGACTTCGACGGCAAGAAGTTCACCGCCGACGACAAGGGCACGTACACCCCGCCCCCCGGCACGGTGACGCAGGACTTCGAGGGCAGCGACTTCGGTACGTGGACGACCACGGGCACCGCGTTCGGCCAGGCACCGGCGGCCGGGGCGGTGTCCGGTCAGGGCACAGTCGACGGCTTCGACGGCAAGGGCCTCGCCAACAGCTTCCACTCGGGTGACGCCACCACCGGCACCCTGACCTCGCCCTCCTTCACCGTCGACAGCAAGTACCTGAACTTCAAGGTCGGCGGCGGTCGCCATCCGCACGTGGACGGCACCGTCATGGAGCAGGGCGATCCGCCCGCGGGCACGGTCCTCGCCGACTTCGAGGGCGGCACCTACGGCGACTGGACGACGACCGGGGACGCCTTCGGTACCGCACCGGCCACCGGCACTCTCGGCAACCAGCAGGAGGTATCCGGGTTCCTGGGCGACGGCCTGGTCAACAGCTTCCTGGACGGCGACACCACCACCGGCACCCTCACCTCGCCCGAGTTCACCATCGACAAGGACTACGTCAACTTCCTTGTGGGCGGCGGCAACCACCCGGCCGGCTCCGACAACCCGACCGCGATCGAACTGCTCGTCGACGGCAAGGTGGTCCGCAGCGCCACCGGACGCGATGGCGAGGCACTCAACTGGGCCTCCTGGGACGTCAAGGACCTCGCCGGCAAGAAGGCGCAGATCAAGATCGTCGACGACAACAGCGGCGGCTGGGGTCACCTCAACGTCGACCACATCATGCTCTCCGACACCCAGGCCCAGCCCGTCTCGCAGGAGACGTCCGTCAACCTGATCGTCGACGGAAAGGTCGTCCAAAGCGCCACCGGCTCCAACAGCGAGACCCTGGACTGGGCCTCCTTCGACATGCGCCCCTACGCCGGCAAGCAGGCGCGGATCCAGCTCGTCGACATGAACACCGCCGGCTGGGGCCATCTCCTCGCCGACCAGTTCACCACCGCCGACACCGCCGCGAAGTCCGTCGTCCAGCGCGCCGACTGGGCCGACTACGGCAAGGACTACTACGCGGCGGTGTCCTGGGAGGGCGCGCCGGACGGCAAGCGGTACATGATCGGCTGGATGAACAACTGGGACTACGCTGGCGCGGTCCCCACCTCGCCCTGGCGCGGTGCGCAGAGCATCCCCCGGGAGATGACCCTGCGTACGGTCGACGGCCGCATCCGCCTGACCAGCCGGCCGGTGGACAGCGTGACGTCCCTGCGGCACGGGCGTCCGGCGACCGCGGCGGGCGTCACCGTGAAGAACACCGCCAAGACCCTGATCGGCCCCGCGGCCCAGGGCAAGGCCCTCGACATCGAGGCAACCTTCTCCCTCAAGGACGCCACCCGGTTCGGCCTGAAGGTGCGCACCGGCGCCGGGGGAGAGGAGACCGTCATCGGCTACGACTCCACGACCCAGGAGCTGTACGTCGACCGCACCCACTCCGGCGCCGTTGACTTCAACAGCACCTTCCCCGGCGTCCAGACCGCGCCTCTGAAGGCAAAGAACGGCAAGGTGAAGCTGCGGATCCTCGTCGACTGGTCGTCCGTCGAGGTCTTCGGCGGCAGCGGCGAGGCCGTCATCACCGACCAGATCTTCCCCGACCCCGCCAGCCAGGGAGTGCGGGTCTTCGCCGAGAACGGCTCGGTGAAGCTGGACCGGGCCGCCGTCTGGCACCTCGGCTCCTACCGCGACTGACGCCGACGGATCACCCTCTTTCCCGACTTTCCCGACCGACTACGACCACCGAGGACACCACACCGTGAACAAGACCCTGCTCGCCGAGTTCACCGCCCGCGAGGGAACGCAGGACGAGGTATCCCGCCTGATCCTGGAGTACGCCAAGAAGGTACGAGAGGAAGAAGGCAACCTCGCCTTCGACGTCTACACCAAGGCGGCCGCTCCACGCGCCTTCTGGATCTTCGAGGTGTACCGCGACGAGGACGCCTTCCAGGCGCACTTGAAGGCACCGTACGGCGGTCCGCTCAACGCGGCGCTCGTCCCGCTGATCGAGGAGGACGCCTCGGTTCTGACGTTCCTCGATCCGGTGACCTGACACGCTGACCGCCACCGCGCCCTCACCCCTTGGACTCATGCACATGAAGGGGAAGGATGGTCACATGACATTGCCTGCGCTACCCGAGGAGTCCTTCCAGCGCGTGCTCTGCGTCGTCGCGCACCCGGACGACATGGAGTACGGCGTGTCCGCGGCCGTCGCGCGCTGGACCGCGCGCGGCATCGAGGTCGGCTATCTCCTGCTCACCCGCGGTGAGGCCGGCATGCCGAATCCGCCCGAGGAGACGGCACGCCTGCGTGTCGCCGAGCAGCAGGCCGCCTGCGCCGTCGTCGGTGTCAAGCACCTGACCGTCCTCGAGCATCCGGACGGTGTGCTCGAGTACGGCCTCGACCTGCGCCGGGACATCTGTCGGGAGATCCGCCGGTTCAAGCCCGATGTCGTGCTCGGCAGCGGTTACGACATCGAGACGCCCTTTGGCTTCGACCAGGCCGACCACCGCGCGGCGGGGCTCGCGACGCTCGACGCGGTGCGTGACGCGGGCAACCGGTGGGTTTTCCCGGACCAGGTCGACGACGAGGGCCTTGAACCGCACTCCGTGCGCTGGCTCATCGTCCCCGGCTTTCCCGGCTCCGGTGCGACCCACGGCGTCGAGGTGACGGGTGAGCCGCTGCGCCGCGGCGTCGCCTCGCTCGAGGCGCACGCCGCGTACCTGGCAGCGCTCCCGGACCACCCGGCACCCGCGGACTTCATCCCGAAGTTCGCCGCGCTGAGCGGCAAGGCCATGGGCGTCGAGCACGCCGTCCTGTTCCGCGCCCACGACCTGCAGGCGCCACCGGAGGTCTTCACCGAAGCCATGCAGGACTGACCCGGGGGCCTCCCGGTGGAGATGTGCCCGTCCCATCTCTGTCAGGGTCGGTCCCGCGGAGTGAGCAGGACGATCGGGATTTCGCGGCTCGTCTTCTGCGCGTACTCGTCGTACAGCGGGAAGATGCGCGCCATCTGGGGCCAGAGGAGCTCGCGTTCGGCGGGGGACGCGACCCTGGCGCGCGCGGTGAAACGCCGGCCGCCGACCTGTACCCCGACGCTCGGGTCCGCCTGGAGGTTCTTGCACCACGCCGGATCGTGGTCGGCACCGCCTTTGGAGGCGACGACGACGAAGTCCTCGCCCGCGGTGCCGTAGATCAGGCACGTGCGGCGCGGGATACCGGTCCTGTGTCCGGTGGTGGCGAGCAGGAGCGTGTATACGCCGTTCGACTCGTGTCCCTCGGTGCCGCCCGAGGCCAGATACGTACGAGTCTGCTCAGCGACCCAGTCCCACTGCGAGTCGGTGGCGTGGTCGAGGTCATCTGCGACAGCCATGACGACGGTCCCTTCTGATGGCACGCGGCCCGTCGTGGCCGCTCGTGTCCCTGGGACGGAGCCGGCACCGTGTTCTCGACACACTTGGCAGCAGCCGGGTGAACTCGGTGTCCAAGGCCGTCAAGGGACTGGTGTCAACTGCACCGTCTCATCGCGGTGATCATGCTCGGCATGATCCTGGCGGGCCGGTGGGCTTCCGCCTCACCCCCGCCCCAGCATGGTGAGCCACTGGGCCACGACGGCGTCGATGAACGCGTCGGTGACCTGGCCGCGGTCGAGGAAGAGGCGGGCGAGGACGGGTCCGTACAGCAGGGTGAACTCGTCGTCGCTGATCTGGACGCCCGAAGGCTCCAGCAGCTTGTTGAAGCCGGCGTAGCGGTCCTCGCCGATGCGGACGAGTGCCCGGGCGCTGTCGGGGTCGTGGTCCGCCTGGGCCGAAACTCGGGGACGCCCCATGTGCCCCGACGACGAAATCCTCGTCGTCGACGACTCCGGCCACCCGTACCCCCTGGAGGCATGGGCGCCCTCCTCACCCGCGGCCCGTACACCCCACGCGGCTACTACCGGGCTGGCGAGCACAACGCCCGCGCCTTCACCCCTGACGGCTGGTCGAGAACCTCGTCTACCGCCTGCCGGGTGTCGCCCGCGTCGCCGCTGTCGCCAAGCCCGACCCGGACCTGGGGGAGCGGGTGTGCGTGATCGTCGTCGCCCAACCGGGTGCTGATCTGTCCCTCGCAGGGGTCCGCGCCGCCCTCTCCGCGATGCAGGTGGCCCGGTACAAGCTCCCCGAAGACCTACGGATCGTGGACGAGCTACCGCTGACGAAGGTCGGCAAGATCGACAAGAAGAGATTGCGGGACATTGTCGGAAGCGACGCCGGCTCGGCCGAGGTGGTCTGACGCGGAGCAGCCGGGCCGAGGACATCGGCGGCGGTCCGACTCCACCCAGGGGGTGGGCCGGCGGCCCGAGCCAGGACCGGTAGTAGTTCTGGGGCCTGTTGGTGAAGTCCCGGATCCCGGGCCGCCGTCGCGACTGGGCTGTCCATGCCTCACGCCCGTCCGTCACGAGGTCGCTGCGGGTCAGGCGCGGTTACGCCGCTGGTCTTCGCTGCGTCGCCGGAGTCGGCCGGTGTGGTGGGTGAGGTCGTCGACACGTGCGGCGAGGCCGGGGTGGCCTGCCAGGTAGGGGTGCGCGTCCGTCAGAGGGGCGACGAGGGCAGCCGGATCGTTGTCGGCGAGGGCCGCGTTGAGTGCGGCCAGCGGGGTCCGGGCGGAGGCGGGGAGGTCGGTGAGCGCCGTGATCTGGCCGGCGAGCTGGCGCAGGGTGGCGGCGTTGGCGCGGGCCCAGGCGGTGACGGTGCGGTCGGCGGCGCGGCGGTCGCGGGTGGCGGTCACCCGCTGTTCGCCTGTGGACCCCGGCGTTCCTGGGCGGACGCGCAGGTAGCGGCGTTCGGCGGCCTGGCGGCTGGAGACGCCGAGAGGGTGGGCGAGGTCGGCCCAGCTGGCGCCGGCCTCCCGTGCGGCTTCGATCAGGCCCGGCTCCCACTCGGCGAGTTGCTCGCGTGCTTCGCGCAGCAGCAGGAGCACGGCGAGGGCCCGCTCGGAACTGCTCTGATCGGACTCAGGGGGCGTGCCGTCCTGTGTGGTCTGTGCGGTGGTGAGAGCCTCGTGGATCGTGTCCAGCGCTGTTGCGGCGGCGAGAAACGATGTCGGCGAGAGGCCGTGGGCACGGGGGGCGGGCTCATCATCCCTGGTCATCGGGCCTCCATAGTGATGTCATCCTTTCGATGACGTACAACTTGTCATCGCTTGGATGACATGTTACAACGATGGCAGGTGAACGCATTGGCACAGTGCCCGATTCGAACGCTGGAGGTGTTTGACGATGTTGATGCGTACCGACCCTTTCCGTGAGCTCGACCGGCTCACCCAGCAGCTCCTGAACACGAGCGGCACCTGGTCGCGGCCGTCGGCGATGCCGATGGACGCCTACCGCGAGGGCGAGGAGTACGTGATCGCCTTCGACCTGCCCGGTGTGGCCTCGGACGCGATCGACATCGACGTCGAGCGGAACATGCTGACCGTCAAGGCCGAGCGTCGTCCCGTCACCAAGGCGGACGACGTACAGATGGAGCTCTCCGAGCGGCCGCTGGGCGTCTTCTCCCGCCAGGTCGTACTCGCCGACAGCCTGGACACCGAGCACATCAAGGCGGATTACGACGCGGGGGTGCTGACCCTGCGTATCCCGATCGCCGAGCGCGCCAAGCCCCGCAAGATCGCCATCGGTAGCGGGTCAGCGCGCAAGCAGATCAGCGGCTGAACCCCTTCCGGCCGCGCCGCAGGACGGGGCCGGCCTCCCCATCGGCGGCCCCGTCCTCCGCTCGCCACCCCACACAGGCACGGGAGCAGCAATGGTGATGCGATGGGAGGCGTTCCTTGACCACGTCAAGGAACGCGGCGGATACGAGAGCACCGAGGAAGCCGCGCGAGCGGCCCGCACGGTGTTGGCTCTGCTGGGTGCGCACGTGGTGGGCGAAGTGAGGGCGGAACTGGCCGCCCGGCTGCCGGAGGAGCTGGCGCTCGTCCTGGTGAACCCGCTCCAGGCGCGCGAGCCGCTGTCCCCCGAGCGGTTCGTGAGAGCCACCGCGGCATGGATCGAGGGAGCGACCGAACAGACCGCCGCCTGGGACGTGAGCGCCGTGCTCAGCGTGGCCGCCGATGCGGCGGGCGAGGAACTGACTCGCCGCCTACTGCTCCAACTCCCTGCGGGCTATGACCTGCTGTTCGGCCACCCTCAGCGCGTCTAGCCCCACGGGCAGCCACACTCCTCCGCCCCGGGCGTCCCCGTGGCCCGGGGCGGAGGCTTTCGCGCCGGTCACCGGCGAAACATCTTCGACGAGAAAGGCAACCGCGTCAGCGATGATCGACCAGCAACTACCGGGCATCACGGGTGTCACGTTCGAGCAGATGCTGGAACAAGTGCGCTACGAAGGCGCCTACGCCACCCGCGCCCAGGCCGAACAGGCCGTGCGCGCCGTGCTGGACGCCTTCGGACGTCAGCTCACGGGCGATGAGCGAGTAGAACTCGCGGGCCGACTGCCGTACGAGGCCGCCGTCACCTTCACCTCCCAGATCCCCGCCACCGAACCCCTCACGGGCTGGGGCTTCGTCAAGGAGCTGGCCTCACGCACCGACGGCAGCCTGGCCACCACACGCTGGGACACCGGCACCGTCCTGCGCATCGTGGCCCAGCTCGCCGGCGAGGAACTCCTCAACCGCATCCTCGCCCAACTCCCCTCCGGCTACGCCCTGTTGTTCGGCCGTGCAGAGCTGACCGCCTGCGTCCCGTCCCGCAGTGCTGTGGGCACGTGACCGGCTGACCGATCGGGCAGTGCGTGTTGGGGTGTCCGTCAAACGTGGGCTATGGGGCGATCTGCCTGCGCATGGCCGCCCGGGTGGTGGACGAGGTGGAGCCCCGATCGCCAGGGTGACCAATACCGGCGCGGTCGCCGCTGGTGTGCCGCCTTCTTCCTGGCCCGATCCCTGAGCGGGCCGGGGGCGGGCTGGAGGGAGCCGGATCCGGTTTTCCGGCATGGCAGACATGGCGCGGCCGTAGTGGGAGGCTTTCGGTATCCGGCCGCCGTCGCTTCTGAGGCGGCCGAAGTGCGAGGACCGAGCTCCCCTCGCAAAGGTCCTCGCGCGGGATGCCATCCGGGAGCGGCGCTGTGAGAGTCGCGCCGCGCCGGAGGGCAGAGGCTGGAGCCGCGTTGTCGGCGATGCGGCTCCAGCTGTCCCTCGGCGTGAGCTGGTCTCCCGCGAGGAAGAACCCCGCTCGCGGCGCAAGTTCGGAGATGGCGGGCGGATCGACCCCTGGACCGGCGTCAGTTCAGGGTCTGGGCGGCGTACAGGGCGCCGAGGCCTGCGGCGAGGGCGCCGAGCAGGAGCCGTAGGGCTTGTTCGGGCAGACGGGGTTGGAGGCGGGCGCCGAAGTAGCCGCCGATCAGTCCGCCGGTGCCGCAGGCGAGTCCGAGCCACCAGTCGGGGGCGACGTCTCCGGAGCTGACGAGGGAGAGCAGCGCGTAGGCGGTGGCGCCTACGAGGGAGGTGGCGAACGTGGCGGCGAGTGCGGCCGGGGCGACGCGGGCGACCGGCAGGCCGCGTCCGACGAGGATCGGTCCGAGGAGGGAGCCGCCGCCGATGCCGTAGATGCCGCCGACCACTCCGACCGCCAGGGCGAGGCCGGTGAGTGCGCGTGGGCTCAACTCGCCTGCGGGCGGGGGCCGGTGACGAGCCGGGGTGAGGGCGCGCAGGCACAGCCACAGGCCGAGCGGCAGCAGCAGGGCGGCGATCAGGAGCCGGAAGACGCTCGGGCCGGGGAGGGCGAAGACGCGGATGGCCGCGCCGAGGACGACACCGGGCAGGGTGCCCAGCACCAGGCGCCGGGCGAGGTCGCCGCGCAGGCCCCCGTCGCGGCGGTAGCGCCACAGGGCTCCTGGTCCGGCGACGACGTTGTACAGCAGGTTGGTCGGGGTGACCGCGGGATTGGGGACGCCGAAGACGCTCAGCTGGAGGGGGAGGAGGAACACGGCTCCGGACACACCGACCGGGGCGGTCACGGTCGCGATCAGCAGGCCGGCGGCCAGCCCTCCCGCCCATGTCCAGTCCACCGTGGCCCCTGTTGATCGATTGCCTGGCCAGTATCAGTGCCCCGGAAGGTGCCGAGGGCGGTCCGCAACGAGATGTTCATGAACAGCATGCACAGTCGGCCCTGCAGCCGCACGCGTCCGCGTCGTCGCTCGGCGTGGCGGCCGCGGATGCGGTTGCCGGGGCGCAACAGCCTTTGCCCTGCCAGGCGTCGCGGCCTTCCTTGACGGCGAGGGCGGCGATGGCGAGGGCGGCTACGGGGTCGGCCCAGGACCAGCCGAGAGCGGCGTTGAGGACCAGGCCGGCGAGGAGCACCGCCGAGAGGTAGGTGCACAGCAGGGTCTGCTTGGAGTCGGCGACGGCGGAGGCGGAGCCGAGTTCCCGTCCGGCGCGCCGCTGCGCGGCGGACAGGAACGGCATCACCGCCAGAGAGAGGGCGGCGAGCACGATGCCCGGCAGGGAACGCTCTGCCTCGCCGGTGCCGGTCAGCGCGCGGACGGCGTCGACGGTCACGTATGCGGCGAGCACGAAGAAGGAGACCGCGATGATCCGCAGCGTCGTGTGTTCCCGGGCTTCCCGGACCGCGTGGTCACGGGCGGAGAACTGCCAGGCGACCGCGGCGGCGGAGGAGACCTCGATGACGGAGTCCAGGCCGAAGCCGATCAGTGCGGTGGACGAGGCGATCGTGCCCGCCGTCAGGGCCGCGACGGCCTCGATGACGTTGTAGACGATCGTCGCGGTGACCAGCAGCCGTATCCGCCGGGCGAGCGTCTCTCGGCGGGCCGGGGAGGGACCGAGGGATATCGCGGTCATCAGCAGCAGCCGTTCGTGTCCGCGTCGGGGCAGGTCTTGTCCGCCTCCACCGCGACGACCGCGGCGCGCAGGTCGTCCAGGGCGTGGCCGAGGCGTTCGTCGGCGAGTTCGTAGCGGGTGCGCCGGCCGTCGGGCGCGGTGACGACCAGGCCGCAGTCGCGCAGACAGGCCAGGTGGTTGGAGAGCCGGGTGCGGGAGATGCCGAGCTGGTCGGCGAGGTCGGCCGGGTAGGCCGGTGCCTGGCGCAGCGAGAGCAGGATCCGGCAGCGGATGGGATCGGCGAGCGCGCGGCCGAAGCGGGCCAGCACGTCGATGTCGGAGGCAACGGTCAGCACACCACGACAGTACAGAGAATCCTGAATTCAGGAAAGCCTGGATGATTGGTGGCGCTCATCCTTCCGGTCGGCGGGTGCGTTTCCTTCCTGGTGTGGCACTTGCTGTGTCATGGAGTGGACGCGAAGGGCAGGTCAGGCGGGCCGCCGCGGTGCGGGGGCCGCCGTAGCGGCGGTGCGGCGGGCGTGGACGGGTCCGGGCCGTGAGCGGGATCTGGCGGTGCAGGCCGCCTGGGTGGCCTGGGCGGTCGTGGGCTGGTGGCTCGAGGCGCCGATGGCGTTCGTGGCACCGTGGGTCGCGGTCGTGCTCGTCGAGTCGACGGTCTACCGGTCGGTCGCGCACGGGCTCCAGCAGGTCGCGGCGATCGCGGTGGGTACGGCGCTTGCGACAGCGGTGGCGCTGCTGCTGAACAATGCGATGGCCACGATGGCTCTGGTCCTCCGCCTCGTCAGCCGGAGTGGGATTGGCCCCGGTAGGCAGGTCTTCATGCCTCCATGTCGCTGTGGAAGCCGGCGGCCAGCGTGACCCGTGTTCAGCGAACCGGGCGAGGTTGGCCGCCTCCGCGACCAGGTACAGCGAGGGCGCCAGGATGAGTTTGTAGCGGTCGAGTCCGGGGTCGTCGGGGCGTACGAAGTCGACGGCGACCCCCGCCTGCCACAGGGGGGCGTACCAGTCCCGGACCAGGTCCTGGTAGCGCAGCTCGCCGCTGGGCTGGGAGGGGAGTTCCAGTGCCCAGCGGGCGTGCCAGTCCCACACGATCGCCACCTGTGCCGTGCTGGTGGAGTCCCACACCTCGGCCAACGCCCGCAGGTCCACGCCGAGGTGGACGACGTCGTGCCATATCTGGCTGTCGGTGCCGGCGTGCGGCGGCATCGCCGAGTGCCACAGCTCGGCGCCGGCCTTGGCCGCCCGCCACTGGAAGAACGCGATGCCGTCGGCACCGTGGGCCAGGTGCGCGAGCGCGTTGCGGGGCATCTCCCCGGGAGCTTGGCGCGGTTGACGGGTACTCCCTTGGCCGGGCGCTCGAGGTGGCAGCGGCATCAGTCATCTGGTCTTCGAGGTCCTGTGCTGCTGATCCTGGGGCGGGTGGGCGAGCCGGGGCTTTCCATGCGGGCTGTCGCGCAAGGGCAGGTCCTGACCACCGGCGGCGCCACCCGGCTGGTGGATCGCATGGAGGCGGCTGGTCTTGTGACGCGTGCGGAGTCGCCGGGCGACAGGCGCGGCAAGCTGGTGCGGCTGACGGCGCTGGGCGAGGAGACGGCCGTACGCGCTGCGCGGGTGCACTTGGACAACATCAAGCGGCACTTCATGGAGCCCTTGCCGGAGGCGGACCGTGCGCGGTTCGCGGAGGATCTGCGGATCCTCGGTCACACGGCCCGGGATGTGCTGCCTCGACTGCCCTGACCTGCGCGGCGGTGGGAGAGCGGGTCTAATGACAGTGGCCTCGCTTGCGTGTCCCAGTTCACACGGGCCGAGGAATGTCTGACGAGTCAGTTACTGTTTAATCAGATGAACCGCTCGCAACCGGCGGGCGATCCTCTTTACCGAGGTCTTCGATGAAGCTCGTCTATGTCTTCGACGCCTACTGCGGCTGGTCCCACGGCTTCTCCGGGACGCTCCGCGAGGCTTCCTCCCGCCACCCCGAACTGCCGGTGGAGGTGGTCTCCGGCGGCCTGTTCGCCGGTCCGCGCCGGGTCCCGATCCGGCAGTTCGGCTACGTCCAGGGCGCGAATGCCAAGATCGCCGAGCTGACCGGTGCCGAGTTCGGCGAGGGCTACGAGCGGCTGATCGCCGACGGCTCGTTCGTCATGGACTCCGAGGCCGCCGCCCGTGGCGTCGCCGCCCTGCGCCAGGTGGCCCCCGACCGCGCGGCGGAACTGGCCGCGGCCCTCCAGAACGCCTTCTACGTCGACGGCCTGAGCCTGTCCGACGCGGCCACCTACCGCACGGTGGCCCAGGCGGCCGGACTCGACGCGGATGCCGTCGTCGCCGCCTTCGAGACGCCGGGAGTGCGGGCCGCCGCCGAGGCCGACTTCCGTCGCGCGGCGCACCTCGGCGTCACCGGCTTCCCCACCCTCCTGGCCGTCGACGGCGACACCGTCACCCCGCTGGCCCACGGCCACGCCACCGCCGACGAGATCGACGAACGCCTCGCCGCGCACTGAGCTTCCCCGTCCCCACCCCACCCCGTCCCTCGCGCAAAGGAGCCATCGATGAGCACGCTCGACTTCAAGGTCCTCGACCTGGACTTTCCGGCCGGCAGCAAGAACAAGACCGCCACTCTCGTCACCGGCGAGACCGAGGCGCTGCTGATCGACGCCGCCTTCACCCGCGCCGACGGTCACCGCCTGGCCGCCGAGATCCTCGACTCCGGCAAGCAGCTCACCACCGTGTTCGTCTCCCACGCCGACCCCGACTTCTACTTCGGCGCCGAAGTCATCGCCGACGCCTTCCCCGAGGCGAAGTTCGTCGCCACCCCCATCGTCATCGAGCACATCCAGCACTCCTACGAGGGCAAGCTCAAGGCCTGGGCGGCACTCGGCCCGAACCTGCCCACCCGACTGGTCGACCTGGAGCCGCTGACCGGCGACCTCACCCTGGAGGGCCACCGCTTCGAGCTCAAGGGCGGCACCCCCGAGCTGTCCGACCGGCACTACCTGTGGCAGGCCGAGCACCGCGCCCTGCTCGGCGGCGTCCTGCTTTTCCAGCAGGAGCACGTCTGGGTCGCCGACACCGCCACCCCCGCTTCCCGCACCGCCTGGATCAAGCTCCTCGACGAAATGGCCGCTCTCGACCCGCAGCTGGTCGTCCCGGGCCACCGCCTGCCCGGCACCGCCGCCGACGCGTCCGCCATCACGGCCACCCGCGACTACCTCGTCGCCTTCGAGGAGGAGCTCGACAAGGCGGCCGACGGTGCCGCGCTGACCGAGGCGCTCGTCGCGCGCTACCCCGACAACGGCATGCTGATCGCCGCCCAGATCGGTGCGAAGGTCGCCAAGGGCGAGATGAAGTGGGGCTGACCATGACCGAGTTCGCCACCTCCGCCGCACCCGCGGATGTCGTACGCCGCCAGTACCTGGCCTCCGCGGCCGGTGATCTGGAAGCGCTGCGCGCCACCCTCGCCCCCGACGTGGAGTGGACCGAGATGGCCGGCTTCCCTCTCGCCGGCACCTACCGCACCCCCGACGGCGTCACCGCCAACGTCATGGAAAAGCTCGGCCAGGACTGGGACGGCTGGGCCGCCCACGACGACACCTATGTCGTCGACGGCGAGAACGTCGTCGTGCTGGCCCGCTACACCGCGGCCAACAAGGCCACCGGCAAGCCGATCGACGTCCGGGTCGCCCACCACTTCGTCGTACGCGGCGGACTCATCGTGCGGTTCGAGCAGTTCGTCGACACCGCCCTCGTCCGCGACGCCATGACCGACTGACGCGTTCCGTGCCACCGCATGGCAGGAGATCCGCGGCTGACGACAACAAGGCGCTCGTGGTCGCCTTCTACGAGCAGGCGTTCAACGACTACCAGCCCGAGCAGGCCGCCGAGGCCCACCTCGGCGAGAGCTACATTCAGCAACATCCGCGCCGTAACCGGGTGCGGATGCCATGTGGTGCAACGGGCCGTCGTCAGCCGATCGGGACCGCTGCGGAAGCGGCTCACCCCCGCTTCATGGCCGACCGCGCCGTCGTCGAGCGCTGGAAGCAGACCTGCGCCCTGTACTTCGGCGAGGTCAAGGGTGGCCCGTCGCCGCGCTCTGCTCGGGCTGCACCCCGGGGCCTGGCACGGATCTCGGCGAGCGAGAAGCCAGCGCCGGTCCGTGGCCCGAGCCGGCACCCTCCTCGCCGCACAGGAACCTCTCCGAGTCATGGGTTGTCGCGAGCCTGCCGTGGCGGCCCATGAGTGGTCCCGTGGGCGACAGACGTCCGTCATGGAGCGAACGCCTACCGCGTGCCAAGGCCGCCGTCCTGGATGGAGCACGGGTCGGCTCGTGACAGGCGGACCATGGCGCGGTAGAGGGCGGAGGGCCTCGGGGCCTCGGGCAGCGGGGGGATCGGTGCGCCGGGCGTGGCGTAGGAGCGGATCATGTGGCCGACGAGGCGGCGCCAGGTGTCGGGGGCATCGTCGCCGGTGGCGGTGACGACTCCGGCGTTGGCGATGAGCAGGATGACGACGTCCTGGTGGGTGAAGTCGTCGCGCAGGTGCCCGGTGTCCTTGGCGTGGGTGATGAGTTCCAGCAGCCGGTTGTACGCCTCGGTGCGGCGGGCCTCCAGGGCCTTGGCGGCGGGGAAGGCCATGGTCAGGACGTCGGCGAAACCACGGTCGGCGGCCTGCATGGCGCAGATGGCGTGGAGGTAGCCGATGAAGCCGTGCCAGGGGTCGGGATCGGCGAGTGCCTCGGTGACGGCCTCGGCGTAGGCGTCCATGCGGTCGGCGAAGACCGCGTTGACGAGTTCTTCCCGGGTGGCGAAGCGTCGGCCGAGCGTGGCCTTGCCGACGCCTGCCTCGCGGGCGACGGAGGCCATGGAGACGCCGAGCCCTTCGGTGGCGTAGAGGCGGCGGGCGGCGGCCAGGATGCGGTCGCGGTTGCGTTCGGCGTCGGCGCGCAGTCCCGTACCGGGCTGCGGGCACGGCGTCTGGTCCGAAGGTGGCGAGGTCATACCCCCACTCTATCGAAGTGGAACGGGCGGCCCGCTTCTCGTGTACGGTGGGCCGCAATGAAAATGGGCCAGGCGGCCCACTTAATCGAGAGGTCGTTTTCATGCGCGCTGTCACGCTCGAATCCGTCCCCTCCGCCCCGGCCGTGGCCGAGGTGGACACTCCTCGCCCGGAGGCCGGGGAACTGCTGGTCAAGGTGGCTGCCGCCTCGCTGAACGGCATCGACATCGCCACCGCCGCCGGCTACACGCAGGCGTTCATGGAGCACCGGTTCCCGCTGGTCCTCGGCCAGGATTTCGCCGGCACCGTCGAGGCTCTGGGGGAGGGCGTGGAGGGGTTCGCCGTCGGTGACGTCGTCTTCGGTGTCGTGATGAAGCCCTTCCTGGGCGCCGGGTCGCTGGCCCAGTACGTCACCGTGCCCGCCGGACACGGCGTCGCCCACATCCCCGCAGGCGTCACGACGGGGGACGCGGGCGCGCTGGGCGTCGCCGGGGCGACCGCCCAGGTGAGCCTGGACGCGGTGGCTCTGGCCGAGGGCGAGACCGTGCTGATCTCGGGTGCCTCCGGTGGGGTGGGCGCGCTGGCGGTGCAGCTCGCCGCCGCCCGTGGCGCGACGGTGATCGCGACCGCCCGGCCCGGCGCCCAGACCGACTTCGTCACCGGCCTGACCGACGCCGCGGTCCACGTCGTCGACTTCACCGGTGACCTTCAGGCCCAGGTCCGCACGATCGCCCCTGACGGTGTGGACGCGGTGCTGCACCTGGCGGGCGACGGCGCGGCGCTGGCCGCTCTGCTGCGGCCGGGCGGCCGGCTCGCCTCCGCCACCGGACTGAGCCAGGACGACGTCAAGGACCACGACGTCACCGTCCACACGATCATGAGCGCCCCCGATGCCAAGATCCTGACCTCCCTGGCCGAGCAGGTCGCCGCCGGTGCGCTGCGAGTACCGGTCACCGCCACCTACCCGCTGGAGCAGGCCACGCAGGCGTTCGCCGCCTTCGCCGGCACCCCGGGCAAGATCACCGTCTCCTGCTCCTGACCACGGCCAACGGAAAGAGGAACCACCGTGCCCACCATTGCCATCGTCGGCGCCGGCCCCGGCATGGGCCTGGCCATCGCCCGCACCTTCGGCACCCGCGGCTTCGACATCGCCCTGATCGCCCGCACCAAGGAGAAGCTGCAGACCCTGGTCGAGCAGCTCGGCAAGGAAGGCATCACCGCCGAGGCGTTCCCCGCCGACGTCCTGGACCGGCCCTCCTTGACCTCCGCCCTGGACGCCGTGAAGGCCCGCTTCGGCAGCATCGACGTACTGGAATACTCGCCGGCCCCGCACTCCCCGGTGCCCGGTCACGCCCTGGCCGCCCCCTCGGACGTCACGGTGGACAATCTGCAGCCGCAGATCGAGTACCTCTTCTATGGCGCTCTCACCGCCGCCCAGGCGGTGCTGCCCGCGATGCGGGAGGCCGGCGCCGGGACCCTGCTGTTCACCACCGGCGGCGGTTCGGTGGATCCCAGTCCCATGTTCGGCAACGTCAACGCGGCCTCGGCAGCCCTGCGCAACTGGGTCCTCAACCTGGACAAGGAGCTGTCCGGCAGCGGTGTGCACGCCGCCCATGTGGCGATCAGCGTGTGGATCGGCGATGGCGGCCCGGAGGGCTTCCCGACGGCCGCGCCTGAGCAGATCGCCCCCCTGTACTGGGACCTGCACGAAAACCGCGACTGCTCCGAGGTCGTCTTCACCGCCTGACCGGCCGACCCGCACTCCGCTCCCGGGACGCGGGGTAGCTGCCCGCTCCCCACCCCGTCCCCTCCCCGAAGGAAGGAGAACGTGAACGTCTTCTTGTGGATAGTCCAGGCCGTGCTGGCCGCCATGTTCGCCGTGGGCGGCGGGATGAAGTCCACCCAGCCCAAGGGGAAGCTGGTCGGCCGGCTGCCCTGGACGGCCGACTTCTCCCAGGGCACCGTCCGCTTCATCGGGATCGTGGAGTTCGCCGCCGCCCTCGGCCTGATCCTGGCCGCGCTGGTGGCCCGGGGCCGCTTCGGGCCGTACAGCTTCTGACCCTCTCCCTCCCGCTCCCCGCTTCTGAACGCCACCACGAGGAACCCCCTGATGCGTGTCACCGTCTTCGGCGCGACCGGCGGCATCGGCCGCCTTGTCGTCCAGCAGCTCCTGGACGGCGGCCACCAGGTCACCGCCCTGGTACGCACCCCGGCCAAGCTCGACCTGACCCACTCCCAACTCGCGCTCTTCATCCGGCAGTTGTCCGACCATGAGGCCGTCGAGCAGGCCGTCAGTGATGCCGACGCGGTCATCAGCGCGCTCGGCCCGTCCCTGAAACGGTCCACGACCGGCACCCAGGTGACCGACGGCACCCGCACCATCGTGCGGGCCATGCAGGCGCAGAAGGTCGACCGGTTCATCGGCCTGGCCACGCCCTCACTGGCCGATCCGCGGGACAAGCCGCACTGGAAGCACAAGGTGCTGCCCGTCGCGGCCGGGCTGATGTTCCCCAACGCGCTGGCCGAGTTGAAGGGCATGACCGAGGCCGTCACCGGCTCGGACCTCGACTACACCATCGCCCGCATCACCAACCCCACCGACAAGCCCGCCACCGGCCGCATCCGCTCGGGTTTCCTCGGCCACGACAAGGTCGCCTCCGCCATGAGCCGCGCCGACATCGCCGCGTTCCTCGTCTCCCAGCTCACCGACGACCGCTACCGACGGGCCATGCCCGCCATCAGCAACTGAGGCCAGGACCCCACCATGACCTTCGAACTCGGCGTCTACTCCTTCGGCAACACCCCGTGCCTCGATGACGGCAGCCGCGGCCCCACCGCCCAAGCCCTGCGCGATGTGCTGGAGGCCATCAAGCTCGCCGACGAGGTGGGTCTGGACTTCTTCGGGGTGGGCGAGCACCACACGCGCGCGATGCCGCTGTCCTCACCCACATCCGTGGTCAACGCCGCCGCGGCCGCCACCCACCGGATCAAGCTCGGTACCGCGGTCACCGTACTGTCGACCGATGACCCGATCCGGGTGTTCCAACAGCTCGCCACCGCCGCGTCCCTGGCTCCCGGACGCATCGAACTGGTCGCCGGACGCGGCTCGTCGACGATCACGTTCCCGCTGTTCGACCACGACGAGCGCGACTACGACACGCTGTACGCGTCCAAGCTCGCCCTGCTGATGGCGGTCAACGCGGGGGAGAACGTCACCTGGAACGGCCCCCACCGCAGACGGCCGTTGGAGGGTGTCACTGTCTTCCCCCGCCCCGAGGAGCCGTTGACGATCTGGCTGGGCACCGGAGGCAGCCCGGACTCGGTGTACCGCGCCGTCGAGTTGGGGCTGCCGATGTTCCTCGGCATCCTCGGCGGCACTCCCGAGCACTGGGCACGATACGGGCACGCCTACCGCGCCGCCTGGGCCGAGGCCGGCCACCCCGCCGAGCGGGCCGACATCGCGGTCGCCGTCCACGGGTTCGTCGCCGAGCCGGGCGCTCAGGCTCGCTCGACGTACCTGGAGTACGAACACCGCATGATGGCCGAGGGCATGGCCGAACTGGGTCGCCCCGCCCCCTCACGCGCCGACCGGGCCGCGGCCATCGAACCCGGCGGCATGGTCTTCGTCGGCAGCCCCGACGAGATCGCCGACCGCATCCTCCACCTGCACGGACTGCTCGGGCACACCCGCCAGATCCTCCAGATGGACGTCGGCGGCATGCCCCAGCGCGACTTCCTGCGCGCCATCGAACTCCTCGGCACGAAGGTGCTCCCTCAGATCCGGGCCGAGCTGGCGAAACCATGAGCTGGAGTCATCCCCGCGGCGCGGCCACCTGCCGCGTCGCAGTCCCGGCGTGGTCTGCGCACCCGACGGGTGAGGCAGGCGAAGGGTGTCCCGTCTCGCCCTACGATCGGGGCGGGACATCACACCATCGACTCCATCGAAAACAGAATGCGGTCGAGTGTGCGGCGCCCCATTCTGCTCATCGTCGGGTTGGTCTCGACGTAGTACCAGACCAGCCCCATCGCCTGTTCGAACGCCCAGGCCTTGCCGCGCTCCCACTCCAGATCGTCACAGTCCAGTGCCCGCCGGAGCACCTCCCGCGGGCCCGGCCGCAACAGGTGCCAGGCGCTGACCAGATCCAGCGCGGGGTCGGCCGGGCCGAAGCCGCCGGTGTCGAGTACGCCGCTGAGGCGGTCTCCCTCGACGAGTACATTGCCGGAAATCAAGTCACCGTGGCTCATCACGTCGGCACCCGTGCGCGGCAACTCACGAAAGTGGCTCCACAGTTGGCGCAGCCTGGGCACGTCGAGGAGCCCCTTGCTCTCCTCGAAGCACTCCGTCATCCAATCGTCGTGGTGAGCGAGAACGCCGCCACGATTGTCGCCGTTGAACAGCCGCCCCCGCGTGTCAGCGCCCCGAAGCCCTGCGATGAACGCTGCGAGGTCCTCGGCGAAGGCGTCCGATCCACTCGGGTCGGCGTCAGAGGCGACCGTTCCCGGCAGCCATGTCTGGACCGACCACGGCATGGGGTAACCGGCACCAGGCTTTCCCAGGGCGACGGGTTCCGGGGCGGGAATCCGAGACACCTGTGCCAGCTCCGCGCTCGCCTGGGCTTCCTGTTCCAGAGCCGCCAGCGCTTCGGCAGCATCGGCCAGGCGCAGGGGGAAACGCGCAGAGAGGTCGTCCCCGATGCGGAAGATGGCGTTGACCGTGCCGGTCGAGGGCAGGTGTCGGATCGCCTTGCCGCTCCACCGAGGGAACTGTTCTTGGATCAGGGCCGCAACGATTTCGGTGGTCACGTCCACTTGGTCATCGTGCATGGTAATTCGCGCAGGCCTTTCCCCTAGTCCAACGCGAAACGCCGGAAGCAGACCACAACTACTGAGACAACAGCCAGTATTCATACGCCTGGGTCCGGATCAACTGAGATTTCCCGAAGCCTCGCGGTCAAGGGGTGGCAGATTCCCGTGTGCCCTCGATGAACCGGCCACTAGGTTTGCGGGGTGACTGACACCGTCTACCTCGCCGCGGTCCGGGAGTCGTACGACACCGTGGCCGCCGACTACGCAGCAAGCGTCAAAACCCCCGCCGAACTGGATCCGCTGTCGCGCGCGATGCTGGCCGCGTTCGCCGAACTCGTACGGGCAACAGGGGGCGGGACGGTCGCGGACGTGGGGTGCGGTCCCGGGAAGGTGACAGCGCACCTGACTGAACTGGGGCTGTCGGCATTCGGTATCGATGTGTCCCCGAAGATGATCGAACTGGCCCGGGAGGCCTATCCGGAGCTGCGGTTTGCCGTGGGCTCCATGACCGCGTTGGAGATCGGCGACCACGATCTCGGCGGCATTCTGGCCTACTACTCCACCCACCACACGCCGCCGGAGTTGTTGCCGGTCGTGTTCGCCGAGTTCCACCGCACCTTGGCGCCGGGTGGCCACCTGATGCTCGTCTGCCGGGTGGGGGAGGGTGAGCACCTGCGTCGGACCGTTGCCTATGGCGACCGGTCGGCGCCCTTCGAGTCCTATCGGCTGCCGGCGGATGGTATCTCCGAACTGCTGGAACAGGCTGGGCTCGTTGTCACCGCGCGACTGGTGCAAGCGCTCGACGAAGGGGTGAAGGGCACGGTCGGCAGCTTCATGGTCCGCAAACCGGAGTAGCCCGTGGCTGTCGGATCTGCAGAGGCGTGGGCTCACCCCGCAGGAGGCTCCCTTTGAGGACCCTGCCGCCCACCGTGAGGACTTCGCGCTCGAGTCGATGCAGGCCGAGGAGGGGGTGATCCGCATCGTGAACACCGGTGGAGGCTGGCGCGTCGGCTCCCTCTTCACGCCGGACTTCTGGACGTCCCCCGTGACTTGGGATGTCTTGTGGAGGCGATCAGACATCTCCTCCTTTCCTTCCGGAGCCCTGAGGGCGTTTGTGCCGTACTTCATCGGCGCTCATCGCGGCGCTGCCCGATCGCCAACCTGACGCTGCGTCGGCTTTCGGCGGGGCCCTCCCTTGGATCGCGCCGCCGCGGCAGGGCGGCAAGAAGCGGTGGCGCGATCCGGCTCCGACAAGGAGGGGGCTGTGCTGCGGTTCCAGGGGGTGAAGTTCAGCCCCTGTAGACGATCTCGCCCTGGTCGCGCTTGGTGGTGTGCAGCTCCCAGTAGACGGAGGAAACCTCCTCGGGCGTGGCCGTCTTGAGTGTGGGGTCGATCGAGCCGCCGCCGAGCGCCACGTCGATGGCGATGTGAGCGGCCTGGATTCCGGTGCCGTCGAGCTCCTTGTGCAGGTTGACCACCCAGTTGCGCAACGCCGCCGCGGCGGCGTTGACGTTGCCGACCATCGGCAGCGGGTCGAGGGAGCCGGCGCCGGTGGTGTAGAGCAGGGTGCCCGCGCCGGCCTCGCGCATCGCGGGCAGGACCGCCTTGGTCGCGGCCATGGCCCCGTACAGCTGGACCTCGATCTCGTGCTGGATGTGGGAGGGGTCGCTCTCGGCCGGAGTGGCCAGCACGGTGGATTCGATGGCGAGTGGGGAGTACTCCAGGACGTCGATGCCACCGAACCCGGCGGCGGCGTCCTTGAGTGCCTGGCTGAGCGCGTCATGGTCGAGTACGTCCGCGGGGAACGCGGCGGCCGTGATGCCCTCGGCGGCGAGGGTGGCGACGAGGCCGTCGAGCTTGGCGCGGTTGCGGGAGATGAGGGCGACGTCGAAGCCCTGGGAACCGAAGGTGCGGGCGATGGCCATGCCCATCTGAGGGTCGGCTCCGATGATGGCGATGCTGGTCACAGCGATCCTTTCGTAAGGCTGGTCGAAGCGAGCAAGTATTCGGATAGCCCTATCCGAATCGATATCCGGATAGGGCTATCCGGTTCGGCGCAACCGTATCACCAAAAATGGATAGGGCAATCCGGTTGCTACGATGACCGGTATGAACCCAGGCGCCCAGCACTCCGACGTCCCCGCTGCTCAACCGCTGCGCAGCGACGCCGAGCGGAACCGGGAGCGAATCATCGCGGCGGCGCGTGTGGTGTTCGCGCGTGACGGTCTGGGTGCCTCGATGGCCTCGGTGGCCCGTGAGGCGGGGGTGGGGATCGCCACGATGTTCCGCCGTTTTCCCACGAAGGCCGAGCTGGTCGACGCCGTCTTCTTCGACCGCATGGACGCCTACGCCAACGCGGTCGCCGCCGGGCTGGACGACCCCGATCCCTGGCACGGATTCGTCGGCTACATCGAAACCGCCTGTGCGATGCAGGCCGCCGACTCCGGCTTCGCCGACGTCCTGACCACGACCTTCCCCACGGCCAAGGCCCTGGAGCGACGCCGCAACGAGGCCTACGAGGGGATGGTCGAGCTCATCGGCCGGGCCAAGGCGGCGGGCCGGCTGCGCGAGGACTTCGATTCCTCGGACCTGGTGCTGCTGCACATGGCCAACGCCGGCGTGGTCAACGCCACCAGCGGCGCCGCCCCCGACGCATGGCGCCGCGTCGTCGCCCTGTTCGTCCAGTCCTTCGAGGCCCCGGCCCGCGGCCCCCTGCCCGCCTCGCCTGAGCATGACGCCCTCTACAAGGCCATGCTCCGTGCCGGTCCGGCGGGCGATGAGGCCCCGGAGTCGAGCACGGGCAACGACTGACCTGGGGGCTGGAGCCCGCCTGCGGTGCTCGATTCAGGGTCAGGGCGACGCCGTGGACAAAGCGGCCGTCGAAGCTCCCCGCGGTGAGGTGCGAGATCGTCACCGTCCATGTGTCTGCGGACATGGACCTGCACGGTCCCTGAGCCGATCATGTCTGAGGGAGGACACCACAGATGGGTGAGTCAGTTCTGTCGCGGGCGGTGCGGATCCTCGAAGTGTTCACACCCGAGGAGCCGGCTCTCACCGTCTCCGAGATCTCCCGTCGCACGGGACTGCACCTGGCGACCGCGTCGCGGTTGGTGGCCGAACTGGTCACGCACGGCTTCCTGGCACGAGACACCGACCGCCGGGTGCGGGCCGGCATGCGGCTGTGGGAGCTGGGGACGCGGGCCTCGCCCACCCTGTCGCTGCGGGACACGGCGATGCCGTTCCTGGAGGGCGTGCACGACGTGGTGGGGCACCATGTCCAACTCGCCGTGCTGGAGGGCGAGGAGGTGCTGTTCCTCGAACGGCTCTCGGCACCGGGAGCCATCATCAACTACACCCGGATCGCGGGCCGGCTGCCGCTGCATGTGTCATCCAGCGGCCTGGTACTGCTCGCCAACGGTCCCGTCGCACTCCAGGAACGCATCCTCACCGGAACCATGAAGGCGTACACACCACACACGATCACCACTCCCACCGCGCTGCGCTCCACCCTGGCGGCCGTCCGACGCCAGGGTTACGCGTACTGCCCGGGATATGTGCACGAGGACGCCCTCGGCGTCGCCGCCCCGGTCCGTGGACGGCAGGGCGAGGTGGTGGCCGCGTTGTCGGTGATCGTCCCCAACGAGACAGGGGCGGCCTCCGTCGTACCCGTGGTGCGGACCGCGGCGCGCGGCGTCTCCCGGGCCCTGACGGCTCGCGGCCTGCCCGGCTGAGGAGTCCCGCAGCTTCGTCTCTCATTGGATGAGAGTCCCCTCGCGCCTCCCGCTCACCTCCGCACATGCTTCCCGAAATCCGATGACGGGAGGCGACGACGTGGTCGTGACTCTGGAGATCTCCGCCAAGGAGACCGTGGCCGAAGGCGTGGTCGCACTGGCCCTCGCCCATCCCGCGGGCGCGCGGCTGCCGGACTGGACTCCCGGCTCCCACATCGAAGTCGTGCTGCCCGGCGGGACGATGAGGCACTACTCGCTGTGCGGGAACCGATGGGACGCCTACACCTACCGGATCGCCGTGCTGCGCGAGCCGCACGGACGCGGCGGATCGGCGTTCGTCCACGACACGCTGCGCCCGGGCGACCGGATCGGTGTCGGCGGACCGCACAACCACTTCCCGCTGGCACCCTCGGAGAGGTACCTGTTCATCGCGGGCGGCGTCGGCATCACCCCGCTGCTGTCGATGATCCAGCAGGCCGAACTACTGGGCGCGGAATGGCAGTTGCTCTATGGCGGACGAACCCGGGCCTCCATGGCCTTCCACGAAGAGCTGACGGCCGCCCATGGCGAGCGGGTGCACATCGCCCCCCAGGACGAGGTGGGACTGCTCGACCTCGCGTCCTGGCTCGGCACCTCGCACCCGGGCACCAAGGTCTACTGCTGCGGTCCCGCTCCGCTGCTCGCCGCGGTGGAGGCCGCCTGCGCCCACTGGCCGCCGTACACCCTGCGCACCGAGCGCTTCACCGCCGCCGAACAGAGCGCGCCGGTGCGGGACCTGCCCTTCGACGTCGAGCTGCGGCGGACGGGACGCACCGTCACCGTCACTGCGGACATCTCGGTGCTGGACGCGGTGCGCCGAGCGGGAGCGGACGTGCTGTCCTCCTGCGAACAGGGCACCTGCGGCACCTGTCTCACGCCCGTCCTGGAAGGCAGGCCCGACCACCGCGACTCGATCCTCGCCGAGTACGAACGGGCGGCCAACACCTGCATGTTCCCGTGCGTGTCCCGTTCCTGCGACGACCGCCTGGTCCTCGATCTGTGACCTGCTCCCCGTAGCCTCGAAGCAAGGACCCGCCATGCCTGAAACCGCCGTGCTGCCCGTCTGTGACGCCGACGTCTTCTCACCCGCCGTCCTCCGGGAGCCCGAAGAACTCCATCACGTCCTGCGGTCCGCCGGACCCGTGGTGCACCTCTCCCGGTACGACGTGCACGCCCTGGCGCGCTATCAGGAGGTGCACGCCGCCCTGGTGGACTGGCAGCACTTCGAGTCGGGAGCGGGGGTGGGCCTGGCCAACTTCCGGCACGAGAAGCCGTGGCGCCCGCCGAGCCTGCTGCTGGAGGCCGACCCGCCCCGGCACGACGCACCTCGACGCGTGCTGCGGGAGATCCTGGCGCCGCCCGCGCTGCGTCTGCTGCGCGAGGCCTGGCAGCAGACGGCCGAGGAACTGGTCGAGCACGTTCTCGCCGACGCGACGCAGTTCGACGCGTTCACCGAGCTGGCTCGCGCGTTCCCGCTCAAGGTGTTCCCCGACGCCGTGGGCCTTGGCCCGGACGGCCGGGAGAACCTCCTGCCGTACGGCAACATGGCCTTCAATTCCTTCGGCCCCGTCAACGACCTGGTGAAGGCCGACGCCCACCGAGTGGCCGAACTGTCGGCATGGGTGAGGGCCCAGTGCGCCCGCGAGGCACTGGCCGAGGACGGGTTCGGCGCGAGGATCTGGGCCGCCGCCGACCGCGGGGACCTGACTCCCGCGCAGGCGCCCCTGGTGGTGCGCTCCCTGCTCACCGCCGGCGTCGACACCACCGTGCACGGGCTGGCAGCCTGCCTGTACGCCTTCGCCACCCATCCCGAACAGTGGCAACGGCTGCGCGAGCGACCGGAGTTGGCACGGGTCGCTTTCGACGAGGCGGTGCGCTGGCAGTCGCCGGTGCAGACGTTCTTCCGTACCGCCACCACCGATGTGACCATCGCCGGCACAGTCGTCCCGGAGGGCACGAAGATCCTGATGTTCCTCGGCGCGGCCAACCGCGACCCCGACCGCTGGGACGATCCCGACCGCTTCGACCTCACCCGCGACCCCTCCGGGCATGTCGGCTTCGGCATGGGCATCCACCAGTGCGTCGGCCAGCACGTCGCCCGTCTGGAGGCCGAGGCCCTGCTGACCGCCCTCGCCCGTCGCGTCGAGCACATCGAACTCACCGCGAGCCCGCGCCGACACCTCAACAACACCCTGCGCTCCTGGGCGTCCCTGCCCGTCCGCGTTCATCCGGGGCACAGCCAGGCGCGGTTCAGGTGACCGGGGGCGAGGCGGTAGCCGATGTGGCCCAGGTCGATGGTCACCTCGTCGTGTGGATCGGGCGCGGCGATGTGCGCCTGGCACTGGGGGATCATGAAGGCCGGGCCCGCAGGGTCGACGTCGTAGAGCTTGGCGAAGACGTCGCTGGACGGTCGCGTGGTGTCGGCCCGGACGGTGAGGGTGACCGGACCGGCGCGTTCGGCGTCCAACGGCACGACCGCCGGTTCCGCACCCTCGAATCCCCTGTGCCTACTTCTTCGAAGAGGTGATGAGGTGGCTCGGCTCCTGTTCAGGGCGCCGAAGGACCGCGCCGGAGGCCACCACCGCAGACGGCGCCGACGCGCTGCCACGCCGACGCCTGAGCAGCCACACGAGACCGAGCAACGCCAACGCCACGGCGGCGACCACGGCCGCGCCGATCAGCCCGCCCGAGTGCAGGAAGTCGGTGGCGGCGGCGCCGGCGAAGTAGCCGAGGAGCACGTTTCCGATGCCCCAGATCAGCGAGGCGAGCGTGCTGAAAACGAAGAAGCGGCGGTACGGCATGCCGGACGCCCCGGCGGCGAAGGGCAGGAAGGTCCGTACGAACCCGATGAACCGGCCCGTGACGACCGACGCCCCGCCATGACGCGTCAGGAACTCATGGGCCTGGCCGATCCGGCTGCCGGGGCGTACCCAGCGGGCCAGCAGGGTGTTTGGGCGTCGCCCGTACCAGTGCCCCAGGGCGTAACCGAGACTGTCGCCGGTCATGCCACCGGTCACGACGAGGGTGGCGAGGAGCACCGGGTTGAGGTCGCCTCGGCCCGCGATCGCCGACGCGAGGAGGATGACGGTCTCGCCGGGCAGCAGCACACCGATGAAGGCGCTGGTCTCGCCCGCCGTCAGGGCGAACACGACGATGTACGACCACCATCCGGCCGCCTCGATCAGGGCGCTGACGTCCATGCCGCTCAGCCCGCCTGCCGCAGCGGGGCGGCCTCCGGGGTGTCCGCCTGCTCCGACGCCCGCGCAGGGGGCCGGAACGACAGGACCCGTGCCCGCGCATCCCCGGCGGGCGAGGCGTTCGCGCCCCGGCGTGCATGCGTCACTTTCCCCTGCGGAAGGTGTCCTGCGGCGAACCACGCCAGAAGGGGTACGACCACGGGCGGCACCGCTGCGAGCCAGAGGCTGCCCCCGGTCGATGCTCCCGCAGCGGTCGCGGTCAGCGCGGTCAGGAGTACGGTCACCCGCGGCCAGGTCTTCGTGGTGGTGGTCACCGCGAGCGCCATCAGCACGTACCAGCCCGCGGTTACGCCGGGCAGCGCCAGGTCGTCACCGAACAGGGACGCCTCGCGCACCGGCCAGCCCCGCACCACGGCGAGGGCACCGAGCCCGGCCGTGCCGGACAACATCAACGCGATGGCGAGGCGCAGATAGGCCTGCTGATTGCGCCGGGCCAGCCAGAGCAGGCTCAGCACCGCCAGGGGCAGTGGGGCGAAGGTGAGGACCCAGGTCAGCGCCTGTGCCACATCGCGGAGGAACTCCGCTCCGCCATCCACCGCGGCGGTCCTGTAGGGGCGGAGACCTTCGGCGGCGGATGACGTCCAGCCGGCTTTGACGAAGGGTTCCTCCTGGCGGACGGACATGGCGAGGAGGCCGGAATACACGAGTAGCGTCCCCGCCAGGCCCGCCATCGCGCGCCGCAGGCTCCGTCGTACGTGCGCCTGCTTCGACGAGGTCTGGCTGAGAAGAGGAGCGCGCCGGGAGCCGCGGCTGCGAAGACCGCAAGCGGCGGCGCAACTCACCGGGTCGCCCCGGCATCGTGCGCGATGCTCCGCGGGCGCCGCGTCCTGGCCGCCTCCCACAGCGGCACGACGGGTTCGGTCTTCTTCCTCGACGCGCTCGACTGCGGGGATATGCCGTCCCGAGGCGGTACGGACTGAGCCACGGCAGCCTCCTGATCAGTCAGGGGCGCGTCATCCGGAGGCGCGCCGGGTGTTCCTGCTCATTGATCAAATAAGTGGGAACCCCGGTCCATTTATTTCTCATGTTGAGTGTGACGTGCATCACTATGGGGAATGGGTGCCCGCGGGCCGTGGAGGTGACGCATCAAATCCCGGCGTCAGCGTGGCGCGATAGCCGCCTCGGCCGCCGTCTTGATCCGGGTGCCGAACGCATCCGCGTCCTTCCTGGCGGCGACGAGGGCCAGGCCGACGAGGAGTTTGCCGAGCCCGTGGCCCTCCAGGACGTTGAAGATGCGTACCCGGGTCCTGCCGTCGGGCAAGCCCTCGAGGTCGTAGCCGCCTTCGAGGACCGCCACGCTGTTCTTGGACACCTCTGCCCAGCGGATCCGCACCGGGGCTTCGAGTTCGGTGATGCGGAACTGCCTGGCGCTCTTCATGCCGGCGTCCTTGACCGTGCTCTTGAAGACCGTTCCCACGGTGGTCGGGGTTTCGGGAATCCGTTCGATCTTCAGTACCCGGGGGCTGAACTGGGGATCGTTGCGCCCGTCGGCGAGATAGGCGAACACCTCCTCGACGGACCGGTCGACCTCAACCACCGCTTCGAACTGTCCTGACATGGGGCACTCCTGACCGGTTGAGCCGTGAGGACCGCGCTGCCTCCGTATCGACGGAGGCACCGCGACCTTATGGGACCTTCGGGCCTCGTGCGAGACGAACTGGTGCATCAGGCGTCGGCCCTGTCGCCCTGTGCGGATGTAGTTCTCGTCGGAGCGATGCGCCAAGTCTCGGAGCTCCGTCGTGCCGGTTCGTCGGCGCGGCGGTTACGGCGATCACGAGGAGAGAATGATGCGTGAGGGGAATGTGAAGGCAAGGGGGCGCGGGTGGGGGCGGACGGGGTGGTTGGGGGCAGCGGATACAGGGCGCCGTTGCTGGGTCGGTCCGTCGAACTGGCCCGATGCGAAGCCCTGTTGGACCGCGCGGCAGGCGACGCGCGCGGCATGGCCAGGGAGACGGAGTTCCGTGACGGCGGCCGTTCCCGGCTCGTCGACATCACCGGTGAGGCCGGCATCGGCAAGAGCCGCCTGCTGGGCGAGGTGTGCGCGGGGGCGCGTCGACGCGGAATGCTGGTCCTGCGCGGCAGGGCCACGGAGTACGAGCGGCAGATGCCGTTCCAGGTGTTCACCGACGCGCTCGCCCACCTCGACCCGCACGCCCTGGACGGCTTCCAGGAGACCGACGCGGTGGCGACCCTCCTTCAGCGGGGCGGCGCACTCGACCGTTTCGGACTGCACCGGTCCATGGCCGTCCTGCTCGCCCGGCTCGCCGCCTCGTCCGGCCTGCTGCTGGCCCTCGACGACCTGCACTGGGCGGATTCCGCGTCACTGGAGCTGCTGGACCACCTCGTACGCCATCCCCTGCACGCCCCCGTCGTCCTGGCGGTGACACGCCGTGACCGCCAGAGTCCCGAGTCACTCGCCGCCCGGCTCACCCGGGGAGTCGACACCGGCTCCGTCGTCAGACTCGGGCTGAGACCGCTGAGCGAACGCGACTGCGCCGAACTGGCCGGGCCCGGCCTGCCGTTGACCGAGACCACCGCGCTGTACGCCGCGAGCGAGGGCAACCCGTTCTATTTCCTGACCCTCCTTCAGGCCCACCGTGGGGGTATGACGCCCGAGTCGTCGACGCCGCCCGGGCTCGGCACCCTGCTGCTGGACGAACTCCGTGTGCTCGCCCCCTCCCGGCGCGGCATCGTCGAGGCCGTGGCGGTACTGGGCGAGCACGCCACCCCGGCGATGGTGAGCCGGGTGACCGACCGCTCCGGTACCGCGTTCACCGACGATGTGCACGCTCTCACCCGCCGCGACCTGCTGCGTGCCACGCCGCAAGGCCTGCTGACCCTGCGGCATCCGGTCGTGCGAACCCTCGTCCACGAAAGCACGCCCCTTTTGAGGCGCGTCGAGATCCACCGGCTCGCCGCGCAGGAACTGGCCCGCGTCGGCGCCTCGGCCGCCGAGCGAGCCCACCATGTGGAGCAGTCGCTGACCTCCTGGGATCCGGCAGCCGTGGCCGTGCTCGACGAGGCCGCCGCACGAACCGCCCGGACAGCCCCAAAGAGCTGCGCCCACTGGCTCGAGGTGGCACTGCGCCACCTTCCGGTCACTCCCGAACACGCCGCCCGCCGAGGCGAGTTGACCCTGCGGCGGGCCCGCGCACTGGCCGTGTGCGGTGGCCTGCGCGAGAGCCGCGACCTGCTCCAAGATCTGATCGTTACCCCGCACCGATCACCCGGCGGTCCGACCGCCGACCAGGACCAGGACCAGGACCAGGACCAGGACCTCAGAATACGCGCGGTCGTGCTGTGCGCCCTGGTGGAGCGTCATCTGGGGCGCTCCACCGAAGCCGTCGCGTTGTTACGCCGTGAGCTGGCCCGCGGCCCCGCACCGGCTCACGTCGTCCGGCTCGGCCTGGAGCTCGGTTCGGCCGCGCCCCAGGACAGCGACACCTCGTACGCCCAGGTGCGCACCGAGGTCGAAGCGGCCCTCGCGGCGGCCCGGTCCACGGGCGACGAAGTCGGGGAGGCGGGCGTCCTCGCCGTCGCCGCCCTGGGAGAGGCGTACGAGGGCAACATGGCCGCGGCGCACCGGCTCGCCCGGCAGGCGGCCGCCCTGGTCGACTCATTGCCCGACAACGACCTCACCCCACTGTGCGAACCACTGGCCCGGCTCGGCTGGGCGGAGGCCTTCCTGGAGCACTACCCGGACGCGGAGCGGCACGCCGAGCGCGGCCTCGACATCGCCCGCCGTAGCGGACAGGTCTATGTCGTGCCCCATCTGCTGCTGTGCCTGTCCCATATCCGGTTGCAGACCTGCCGGATCCCCTCCGCCCTGGAACTCGCCGACCAGGCCGAGGACATCGCCCGCGGAATCGGCAGCGACCAACTCCTCGCGTTCGTTCTGGCGAGCAGGGCCGCGGCGCTCGTCGCCGGCTGCCCGCCGGGGGATCCGCGCCCCCTCGCCGTCGCCGAGGAGGCTGTGGCAGCGGCCGGAACCGGGGTCAACTGGTGGGCTTCCACAGCCTGGTGCATCTTCGGGTGGGCCGCGCTGATGGCCGGCGATCCGGTCCGCGCCCGGGAGGCGATATTCCGGGCGGGCGGCCCCGAACTGCAACGGATCCAGCCCTCGATGCGGCCGCTGTACCTGGAGATCCTGGTCACGTCCGCACTGGTGACAGGGAAGTTCGAGGAGGCCCGCGGCTGGGCCGAGCGGGCCCGCAAGGAGGCGGAACAACTGGGGCTGCCCATGCAGCGGGCCTCCGCGCTGCGCAGCGCGGCTCACCTGCCGCTCGCGCAGGCGGACACGGCAGCGGCCGCGGACCTGTTCGCTGAGGCCGCTGCGGAAAGCGCCCGTTGCGGGGCGCTCTTCTGGGAGGCCCACTCCCTGCTGCTCGGCGCCCCGCTGGAAGCGGCGGCGGGCCGCGGCCGGGACGGCACGCACGCCTGGCTCAAGGGGCGCCGACTCGCCGAGACGGGCGGCAGCGGAATGCTGGTCGGCCTCGCCGACGTCACCCGTCCGCCCGGCGGCGACTCCGAGGCGTTGTACGACTCTCCGGGACGTGCCCAACTCACCGAACGGCTGGCCACCCTGACCGTCCGGGAGCTGGAGATAGCCGAGCTGGTCGCGCAGGGGCTCACCAGCCAGGCCATCGCGGACCGGCTCTACGTCAGCCGGCGTACCGTCGAGACCCATGTCTCCCGAGCCTTCCGCAAGACCGGGGTCTCCTCACGTACCGCCCTGGCCACGCTGATGGCCCGCCGCCGCACGGGGAGCCGTTTCGGGGACGCCCGCGCGGAGCGGGAGTGAGCCCGGCCCGGGTGCCCCTCGGCGGTGATCAGTGAGGCTGTCCGGGCCGGTCACCGTGCTCTTGGCCAGGACGCGGCCTACTTGACGTCGACGACGGCCTATTTGACGTCGATGAAGTCCCCGGTCGCCTTGGCGGTGCCGGTCGTGGTGGTGCCGGCGAAGGCGAAGCGGTAGTAGCCGTCGCTGCCGGCCTTGGTCGTGGTGCTCAGGGCGCCGGTGCTGCTGGACTTGACCGTCTTGAGGGTGGTGTAGGTGCTGCTGCCCTTCTTGCGGAACTGCAACTGCACCGGCTGGGCCGCGTATCCGGCGTACTTGCCCGTGGCCCAGTTCGCGCGGCTCAGCTTGCCGGTGACCGTGACGGTCTTGCCCTTCTTCACCGGCTCCGGGGAGGCGTTGGCGGTCAGCTTGGCCGCGCGCTTGATCTTGGTTCTGGTGACGTCGTCGTCGTAACTGGCGTTCGCGTAGAGGTCGTAGGCGCCCAGGAAGAGCTTCCAGGTTCCCGCCGTGCCGTTGCCGTCCTTGAAGGCGACCGCGGGGTCGATGGTGAAGACCGTCTTGCAGCTGTAGCTGTAGCCGCCCTCGACCGGCGTCTCCGTGCAGGTGGGGTAGTCGTCCGACTCCAGGCCACCGGTGATGGTGTCCGTGCTCGAACTGTCGGTGCCCTGCCACAGGAACGCCTGGGTGATGGCCACGCCTTCCACGTCGAAGGCGGTGAACGTGACGGGAACGGCCTTTTTGCCGGTGACGCCGAGAACGATGTCCTTGCCGGTGTTGACGACCCCGTTCGTGAAGGTGGTGCCGCCCAGCGCGTCCTGCGGCTGGACGCTCGGCGAGGCGAAGGCGAGGAGATCCGTCGCCGCACCGGGATGCTCCGCTGCCTGGGCGGCACTCGGAAGAACAAGCGCCGAGAGTACGACGGCACCGGAAAGGACGGTGGCAGCAGCGCGTATGCGCATGTGATTCCCCAAGGTGAGGTCGGGCGGCCCTGCCGAACTGTCTTTGTTGCAGGGCCTGTTGATGTGATGGTGAAGAGGTCGGAGCCCGCCGGCTCCCTGCGGAGGAGGTTCAGGGCGTGGGGGAGCGCAGGACGTCGTCGATGTCGAAGCTGGTGTCGGGTGTGGGGTAGAGGTCCGTCGGGTAGAGGTCCGTCGGCTGGGAGCCCGGTGTGGGTACGTCGGCCGGGTCGGCGGTGGGCTTGCCGTCCGGGCTGCACACCCGCGGTGCCGACGGCTGGAACAGCTCGTAGTCGGCGACCCGCTTCGACCGGAAGTCCACCGGAGCGCTGTCCCAGCGGCTCTCGTCGCCGCCGACCTCGATCTCCTCGGGAAGTTCCTTGCTCGTCAGCGGCTTGCCCACGGTGATCGACAGGAGGGCGCCTTCGCAGGCGCTGCGGTTATTCGCGTAGAGGGACTTGGGCAGGTCGATCTTCCGCTCGTCGCTCGCGTCTGTACGGAGTTCGACGCGTTTCACCCGGCGGATGTCGAAGTAGTAGACGGGTTTCGTTCCGTCCGAGAGGCGTTCCCCGCCGACGCCGTCCGCGACGCCGTACACGAGCTTCCAGAACTCGACCTGCACGGTGATCTTGCGGCAGAGCGGGCCGTTGTACCCCGGCAGGCTGACCACCTGCACCTGGTCGTCCTCGTAGTTCTCCTTGGGCGTGTTGACGACGAGCCCAACCCAGTCCCTGGACTCCTGGGCCGTCCACCCCTTGTTGTCGTGGCAGCCGGACGCCCCGGTCGGATACGGGGGAGTGAGGGACGGGGTCGGCGAAGGGCTCGGCGACCCGGACGCCGCCGTCGCGCTCTCGGACGGGTCCCCGGAAAGAGAGGTGTCCTGGCTGCCGGAACAACCCCCGGTGAACAGGACGGCCACGGAGAGGAGGGCGACGACAGGCACGACGGAGGCTTTCCGCTCGGATATGCGCCTTGGGATGTACCTCACCGGCCGCTCACCACGGTCAGCAACAAGGCGCCCGCCGTCAGGTTCGGCACGGCGTCGACCCGTCGCCCCACCACCGTCGGCTGGACGTTCCTCGGCATCGGCGCCTTCACGCTCGGTGTCGTCATAAGCGCAAGGAAACGCCACAGATGTCTGGGACACATCGGTAGGAGTACGTAATCCATTACGTATGTGCCATCGCCGCCTGTCCGCCGAGTTCTCAGGTGCCCGCCATGTGGATGGGGCCGGGCGGCTGTGGCCTCCTCTTCGGCTCAGCCAGAGACCGGCGATCCATGGATAAACCGTCCTCTCCCGCCCCTGCGCGGGCGCTTCTACGGTCGAGGCTGCGGACGCTCAATGGCCCGCCGTACCGAAGGAGCAACACCCCATGAAGATGACCGGCAACACGATCCTGATAACTGGCGGAACCTCGGGCATCGGCCTCGGGCTGGCCCTGCGTCTGCACGAGGTCGGCAACAAGGTGGTTGTCGCCGGCCGGCGCAAGGAACTCCTCGACGAGATCACGGCCGAGCACCCGGGCATCGACGCTCTCGTCCTCGATGTTGCGGACCCCGACTCGATCGCCCGGGCCCGTGAGACCGTGGCGGCGACCTATCCGGAGCTGAACGTCCTGGTCAACAACGCCGGCATCATGCTCCTGGAGAGCGTCCTCGACCCGGCCGGACTCACGGTCGCCGAGGATCACGTCACGGTCAATCTGCTCGGCACGATCCGGATGACGTACGCCTTCCTGCCGCTGCTGGTGGGCAAGGACGACGCCGTCGTCGTGAACGTCACCTCCGCGCTGGCGTTCGTCCCGTACCAGAGCACGCCGACCTACAGCGCGACCAAGGCCGCGCTGCATTCCTTCTCCGAGAGCCTGCGCATCCAGCTCGCCGGTGCCGAGGCCGGCGTCCAGGTGATCGAGGTGGTCCCGCCGGGCGTGCGCACGACTCTGCTGGATCAGCAGGACAGCGACCAGTCCATGCCGTTGGACGACTTCCTCAGCGAGACCCTCGACCTGCTGCGCGAGAAGCCGGATGCGAAGGAGCTGGTCGTCGAGCGCGCCAGGTTCATCCGCGACGCGGTGGCCAACGGCTCCTACGACGACGTCCTGGCCATGGTCAGCGGCAGCTGACCGTCCTGTCGTGACCGCGGCCCGGCGTCGTCACCACCGAAGGTAAGCGTCTTCCGCTTCGCCCGGGCCCTCGCACTGGAGGCGACCGGCTCGGTCCCGAGTGACGAGTGGCGCGAGCGCCCGGCCGACACGGCGAACACCGTCGCCTCGGCAGCCGTCTCCCAGCGGCCGAGTGATCGCCGGGTCGGCCGGCTGCGGGGCCTTCCGCCCCATGAGCAGCTTCACGCGGGCCGGAGAGCAGCGCTCATCCATGGATCGGCGGTCCCTGGATAGCCGGGGAGGACGAGGCGAGGATGGGGGGATGGACAAGAAGGAACTGGCGGCATTCCTGCGCCACCGGCGTGAGACCTTGCGCCCCCGCGACGTCGGGCTGGCCGAGGGCCCGCGCAGACGTACACAGGGGTTGCGCCGAGAGGAGGTCGCGCAGCTCGCCGGAATGTCCACCGACTACTACGCCCGGCTGGAACAGCAGCGTGCTCCGCAGCCTTCCGTCCAGATCACCGCGGCTCTCGCCCGTGCACTGCGGCTGTCCCTGGACGAACGCGACCATCTCTTCGTCCTCATCGGCCACAACGCCCCGGCCCGCTTCCATCGCTCCGAACACGTCAACCCGCCGCTGATGCGGGTCCTGGACCGTCTGGACGACTCCCCGGCCATGGTGCAGACCGACCTGCTCGACACCCTCGCGATGAACCCCTTGGCCGTCGCGCTGCTCGGCGACCAGACCCGCCACACCGGTCTGGCCGGCAGCGGCTACTACCGCTGGTTCATGGACCCGGCCGACCGTCTGATGGTTCCCGAGGAGAACCGCGAACGCCACGGCCGCGCCCAGGCAGCCCGCTTGCGGGCCGCGCTGACATCCGGCAGCGACACCCCCCCGAGCAGCCCGGATACTCGCCGAACTCCAGGAGCACAGCCCCGAGTTCGTCCGCATGTGGGAACTTCAAGAAGTCGCGCAACGCTACGAAGACTGCAAGACCATCCTCCATCCCGAACTCGGCCGCATCGATGTCGACGCCCAGCTCCTGTTCACCGAGAACCGCGCCCAGACTCTGGTGGTGCTGACCACGCGCCCCGGCACGGAGAGTCACAGCAAACTCGAACTGCTCTCCGTCATCGGACACCAGCAGCTCACCCCCTGACGTCCTGGGCCGGGGGACGGGTTCGCGGGCGGCGGCTTGGCCGTCGAGGCGCTTCTCGCGGATGTACTCGCATTCGGAGTCGGCCTTGCCTGCGAAGAACGCGAGGAGCACGGTGCCGTGTCCGGGCGGTGCCCGGGGACGGCCAGGGCCTCAGCGCCGCCGCGGCCTGGCCGCTTCTCCTGAGTGATCGGGCCGCCGGTTTGACCGGATGCCGCCTCCGTTTTACTCTCGAATGCATACGGAGGCAGCATCCGCTTTGCTGCGGCCGCCAGATCACGACAGGCAGGAGGGCGCATGAGCGCCGACGAACAGCGAGGACGCAAGCCCCGCGCGGACGTCCAGCGCAACCGCGCGGCCCTCCTGGAGACCGCGCAGCGTCACTTCCTGCAGCACGGGGTCGGGACCTCCCTGGAAGCGGTGGCCAAGGAGGCGGGCGTCGGGCCCGGCACCCTGTACCGGCACTTCCCCACCCGGGAAGCGCTGCTGGCGGCCGTACTGCAGACACGCTCCGAGGAGCTGGTCGCCCGCCAGGCCGACATCGACCAGCTCGGCGACCCGGCCGAGGCGCTGGAGCAGTGGCTGCGGGCGATGGAGGAGTACTTCAGCGCCTTCAGCGGGCTGCCGGACCCGCTCATGGCCGCGGCCCGGGCGCAGGAGCCGGACAACCCGCTCACGATTCCCTGCCACATCCTCATCTCCGCCACCGATCAGTACGTGCGGACCGCGCAGCTCGCGGGGCGCGTGCGCGCCTCGGTGCGCGGAGAGGACCTGTTCCTCGCCGCCTGTTCCGTCGCCTGGATCAAGGGCGCCGGCGCCGAGGAGGAGTCACTCGACCGGCTCCGCACCCTCATCGCGAGCGGCTACCGCGAGCAAGGCACCCAGGCGTAAACCGCCGGGCACTCCGTCCCGACCCCCGCCGCGCCAGGCGGCATCACCCCACAGCCATCACCTCGCGCCGCCCTGAGGGATGGCGCAACCTTGCAAGGAACAAATCATGAAAATTACTGTCATAGGCGCCGGTGCCATCGGCGGGAACCTCGCCGCCAAGCTCAGCACGGCGGGCCACGATGTCCAGGTGGCCGACGCCCGCGGCCCCGAAGCCGTCCGGGCGGAGGTGCTGGAGTCCGGGGCCCGCGCGGTGGACCTTGCCGACGCCGTCCAGGGCCGGGACGTCATCGTCCTGTCGATCCCCTTCGGAGTGGCGGGCCGGCTGGCCGACGTGTTCGCGTCGGTGCCCGAGGAGACGGTGGTCATCGACACCGCGAACTACTACCCCGGCATGCTCAGCGAGCCGATCGAGGCGGTGGACAACGGCCAGGTCGAGAGCGTGTACACCGCCGGGCAGCTCGGCCGCCCGGTGGTCAAGGCGTGGAACGCCGCGCTGGCCGAGACCCAGCGGACCAAGGGCGTCCCGCCCGGAACGCCCGGCCGCCTCGCCATCCCCGTCTCAGGCGACAGCGATCAGGCGCGGAAGGTGGCCATGAGCCTGGTCGACGACACCGGCTTCGACCCCTACGACGCCGGCCCCCTGGCCGACTCCTGGCGCCAGCAGCCCAACAGCCCCGCCTACTGCACCGAACTCACCCTCGACGAACTGCCGGCAGCCCTGGCCGCAGCCGACCGCGCCAAGGACGCGGCCGTGCGTGACAGCCTCCCGCAACGCTTCGCCGCCCTCGGCGCCAACCCCACCGTCGACGACGTCGTCGAGATGAACCGCGCCGCCCACCGCTGAACCACCCGACACCGCTCTCATACACGCGATCGAACGAGAGCGGCACACAAGACGAACACGAAGAGCGCACAGTCCCCGCTGCAGCCTGCAAGCCCGCAATCTCGGCACGCCGCTGCCTGCGAGCAGCCGCATGCCCGCCGGCGCTCCCGCAGAGTGCGTCCGCGGCCGGCCCCCCGCACCGCCTGCCCCGCGCCTGGCCCGCCGTACTGCACTGCGCCGTGGCCGCCGCGGCGGTGACTGCGCGCCATGGAGAGGAACCGCCGTGCCCGGCACCGCATCACCCTTCACCGACATCGCACGCTCCCGACGCTCCCCCCGAAGGTTCCTGCCCGCCGCCCTGTCCTCTTCGGACATCCGCGGCGTGCTGGAAGACGCACAGACCGCCCCCTCGAACAGCAACACCCAGCCCTGGACGGTGCACGTCGTCTCGGGTGCGGCCCGCGACGCCCTGGCCCAAGACCTGCTCCGGGCCGAGGAGGAGGGACGGACCTCCCAGGATTTCACCGACGGCTACGGCGAGGAGGGCATCTACGTCGAGCGGTCGCGGGCCCTGGGCGCGAGTGTCTACCGGGCGCGGGGCGTCGAGCGCTCGGACCGGGGCGGCAGGAGGGCGGCGGTCCGCGAGAACCTGGAGTTCTACGGTGCTCCCCATGCCGCCTTCCTGTTCATGCCGGCCCTCGGCGACGGGGTACGGACGGCCGGCGACATCGGCATGTACGCGCAGAACTTCCTGCTCTCGCTGGCGGCCCGGGGGCTGGCCGGCATCCCGCAGACCGTACTCGGCGTCTACGCCGACACCGTCCGAGAGTTCCTGGGTGTCCCCGTGGAGCTCAAGCTGCTGTTCGGCATCTCCTTCGGCATGGCTGACCCGTCGGCGCCGGTGAACACACTTCGCACCGAGCGGGTTCCACTGCGGCGGAGCGTGGTCCTGCATGACACCCCGGGAGTCCTCGACAGGCCGTAGGTCCTGCTACCGCACGCTGGGGTGAGCCGTGCCCTCCCGGTCCGGGAAGGCGGCTCCGAGCGGCAGGCCGTCACGGCGTCGATCCTAGTAACTGTCGTAACTGGGCTTGCCGTTCGGCCGGTAGACGCCGACGACGGTGCCCCCCTTCGTCGTCGAGACGCTGACCGGCTCCAGCGCCGTGGGGATCGCTCCGTCGGCGAACAGCCGCTTGCCGGTGCCGATGATCACCGGATGGATGGTCAGCCGGAACTCGTCGACCAGCCCATGCCGCATGAGGGTCTGGGCGAGGTCGCCGCTGCCGACGACGTTGATGTTGCCGCCGTCGGACGCTTTCAGGTCGCGTACGGCGTCGGCGATGTCGCCCTCCAGCAGTGTGGAGTTCTGCCACTCGACGGACGTCAGGGTCCGAGACGCCACGTACTTGTGCATGCTGTTCATCCGAGCGGTGAACGGGTTGCCGGGATCGGCGGTCGGCCAGTACGAGGCGAAGATGTCGTACGTCTTGCGGCCGAGCAGCATCGCGTCGGCGGGCTCGTACCAACCGGCGATGGCCGCGCCGACCTCGTCGTCGTCCACCGGCTTCTGCCAGCCGCCGTGCTCGAAGCCGCTCTCAGCGTCCTCGTCCGGACCGCCCGGCGCCTGCATGACGCCGTCCAGCGTCAGGAACGTGCAAACGATGATCTCGCGCATGGTGCGCTCCCTTCGTCGACGGGTAGACCGCACAGCCGCCGAAAACTCATCGGCTGAAGCCCCGTGGGGCAGCACAAGGGCGAAGTCTCACCGCCTCAGGGTGATGACGTGGCCTTCCGGGCCCGCGAGGGTGAGTGTGCGGGCGGTTACTCGGGCCTCGTAGGTGCCGGCGGGGGGTACGACGTCGACGTGGTCGGCCGGGTAGCAGGCGACCAACGTCGTCCCGTAGTTGCCGTCGAAGGTGACCGCGGACTGGTCGGCATTCACGACCACGTTGCCCCTGAGGCTGTTGCATCCGTCGTAGCCGGTGAAGGAGTGCTTGTCGTCGTTGAACGTCAGCCCCGCTCGGGAACCCTTCGGCACGGGGTGAGTGACGCCGTCGGCGGTGATGGTGTGGGCGTGCCATGTGACACCGGTGAGGGCGGGCGGCGCGGTGCGTGAGCCGTCAGCGCCGGATTGAGCGAAGGACGTGGTCGTGAGGGCGACGGTCGCAAGGACGGTGGCGGAGAGGAGCAAGGTCCGCTTCATGCCCTTGTGACGCGGCGGCAGAGAGTACGGTTCCGGTGCCACGTGAGCGAACTGCGCAGCGTCGTCATGGTCGCGCACGTCGCGAGGTGTAAGCCTTCGCGTTCGCCTTCATTGCGGGCTACGGGACTGGCCAACGACCACGTTGCCACGTGCCTCATCCGCCCTCGAGGTAGCGCTCGGCGTCGAGGGCGGCCTGGCAGCCGCTGGCGGCGGCGGTGATGGCCTGGCGGTAGGTGTGGTCGACGACGTCGCCGGCGCCGAAGACGCCCGGGATGTTCGTGCGGGTCGACGGCGACTGGACCTTGAGGTAGCCGGCGTCGTCCAACTCCAGCCGGCCTGTGAAGAGTTCGGTACGAGGGTAGTGGCCGATCGCGATGAACAGGCCGGTCACGTCCAGGTGGCGGGTCTTGCCGGTGAGGACGTCGCGCAGCACGACCCCGGCGAGTTTGCCGTCCGCTTCCTTGATCTCCGAGATCTCGCTGTCGAAGGCGAAGGAGATCTTGTCGTCGGCGAAGGCGCGGTTCTGCATGACCTGGGAGGCGCGCAGGATGGAGCGGCGGTGGACGACGGTCACGGAGCGGGCGAAGCGGGTGAGGAAGGTGGCCTCCTCCATGGCGGTGTCGCCGCCGCCGACGACCACGATGTCGCGGTCGCGGAAGAAGAAGCCGTCGCAGGTGGCGCACCAGGAGACGCCTCGGCCGGAGAGCTCGTCCTCCTTCGGGAGGCCCAGTTTGCGGTAGCCGGAGCCGGTCGCGACGATCACGGTCTTCGCGCGGTGCACCGTGCCCGCGGTGTCGGTGACGGTCTTGACGTCGCCGCGCAGATCGACCTCGACGATGTCGTCGTCGACCATCTCGGCCCCGAAGCGCACCGCCTGGGCGCGCATGTTCTCCATGAGGACCGGGCCGTCGATGCCCTCGGGGAAGCCGGGGAAGTTCTCGACCTCGGTGGTCGTGGTGAGCGCGCCGCCTACGAAGATCGCGCCGCCGAAGACGAGGGGCTTGAGGTCGGCGCGGGCGGTGTAGAGGGCCGCGGTGTATCCGGCGGGGCCGGAGCCGATGACGATGACCTCGCGTGTGCCGTCACTACCGGTCGCGCACCTCGCGCCGGTCGTGTCGGTTCCGTTGGTCACTGAGGTCACGCCTCCCGCTTCGCGTCGATCTCGGCGATCAGCGCCTCGATGCGCGTCTTGATCTCGTCCCGGATCGGGCGGACGGCCTGGACGCCCTTGCCCGCCGGGTCCTCGAGGGCCCAGTCGAGGTACGTCTTGCCGGGGAAGATCGGGCAGGCGTCGCCGCAGCCCATGGTGATGACGTAGTCGGACGCCTGGACGGCCTCGGTGGTCAGGATCTTCGGCTCGGCCGCGGAGATGTCGACCCCGACCTCCTGCATGGCCTCGACCGCGGACGGGTTGACCTGGTCGCCGGGGATGGAGCCGGCGGAGCGGACCTCGATCCGGTCGCCTGCGAGGTGGGTCAGGAAACCGGCGGCCATCTGGGAGCGCCCGGCGTTGTGGACGCAGACGAAGAGCACGGAGGCGAGCGGGCTGGAGGACATGGGTGCTTCCTTAGTACGAGGAGTGCGAGGTGTACGGGGTCCAGGCGCTCGGCAGCGAGTCGAGCAGTTCGGCGATGCGGGCGTAGATCTCGTCGTGGATGCGGCGCATGACGGCGATCGGGGCGCCCTCGGGGACGGTGACCGGCCAGTCCGGGTAGCGGCGGCCGGGCACGATCGGGCAGGCATCCCCACGGCCCATCGTGTTGACGATGCCGGCGGCCTGCACCAGCTCTTCGGTCAGCGGCTTCGGGGAGGAGCCCGCGCGATTCCCACCGGCCTCGGTGCGCACGTGCGCGACGACCGGCTCGACTTCGGCGGCAGGGTGCGTGCCGGGGGAGGAGGCGGTGATGTGGCTACGGACGCGGACGCTTACGTGCTTGGCGAGGCGTTCGTCGGGCGGGACGGGGGGTGGGGATGCGGTCATGGGAAACCCCTTCGGGGCGTGGGCCCCACGGGTGTGGGGATGCGGGCCCCAGGGTTCAGCCCGGGCTGGTATCAGCTCGGAGTGATGTGACAGTATCAGCCCATGATGACGTCAGTCGACACTGATCTGATGCGGGTTCTCGCGGACCCGCTCCGCCTCCAGATCGTCACCCTGCTCGCCAGGGAGACGCTCTGCAGCACGCACCTGATCGAGGAGACGGGGGCCAAGCAGACCAACCTCTCCAACCATCTGAAGGTGCTGCGCGAGGCCGGGGTCGTGGAGACCGAGCCCTGCGGCCGGTTCACCTACTACCGGCTCAAGCCCGACGTCATCGCCACCCTCGCGAGCCAGTTCGCCGACCTGGCGGAGACCGCGCGCGCCACCGCCGAGAACAACGTCAAGCGGTCCTGCCCCTGATCACCGTCGCTGCGGCGACCGCAATGAAGGAGTCCTGTTGACCGCCACCGAGGCCGCCGAGCACGACAGAACCGGTGAGGCCGCCATGGCCGGCGAACCGCAGCCCGCGCCGGGCACCACGCCACCCCGTACCCCGCTGACGTCCCGGGCCGCGGCCGAACTGCTCGGTACCGCACTCCTCGTCGCCATCGTGATCGGCTCCGGCATCCAGGCGACCGAACTCACGCAAGACGTCGGCGTCCAGTTGCTGGCGAACTCGATCGCCACCGTCTTCGGCCTCGGCATTCTGATCCTGCTGCTCGGCCCGGTGTCGGGCGCGCACTTCAACCCCGTCGTCACGCTGGCCGAGTGGTGGACCGCGCGACGCGGCGGCGACGGTGTCACGGCCCGCGAGGTCGCGGCGTACGTCCCCGCGCAGATCGTCGGCGCGATCGCGGGCGCCGTCCTGGCGGACGCGATGTTCGACAAGCCCTTGGTGGAGTGGTCCACGCACGACCGCTCAGCCGGCCATCTGCTGCTGGGCGAGGTGGTGGCGACCGCCGGGCTCGTCCTGCTGATCTTCGGCCTCGCCCGCACGAACCAGCTCCGGTTCGCACCGGTGGCCGTGGCCTCGTACATCGGTGCCGCCTACTGGTTCACGTCGTCCACGTCCTTCGCGAACCCGGCGGTGACGATCGGCCGGACCTTCAGCGACACGTTCGCGGGCATCGCGCCGGGCTCGCTGCCGGGCTTCATCGGCGCCCAACTCGTGGGCGGGGTCGTCGGTCTGGCACTGGTGGCGCTCGTCTTCGCGCGTGGCCGGTCCGCTGCATGACCCGTCGAACGCAGGTGGTGGTGATCGGGGGCGGACAGTCCGGCCTGGCCGCCGGTTACCATCTGCGCCGCCTCGGCGTGGACTTCGTCATCCTCGACGCCCAGGCGACGGCCGGCGGTGCCTGGCAGCACATGTGGGACTCGCTTCACCTCTTCTCTCCGGCGGGCTTCTCCTCGCTGCCCGGCCGGCTCATGCCGCAGCAGGCGGGGCAGGAGTACCCGGACGCAGAGCATGTGGTGGCGTATCTGCGGGACTACGAGAAGCGTTACGAGCTGCCGATCGAACGGCCGGTGCGGGTGGCGGGCGTGCATCGGGACGGTGAACTCCTGCGTGTGGAGACCGACTCCGGGACCTGGCACGCCCGGGCGGTGATCAGCGCGACGGGCACGTGGTGGCGGCCCTTTCTCCCCGCTGTCCCAGGCAGGTCGCACTTCCAGGGGCGGCAGCTGCACACGGTGGAGTACCGCGGCCCGTACGACTTCGCCGGGCAGCGCGTCGTGGTCGTCGGGGGTGGCAACTCCGGCGCCCAGATCGCCGCCGACCTGGCCTACGACACCGAGCTGACCTGGGTCACCCCACGCCGGCCCCGCTACCTGGCCGACGACATCGACGGCCGCGCCCTCTTCGACGCGGCCACCGCCCGCCGCCGCGCCCTGGACGAGGGCCGCACGGACACGGGCGGCGTCGCGTCACTGGGCGACATCGTCGCCGTACCGCCTGTGCGCGAGGCCCGCGATCGGGGCCTGCTCAAGGCGAGCCCGATGTTCACCAGGCTCCTGCCCGGCGGAGTCGAGTGGTCCGACGGCACCCGTGCCGACGCCGATGCGATCATCTGGTGCACGGGATTCCGCCCCGCCCTCTCTCACCTGGCCCCGCTCCAACTCCGAGGCAGGCGCGGGCACATCGCCACCGAGGGCACCCAGGCTGTCGACGAGCCGCGCCTGCACCTGCTCGGCTACGGCGACTGGACCGGGCCTGCCTCGGCCACCCTCATCGGCGTCGGCCGCCCAGCCCGCGAAGCGGCCCGTGAGATCAGCGTGCTGCTTGCGGACCGGCAGGCAAGGTGAGTTGGCGACGGTGGAACTCGAAGTGCCGGGTCGGGTACCGGTACAGGTCCGCGATCGTCATGACGTCCTGGAAGAACGGGTCCCAGCGCGTCGGGTAGTGCATGGCCAGCGAGAAGTGGGCTTCCTGCTCGGCGTCGAGGCGCCGGTGCAGCCCGGCGATCACGCGGTCGAATGCCGCGCCCAGGCCGCGGCGTCCGAGCATCCTCGCGCCACCGAGCGGGCCGAGGTAGTTCACGACGTGGAAGGGCCGAGTGCCTGCGTCGAGGACGCGGGCGAAGGCCCGGCTCGCACCGCGCGGCAGCCGTCCGAAGAATCGCATCAGGACGAGCAGCGGCCTCATGAGGATGTATCCGAAGAGCATGTGGAACAGCAGTTGCCCGTTGGTCCACCGGGTGCCGTCGGTGGGCCTGCGCAGGTCGGCGTCGGTGGCGGCGTCGAGAAGCTCGTGGAATGCCGCACGGGCCTCTTCCAGTTCGTCGTGGACTGCCTGCCGGTCCGCCGACGGTCCGTCCATCGCTTTCACCCGCTTCCCGTCCGGTGGGCTCAGCCCAGGGAGCTGAGCATCCGCCCCATCGCGGCCACGACTGACGGCTCGACGCGGTAGTACACCCACGTACCGCGCCGCTCGGAGGTGAGCAGGCCGGCCTCCTTGAGCTTCTTCAAGTGATGGGAGACGGTCGGCTGGGAGACCCCGACGTCGGAGATGTCGCACACGCACGCCTCGCCGCCCTCATGTGAGGCCACCGCGGAGAACAGCCGCAGCCGCACCGGGTCTCCGAGCGCCTTGAACATCAGGGCTGTCTTCTCGGCCTCGTCGGCGGTCAGAGGCCGCTCGGTGAGCGGCGGGCAGCACGGGGCCACGGCCTCGGGTTCCAGCAGCGGCAGCACCTTCGTATTCGACATGCATCTATGTTGACACATGTCGAACCAGTCGGCGAGGAGTGGAGGTGTCTCATGCCCCTCATATCGACTATCGTCGATTATCGATGAAAGAATTTCTGGAACGTTCCGAGGCCGAGCGCTACGCGAGCTGGTTCAAGGCGCTGGCGGACCCCACCCGCATTCAGATCATGACCCTGCTGGCGCGCAGCGGTGAGCCCATGACCGTGGGGCGGATCGTCGAGGCCGTGGCGGTGGGGCAGTCGACGGTCTCGCATCACCTCAAGGGGCTGGCGGAGGTGGGCTTCGTCCTGGTGGAGCGAAAGGGTGCCTCCAGCTGGTACCGGCTGAACGAGGAGTGCGTCCACGCCTTCCCCTCGGCGGCCGATGTCGTCATGGGGCGCCCCGCACCGGCCCGCAGTGCAAGCAGTGCGTCGCGAGGGCGCCCCCGCGGCGAACCATGAGCATCGGCGCGTTCCGTGCGCCAGCATCCAGATTCGACAAGTGTCTATGTTGACGTCTATCGATACAGGTGCCATCCTTGGCGGCATAAGAGATCGACGGATGTCGAAACAAAGGGGAATCCAGTGGCTGAGTCCATCAACGGCGTGCCCACCACCGACCAGCTGCCCGTCGTGGTCATCGGAGCCGGCCCCATCGGCCTGGCCGCTGCCGCTCATCTCGTCGAGCGTGGCCTCGAACCACTGGTCCTGGAGGTAGGCCCGGCTGCGGGCGCCGCCGTGCGCGAGTGGTCGCACGTCCGTCTGTTCTCCACCTGGGGAGAGGTCATCGACCCGGCCGCGGAGAAGCTGCTGGCCCCGACCGGCTGGGTCCGCCCCGACGCCTCGACCTACCCGACCGGCGGCGAGTGGGCCGAGTACTACCTCCAGCCGCTCGCCGAAGTCCTCGGTGACAAGGTCCGCTACGGCACGGCGGTCACCGGTGTCGCCCGCGCCGGCCGCGACCGCATCGTCGATGCCGGCCGTGAGGAGCAGCCCTTCACCGTGCACATCGAGACCTCGGACGGCCGCGAGGAACGCCTCACCGCCCGCGCCGTCATCGACGCCTCCGGCACCTGGACCACGCCCTCCCCGATGGGCGCCGACGGCCTGCCCGCCCTCGGCGAGAAGGCCGCCGCCGGCCGCATCTCCTACCGCGTCCCGGACCTCGACGACCCGGCCGTACGCGCCCGTTACGCGGGCAGGCGCACCGCCGTCATCGGCTCAGGAGCCTCCGCTTTCACCGCCCTCGCTCTCCTCGCCGACCTCGCGAAGAAGGAGGACGGGACGCACGCGGTGTGGATCCTGCGGCGCGGCATCGGCTCGAACACCTACGGCGGCGGCGAGGCAGACCAACTCCCCGCACGCGGCGCCCTGGGCCTGCGTGCGAAGGCGGCCGTCGAGGCCGGTCACGCGAGCGCGGTCACCGGCTTCCGTACCCAGGCCGTCGAACGCGACGGCAACCGGCTCGTCCTCATCGCCGAGAGTGGTCGCCGCCTCGACCCGGTCGACGAGGTCATCGTCCTCACCGGCTTCCGCCCGGACCTCTCCTTCCTCTCCGAGCTCCGTCTCGGCCTCGACGAACGCCTCCAGGCCCCGACGGCCCTGGCCCCGTTGATCGACCCCAACGTCCACTCCTGCGGCACGGTCTACCCGCACGGCGTCAACGAGCTCTCCCACCCCGAGCGGGACGTCTACCTGGTCGGCATGAAGTCCTACGGCCGCGCCCCCACCTTCCTCGCCATGACCGGCTACGAGCAGGTCCGTTCCGTCACCGCCGCGATCGCCGGGGACCAAGAGGCCGCCGAGCGCGTCGAGTTGACCCTGCCGGAGACCGGAGTCTGCGGCGGCGCGGGCCTGTTCGACGAGCCGGAGAACGCCGAACAGTCCGGCGGCGGATGCTGCGCCGCCCCCACCACGCTCCAGATCGGCACCGCCGCCCCGGCCTCCACGACCGGCGGCTGCTGAACACCCCATCCACACCAGGAGGTTGACCATGACATCCCGCGTACAACTCGCCCTCCGCGTCCCGGATCTCGACGCGTCCATCGCCTTCTACAGCAAGCTCTTCGGCACCGAACCCGCCAAACTCCGCGACGGCTACGCCAACTTCGCCATCACCGAGCCACCGCTCAAACTCGTCCTGATCGAGGGAGCGGCAGGCGAGGCGACCCGCATGGACCATCTCGGCGTTGAGGTGGCGAGCACCGAGGAGGTCCACGCCGCCACCGCGCGGCTGAGCGGAGAAGGCTTGGCCACCGACGTCGAGAACGACACCACCTGCTGCTATGCCCTCCAGGACAAGGTCTGGGTCCACGGCCCCGGCCAGGAACCCTGGGAGGTGTACGTCGTCAAGGCCGACGCCGACTCCCTGGCCAAGCAGCAGGGCAGCACCTGTTGCGCCGACCCGACAACGGCCGACACCAGCGGCGCGAAGGAACCTGTCGCTACGGGCGGCTGCTGCTGATCCGCCGATGACCGGCCTTCACACCAGCGAGGCCGCGACCGGAACGGGAGACCGGTCGCGGCCTCGCGCCGCCCTGCCCGCCCTCTGCGCCAGTCAGATCACCAGCTGGGGCATCGTCTACTACGCCTTCCCGGTCCTCAACGTCCGCATCACGGCCGACACCGGCTGGTCGACGACCGCCACCACCGGAGCCTTCTCCGCTGCCCTGATCGTCTCCGCGCTCGCCGGGGTACCTGTCGGCCGAGTCCTCGACCGTCGAGGCCCACGCGCCGTGATGACCCTCGGATCCGTCCTCGGCGTCGCCGCGGTGCTGGCCCTCGCGTACGCACCGAACCTGACCGTCTTCACCCTGGCCTGGCTGCTCGCGGGACTGTCCATGGCGTCCACCTTCTACCAACCGGCCTTCGCCGCCCTCACTCGGTGGTGGGGAGAGGACCGCGTCCGCGCACTCACCATCGTCACCCTCGCCGGGGGCCTCGCCTCGACCGCCTTCGCACCCCTGACGGCAACCCTCGCCGAACACCTCAGCTGGCGCACCACGTACACCCTCCTGGCGTTGATCCTCGCCACCGTCACCATCCCGGCCCACGCCCTCGGCCTGCGAGCCCCCTGGCCGCCGGCCCCCGCGCACCCCACCGGACAGACCGACGACAACCGATCGGTCGCCCGCAGCCGCCCCTTCCTTCTGCTCGCCGCCGCGCTGACACTGAACGGCTTCGCGATGTACGCCGTCGTCATCGCCCTGGTCCCGCTGCTGACCGAACGCGGCGCGAGCCCCACCGCGGCCGCGTGGGCGCTCGGTCTCGGCGGCGCGGGCCAGACGCTGGGCCGCACCCTGTATTCCGCCCTCGCCCGCCGTACCGGCGTCACCACCCGCACGGTCACCCTGATCACGGCAGGCGGTGCGACAACCGCGGCGCTCGCCGTCGTATCAGGGCCGTACCCCCTCCTGCTCCTCCTGGCGGTCACAGCGGGCATGGTCCGAGGCAACCTCACCCTCCTCCAGGCCACCGCGGTCAGCGACCGCTGGGGCACCACCCATTACGGACGCCTCTCCGGCCTCCTGCTGGCACCCGTCACCATCGCCTCCGCAGTGGCTCCCTTCGCGGGAGCAGCCCTCGCGGGCGAACTCGGCGGCTATCCAGCGCTCTTTGGACTCCTGGCCGGGATCTCGGTCATTGCCGGTGTCCTGGCCGCGACGTCCGTCAGTCGCTGACGAAGAGTTCCATGACGCGAGGGAGCCCGTCCGGGGCCGAGGCGTAAGACTTCCGTCACCTTTCGCGGGCTGTGAGAGGGCCGTTCGCTGCGTTGAATGGGCAATGACAGGAAGCTTGCGGAAGGCGAGGCGGTAATGGGGCGGACGCAAAAGGCGCTGCGGGGGCGGCTGTTCATCAGTGGCCTGGTGGTGGCCGTCGCCGCGGTGGGGCTCGGGCTGTACTGGTTCCAGCCCTGGAAGCTGTGGCAGGACAAGACGGTGGACGAGGCGCTGCCCGGTGCCGTGGCCAGCTCCGCGCCTCCCGCGGTGGCGCCCTCCGCCGGCGACTCCGCGGCTGCCGGGCCGCGGACACTGGCGAGTGGCGAACTCCTCAGCCATGAGCACTCCACCTCGGGCACAGTGAAGCTGGTACGGCTCGCCGACGGCACCCACGTCGTCCGGTTGGAGCACCTCGACACGAGCAACGGGCCGGACCTGCGGGTGTGGTTGACCGACGCGCCGGTGAAGGAGAGGCGGGACGGCTGGCGGGTGTTCGACGACGGGGAGTACGTCAGTCTCGGCAAGCTCAAGGGGAACAAGGGCAGTCAGAACTACACCGTGCCCGATGACGCGGACCTGTCCCGCTACACCAGCGTCAGCATCTGGTGCGACCGCTTCGACGTCTCCTTCGGCGCGGCGGAACTGGCCCGCGCCTGAAGGAGGTTCACGGTCACCAGGGGCCCGGGCCCGTGGGCTCGGCTGAGCTCCTGCCGTGCGGCGCGAGCGTGCCCGGCAGGCTGCTGCCGTCGTTTCCGGGATCCCGCATGGTCGGTTGCTCCGTTCTCACGACTGACTCAGCGACGCGACCGTGTCTGCTCGCATACGTCCGTCAGCGCGTGGGCCGAGGCAGTGCGCTGAGCCACGATGCGGCTCCTGCCGGAGGTGCCGTGGACGGCGAGGGCGATGAGCGGGAGCAGGGTGAGGGCGGCGACGACCGTGCCGACCAGGGGCGGGCCGGTCAGCCCGAGGGAGGAGTCCAGGGCCGCACCCGCGACGAAGGAACCGCCGGCCACGCCGACATTGAACGCGGAGGTGGTCAGTGCGGAGGTGAGGGTGGGGGCGTCGCCGGCGAAGCGCATGGCGAGCGAGGTGACCACGGGGTTCACCGTGAATCCGGTCAGGCCCATGAGGAAGATCAGGACGGTGGCCGTGACCGCGTTGGTGGACAGCGGGATCATCAGGAACAGGACCAGGGCGGTGGCCGCGGCCGCGGTGATGGTGGTGGCCATCGGACGGCGCTCACCGAGACGGCCGCCGGTGGTGGTGCCGCCCAGGGCGCCGAGGCCGAAGGCGATGAGGACGAACGGGACGGCGCCCGCCGGGATCCCGGCACGGTCGGTCAGCAGTGGGGTGACGTAGCTGTAGGTCGCCAGGACACCGCCCATGATCAGCATGGCGGCGCTCAGCGCCAGCCAGAGCCGGCCCTGGCGCAGGGCACTGAACTCGGCGCGCGGGGAGACGGTCGGGCGCTGTTCCTGGGCGGGGATGAAACGCCCGATGGAGACGGCGGCGAGAGCGGAGAGGGCGGCCAGGGCCCAGAAGGGGCCGCGCCAGCCGGCGAACTGTCCGGCGTAGGAGCCGATGGGCACGCCGACGACGTTGGCCAGGGTCAGCCCACCGATCATGACGCCGGTGGCGCGGGTGGCCCTCTCGGAGCCCGCGGCGGCGGTGGCGACGACGAAACCGACGGACCAGAACGCCCCAGTGGCCAGCGCGGTGACGACGCGGGCGGCGAGGACGATGGTGAAGGAGGTGCTGAGGGCCGCCACCACGTGACCGAGGCTGAAGACGGCCAGGGCCAGGATCAGCGTCTGGCGCTGGGGCAGGCGCAGGGTGGCCAGGGCCATGGTCGGCGCACCGATGATCATGCCGATGGCGAAGGCGGTGATCAGCAGCCCGGTCTGGGAGGTGCTGACCCCGAGGCCGGCGGACAGTTCGGGCAGCAGTCCGGCGATGACGAACTCGGTGGTGCCCATCAGGAACGTACCTGCGGCCAGCACCCAGACGACGAAGGGGAGCTTGCCGGGGGTGGTTCCGGATGTGGAAGGCATGCGGAAGGTCTCTCCTTGAGTGGAATGACGGGATGGCGGGATGGCGGGATCGAATGCGGCCATGGGACGGGGAGGCCGCCGGAGTGGCCGGGGGCGGCCACCTGGCTGCCGACGTGTCAGGAGGCGGCTTCGATGGTGATGCGGTCGGCCGTGCCGAGCCGGTCGGTGTCGGCGTCGACGTGGCCGAGGATGAGCAGGTCGGCGGAGGCGGAGTCAGCGTCGCGGTAGAAGAGCGCCAGGTTGCCCCAGGGTGCGTAGTAGGCCAGGTCACCGGCCAGGGGCACGGCTGGGTCCGGGGCGCCGGAGGTGGTCAGCCTGCGCGGCAGGTACGCGATCCGCTCCGTCTGGTGGAAGTCCTCCAGATCGAGGGTGAGCGGGAGCAGGTCGGCGAAGTCGTGGGCGACAGGGCTGTCGTTCAGGGTGGCGTCGACGGGCCGGCCGTCGATGGTGACGCGGATGGCCATGGTGGTGTTCCTGTCGGCTGATGCACCGGGTGCGGCGGACGTCGATGTCTCCGGCCGCTCCGACGATGCCGGGGAGGAGGACCCGGAGGCCTGCGCGGCTGCTGATGAGTCGCCGGTACAGGCCGTCAGGACCAGCAGCAGTGCGGCTGCCGGAACGGTGCGGGCCAGGGCGCGGCGGGCGGCGCGGTTCATGGGAGAGCTCCGGGGACTCAGTCGGGGAGGGGCTCGGCGTAGTGGCGGAAGGCGTCACGCTCGCGGTGGATGGCGTAGAGGCGCTGGGCCAGGGCGTCGGGGCTGCTGTGTTCGGCGTCGGGTCGGATGGCGCCGGGGATGATCAGCTGGGCGACGTGGATGTTCTGCGGGGCGAGTGTGCCGTGGAGCATGTGGGCGTAGGCGCTCTCGGCGGCGAAGGCGATGGAGGTGCCGGCGACGTTCGGGTTGGGTCGGACGGCGCTGGAGCCGTTGACGAACAGCAGGGTGCCGCGCCCGAGTTCGCGCATGCCGGGCAGGACGGCGTTCACCGCGGTGACGGCGCCCTTGACGGAGAAGGCCAGGGGCGCGTCGAGGTCGTCGGCGCTCGTGTCGAGGACCGCCTTCATGAAGTCGGCGCGGGGCACGGGGCTGTACTGGAGGATCTCGATGGGCCCCAGGGCTGCTGCGGCCGCGTACAGGGCCGCGGTCAGGGACTCGATGTCGAGGACGTCGGCGGCGAAGCCACGGGCCTCGATACCCTCGCCGGCCAGTTCGGCGGTCAGGCCGTCCAGGCGCTGGGCGTTGCGGGCGATGAGAGCGACGGAGTGGCCCGCGGCTCCGAAGCGGCGGGCGGTGGAGAGCCCGAGGCCGGGGCCGGCACCGATGAGGGCGAAGGTGGTCACGGTGTGTCCTTGGTGAGGGGGAGGCCGGGCTTCGGGAGCCCGCCCCCGAGAGCGGGACGTGTGATAGGTCAGGGCTTCAGAAGCGCCTTGATGGCGCGGCGTTCGTCCATGGCCTTGTAGCCTTCGGCGACCTGGTCCAGGGGCAGAGTGAGGTCGAAGACCTTGCCCGGGTTGATACGGCCGGACAGGACCCGCTCGATCAGGTCGGGCAGGTAGCGGCGCACCGGGGCGGGGCCACCGCGCAGGCCGACCTGGGAGAAGAACAGCTCCTGGCCGTCGACCTGCACGTCGTGCGGGACGCCGACGAAGCCGACGTTGCCGCCGGGCCGGGCGGAGTGCAGGGCCTGGCGCATGGACTCGGGGGTGCCGACGCACTCCAGGACGCTGTCGGCACCGATGCCGCCGGTGAGGTCCTTGACGCGGGCGATGCCTTCGTCGCCGCGTTCGATGACGATGTCGGTGGCGCCGAACTCGAGGGCGAGCTGCTGGCGGGACGTATGGCGGCTCATCGCGATGATCCGTTCCGCGCCGAGCTCCTTGGCGGCGATGACGCCGCACAGGCCGACCGCGCCGTCGCCGACGACTATGGCGGTGGAGCCGGGCTTGACCTCGGCGTCGAGGGCGGCGTACCAGCCGGTGCCCATCACGTCGGATACGGCCAGCAGGCTGGGCACCAGCTCGCCGGAGGGGTGCTCGTCGGTGGCGACCAGAGTGCCGTGGGCGTTCGGGATGCGGATGTAGTCGGCCTGGCAGGTGCTCATGAACTCGCGGTGCAGACAGTTGGACTGCCAGCCGTTACGGCAGTTGGCGCAGGTGCTGTCCGAGGTGGCGAACGACCCGACCACGAACTGGCCCGGCTTGACGTGGGTGACCTCGCTGCCGACCTCCTCGACGATGCCGACGTACTCGTGCCCCATCGGATGGGGCTCGTCCACCGGCTCAGCGCCGCGGTAGGGCCACAGATCCGAACCGCACACACAGGTGGCGACCGTGCGGATGACAGCGTCGGTCGGCCGGCTGATCCGCGGGTCGTCCAGGGTCTCGAAGCGCACGTCGCCGGGGGCGTGAATGACTGCTCCGCGCATGATGGAGTGCTTCCTTCTGTACGAGGGTGGTGAGCCGCAGTCAAAGACAGGAATGACTGCTCGGAATCGAGCCTCACACTTGAGGGCGCGCGGGAAAAGCGGAGGAATTCATCGGGGGAGAGGAACATCCAGGGAGGAATTTCTCCCCCCTTCCCCGGGTGCGATCGATGTAATGCTGGGAAGCATGACCAGCAATGTCACCCTGAACGAACTGGGAGAGTTCCTCAAACAGCGACGCTCGAAGCTGAGCCCGCGCACGGTCGGACTTCCGTCGACCACCCGGCCGCGCCGCGTCGAGGGACTGCGCCGCGAGGAGGTCGCTCAGCTCGCCTCCATCAGCACGGACTACTACACCCGGCTCGAGCAGGGCCGTATGCAGGCCTCGGCTCCTGTGCTGGACACCATCGCCCGCGTCCTGCACCTGGACGACGACGAGCGCGGCCATCTGTTCCAGCTCGCGGGCAAAGCCACGGTCCGTATGCGGCGCCGTGGCGTGCAGAGAGTCCGCCCGCAATTGCAGCGGGTGCTGGAGGACCTCGCGTCCGTTCCGGCCATGGTCCTGGGGCGGCGCGGCGACATTCTGGCGTGGAACGCGCTGGCGGCAGCCCTGGTCACCGACTTCTCTCGTATCCCGGAGAAGCACCGCAACTACCCGCGACTCCTCTTCACCGAACCGTTGATGCGCGGCCTGTACGCCGACTGGGAGTCCGCTGCGCAGGTGACGGTGGCGCAGCTGCGGAGGGAAGCGGCGCGGTATCCCGAGGATCCCCGTCTGATCGCGCTGGTCGGTGAACTGTCCATGCGAGACCGGCAGTTCGCCCAGTGGTGGGGTGACCACCGGGTCGCGGCCCGCACCGCGGGCACCAAGACCCTGATCCATCCGGTCGTCGGAGAGGTCACCCTCGACTGCGACACCCTCACCGCCGACACCGGCCCCGACCAGTACATGACGGTCTGGACCGCCGCCCCGGGATCCCCCGCGCACGACAGTCTGCGCATCCTCGCCTCCTGGGCCGCCGACCACGACCTGCCGGCCTCATCAGGATGGGAAACATGACCAGCAACGTTCCTCTCAACGAGCTCGGCGAATTCCTCAAGAAGCGCCGCTCCGAACTGAGCCCGCGCACGGTCGGGCTGCCGGAGACGGGCGGGCCCCGCCGGGTGGCCGGACTGCGCCGCGAGGAGGTCGCTCAGCTCGCCTCCATCAGCACGGACTACTACACCCGGCTCGAGCAGGGCCGTATGCAGGCGTCGGCCCCTGTGCTGGACACCATCGCCCGCGTCCTCCACCTCGACGACGACGAGCGCGGCTACCTCTTCCAACTCGCGGGCAAGACCACCACCCGCACCCGGCGCCACGGCAGACAGAAGGTCCAGCCGCAGCTGCAGCGGGTACTCGACGACCTCACCGCCACCCCGGCCATCGTGCAGGGCCGGCGCGGAGACATTCTGGCGTGGAACGCGTTGGCGGCAGCCCTGGTCACCGACTTCTCCCGTATCCCGGAGAAGCACCGCAACTACCCGCGGCTCATCTTCACCGATCCGGCGATGCACGGCCTGTACGCCGACTGGGAGGGCTCGGCGCGGATCGCCGTGGCACAGCTGCGGATGGAAGCCGCGCAGTATCCCGAGGACCCCCGCCTCATCGAACTGGTCGGTGAACTGTCCACCCGGGACCAGCAGTTCGCCCAGTGGTGGGGTGACCACCGGGTCGCCTCCCGCACCGTGGGCACCAAGACCCTCAACCACCCGGTGGTCGGCGAACTCGTCCTGGACTGGGACACCCTCACCGCCAACACCGACCCCGACCAGCACCTGACGGTCTGGACCGCCGCCCCCGGTTCCGCCACCCACGAGCGGCTGGGCATCCTCGCCTCCTGGGCCGCCGACCAGAACCTGACGCCCTCTTCGCCCCTTCGCTGACCGGTGGCCTGGGACGGCAGTTGGAGCCTTGTGGAGGCGCGTCAGCTGCGGCTGTCTCTGCACGGCCCGGACTGCCGCAGCGGTGAGGTCAGGGCGATGCCGGCCGTCCAGGAGCCGATGGCGATGCCCACGTTGGGTGCCGAGCCGCTGAGGCCGGAGACGAGATTGGGGGCGGAGCCGGAGAAGCGCAGAGCCGGCGCGCCGAGCACCGGGGTGGGCGCGAAGCCGGTCGCCCCCAGGAGTACGAGCAGGACGACGGCCGCCACGGGGTTCGGGGAGAGCAGGGTCAACAGCAGTAGCACCAGCGTGGTCATGGCGGCGGAGGCGATGAGGGTGGCGAGTGGTCGTCGGTCGCCCAGACGCCCGCCGATCGTGGTGCCCAGCAGGGCGCCCAGGCCGTAGCCGGTCAGGACCATGGGCACGGTTCCGGCGGGGATGCCGGCCCGCTCGGTGAGCAGGGGCGAGATGTAGGTGTACGTCGCCAGGACACCGCCCATCAGCAGCGTCATGGAGCTCAGCGTCAGCCAGACCCGGCCATCCCGCAGCGCGGCGAACTCGGCCCGCACGGAAGGCGCTTCACGTCGATCGTCGGCGGGGATGTACCGGCCGATGACCGCCGCCGCGCCTGCCGACAGCGCGGCCGGCAGCCAGAACGGCCCGCGCCGGCCCGACAGTTGCCCCAGCCACGCGCCCAGCGGTACGCCGGCCACGGTGGCCACGGTCAGGCCTCCCAGGAGCATGCCCAGGGCCCGTGACGTCGCCGTCGGCCCTGCCGCGGTCGTGGCCACGACCGCACCGACGCACCAGAAGGTCCCTGTGGCCAACGCGGTCACGACGCGGGCCGCGAGCACAAGAGCGAAGGACGAGCTGAGCGCGGCGACCAGGTGGCCAAGGGCGAAGACCGCGAGCGCGAGGATCAGAGTGGAGCGCCGGGACAGGCGCAGCGTCGCGACAGCCATTACGGGTGCGCCGACGATCATGCCCACCGCGAACGCCGTAATCGGCAGACCCGCCTGAGAAAGGGAGACATTCAGATCGCCGGCGATCTCGGGCAGCAAGCCCGCGATGACGAATTCGGTGGTGCCCATGAGAAATGTTCCGGCAGACAGCACCAAGACGACGAATGGCAGCTTGCGAGTTCGGTCGTCGGTCGTCGGTGGCATTCGGTGAAACTCTCTTTTCAGCGCGACGTGCGACCGCTGCGAGGTCGGGACGCACTGGAGCATCGCACCGCACGGCCATTCTGTGAGGGGGAGAAACCTCTCCCTGCTTCGCGGCGGAGGACCAGGGCCTGCCTGGACACCTACGCCGCCAGCACCGCGCTGGACCTGCCTGCTACCGGTCGGCCGTGAGGAAGTCCTCCAGGATCTCGACAAACCGCGCCGGCTGCTCCTCGGCCGGGTAATGGCCGCAGTCGTCGAGGACGACCCCCGTGACGTCGTCGGCCGCCAGCCGCATCGTCTGGGCCGCACTCGCGCCGCTCCACAGCGCGCCGCCGAGGCCGAGTACCGGCAGCGTCAGCCGGGTCCTGCTGCGCTGCTCGTTCTGCGCGATCGTCTCGTCCAGCGCCCGGTAGTACGCGAAGCTCGCCCGCAGTGCGCGAGGGTCCGCGGTGATCGCGTCGACGTAGACGTCGACGGCGTACGAGGGGATCGCGGTCGGCGTGGCGGCCTTGGTGGCGAACTGCCAGCCGAAGAAGAGCCGTTCCCGTCCCCGGACCAGTTCCTCGTTGAGGTCGGTGAGCCGGTTGAAGCCGAACTGCCAGAGCTTCTGGTTGGCCGCGGCCGGGCCGAAGAACGGCGGGGACGGTGTGAGACCGGGGATCACTGCTTCGAGGATGGCGAGGCGGCCCACCCGCTCGGGGTGATCGGCGGCGAGGGCGTATGCGGTCCACGTGCCGATGTCGTGGCCGACCACGTCGAACCGGTCGTGCCCGAGCGCGGTCATCAACGCGACCAGGTCGGCGGCCTGCGTGCCGGCGTCGTACCCGTCGTCGGGCTTGTCGGAGAGCCCGGACCCGCGCGAGTCGACGGCGACGACGGTGTGCCGGCGGGCGAGCGCGGGCATCACCTCCCGCCAGGCGTACCAGGTCTGGGGCCACCCGCCGAGCAGCAGCAGTGCCGGGCCGTTCCCACCGGTGACCGCGTGCAGCCGCAGCCCGTTCACCTCCACGAGCCGGCTGGTGAAGACGTCGAGGAATCCGTCGGGCAGCCGCAGCGAACTCAAGGTTGTCATGCCGGTGACCCTACCCATATTTGAACGATCGGTACAAGATGCGTAGACTGACGGACCATGGCAGGCCGCAAGCAGTTCGACGTGGACGAGGCGCTACGACGTGCGATGCACGTCTTCTGGCGCTGGGGTTATTCGGAGGCCTCGATCGAACGCCTGACCGAGGGCACGGGCCTGGGTCGGGGCTCGCTCTACGGCACCTTCGGCGACAAGAGCGCCCTCTTCCGAAAAAGCCTCCAACGGTACGCGCAGACCTACCACCCGCTGTACGAGCAGGCACTGTCCGGCCCCCACTCGAGCCCGAACGCCGTTGTGGCCGCGTTCCTGCAAGTCGCCCTGAACCGCATCGCCGACCCGACGGTCCCGGACGGCTGCCTGCTCACGGTGTCGGCAACGCAGTTCCCGGCGCTTGACGCGGAGGGCCGGGCGATGGTCCGCGCCCTGATCGACGGTTTGCGGGCGAGGCTGGAGCAGGCGTTGCTGGCGGCGGGGGCCGGCGAGCAGGAGGCGGCGGAGCTGGCGTTGTGCACGCTGGCGACGAACAAATCTCTGGCAGTCCTCAGCCGCGCCGGCTTCTCGGGCGAGGACCTGGCAACGGTCGCGGCAGCCGCCGCAAAGAACGCCAAGGCCCCGCCCAACCGGCCGGCCGAACCGTCGGGGCCGCGGTAGGCGGGAACGACTCCGTCGCCCATGGATCTGCAGAGACCTCGGGGTGGTCGGCGGGCTCACGCCGCCCCGGTACGTCGAAGGAACAGTGTCCCGTCGAAAGCGCCTACGGGGCTGCACCGCGATCCTCGGCCCCAGACGGCGTGGTGAGTTACTTGGCGAACCGCCGTGGGCTCATTCCGGTGAACGGGCTGTCCATGAGGGCTGCGACGCTGTGATCACATGAGCCACGGCAAGATCGTCTCACCTCTAGTACTGGCAGTTGTCGAGCCAGTCTGCCCGTTCCTCACGATTGACGCCGCCGTCGCCGTCCACCACGTAGGCCAACGCCTCCATGAAGGTGGCGCCCAACGGCCAAAGCCAGTGCGGCCCCACGGCAATAACGCGACCACCAGCGGAGATGTACGTAAGGAACTGGTTCGACCACATGCCCAAAGGGCTGAAGTTCTCTCCGTAGTGCCGCTCCAGCGTGGCCGCTTCCTCGGCGGCGTCGATGCAGGCGTCAACGGGGTCCATGTGCAAGCGCGAACCGGGGATACGGGACGAGGAGCTCTTGATCGTCAGCTCGCCGAACTCGGCCCAGACCGCTACCGCCAGGTCGTTGAGTTCGAACCCGGCACTTGTCAGCCGCCGCTTCCAGTGCGCAATGGCGATCTGGCGACCCGCTGTCCACCCAGCAGCACCAAGCGCGTCCAGCACCGACGGACTGCAAGATCTCATCGCATCACTTGTGTGTTCTATGCGCCCTCCCACTCGACCTTGTCTGTTGCTCCAGTCTGCCGCCCATCTCGACCACCAGACAAGGGCATTGACTACAAAGGCCCCGGAGATCATTCATGGGCGGCCTTCAGCCGCCGATCGCGGACATCGGGCGGTCCGGCTGGACGAAGGTCGGGTCGTCGAGGCCCGCGCCCGCCTTCTTGCCCCACATCGCGACCTTCCAGATGCGGGCTATCTCCTCGTCCGGGGCTCCCGAGCGCAGGGCCGCGCGCAGGTCCGTCTCCTCGGTGGCGAACAGGCAGGTGCGGACCTGGCCGTCGGCGGTGAGGCGGGTGCGGTCGCAGGCGGAGCAGAACGGGCGGGTGACCGAGGCGATGACGCCCACGACGTCCGGGCCACCGTCCACCAGCCAGCGTTCGGCTGGGGCCGAGCCGCGTTCGGAAGTCTTGCACCACAGACATCACCCGTGGCAGGGAGACTTTTGTCCCCCCTTGCTTTCCCTTGGCCTTCCCTTGGCTTGTCTCACCCGCGAGCAGGCGTCAGGTGAACGAGGAAAGTGGGGTCGACCACCAAAAGCGCGAGCACCTGTTGTGTCGCCGCGGTCACAGTCTCTGGACCTGCGGTGTGAGGGCGGCGCAACTGAAGTTCCCACGCGGTCTAACAGGTCGGAAACCGGCAGTTACCGCGGTCGGACTAGCTTCATGACTATGAGACTGTGGACGCCATTACGGCCGCTGCTCGGCAGACTCGGCGCAATCGGCAAGGGCGTGTTCGGCAGGGGCGGTTCAGAGCGTCGCCACGGTGACGGAACGGCTCAGGGGCGCCGGCCGATCCCGGGCTGGCGCAGCATCAAAGGCCGTGTGGCGGTGGTCATCACGGTCCCCGTCTGCCTGCTGCTGACGGTGGCAGGCCTCGCAGTTAACGGCCGCGCCGAAGCCCTCGGTGACGCACGGACGACCCGTGCCGAGGTCGGCCTCAGCCTGCGTATCCAGGCCCTGGTGCACCAGCTGCAACGCGAACGCGGCCTGACCAACGGGCTGTTGGGTGGTGAGGAAGACTTCCGCCCCTCACTCGCCGCTACCCGCAAGCGCGTTGACACGGTGCTGCGCGCCATGCGCCCCGAAAGCGCGGTCGAGGACGTCCTCCAGCGTCACCTGCGACGGCTGGCCGATACCCGTGCCGCCGCCGACGAGGGCACCGCCGACCCGGGCGCGGTTCTCACCTTCTACACGCGCGCCGTCGATGCCCTGAACGCCGTCGATCCGGTGGCGGAGACCGCGACGGGCGCCGACCGTCAACTGCGCGACGGCCTGGCGGCGTTGCGGGAGCTGGCCGCGGTCAAGGAGTCCGTCGCTCTCGAACGCGGACTCCTCAACGGCGTGTTCGCCCAAGGCGCCTTTCGCGGCCCCGCGTACCTCGACTTCAGCGAGGTACGCGCCACACGCGTCGCCGCCCAGGCCCGCTTCCGGCAGGTCGCCACCGCACCCCAGCGCGCGGCCCTCAAGAACGCCTTCGCAACCCAGGACGCCCAACGCGCTGTCACTTACGAGAAACAGGCGGAGGACGCCGCCGACGGCTCCGCGCTGCGCGTCGATGTCGGCACCTGGTGGGACGCGATGACCGTACTCGTCGATGACCTGTACACCGTCCAGCAGTCGGTCGGCGACGACGTACGGGATCGGGCCGACCGGCTCAGCCACGACGCCGAGCTGGCCCTCGCCGCCTATCTCGCCGCGGGAACGCTCATGGCCGCCCTTGTCGCGGGGCTCGCCGCTTTCGCCTCGCGTTCCCTCACCCGCCCGCTCGGCGAACTCGCCGAGGCCGCCCACGACGTGGCTCGGCACCGGCTGCCCGAGGCCGTCGCCCGGATCCAGCAATCCCCGCAGGACCAGGCGGAGTTCCACCGCCAGGCGGATGCCCCGGCCAACCCCGACGCAGGGCAGCTGGGCGGGGCCGCGGAGATCGCCGAAGTCGCCGCGTCCCTCCACGAGGTCGAGAACACCGCACTCCACCTGGCCGCCCAGCAGGCCGGCCTGCGCCGCAACACCACCGAGTCACTGGCCAATCTCGGCCGCCGCAACCAGAACCTCGTGCGTCGCCAGCTCAGCCTCATCACCCGACTGGAACGCAAGGAACTCGACCCGGACGCCCTCGCCGAACTCTTCGAACTCGACCACCTCGCCACCCGTATGCGGCGCAACGCCGAAAGCCTGCTGGTCCTGGCCGGGCAGAACCCGCCGCGGCCCACCGCAGCACCCGCCGACGGCCTCGAAGTCGTCCAGTCCGCCGTCGCCGAGGTGGAGCAGTACCGCCGGGTCCTGATCGCGGCCGTGGAGCCGGTGCGGGTACGCGGGCACGCCGTCGCCGATGTCGCCCACCTCCTCGCCGAACTCATCGAGAACGGGCTGACCTTCTCGCCACCGACCGAACCGGTCGAGGTGCACGGCTGGTACGACACCGAGGACGACACATACAGCTTCGCCGTCGTCGACCACGGCGTCGGCATGTCCGAGGCCGACAAGGAACGCGCCAACGCCCGCCTCCGCGATCCCGGGCAGGAGGCATTCCTCGCCGCGCCCACGCGATTCCTCGGCCACCTCGTCGTCGGCCGGCTCGCCCACCGCCTCGGTGAAGGCGCCCAAGTCCACCTCTTCGACACTCCGGGCGGCGGCTTGTCCGCACTCCTTGCCCTTCCCGGACGCCTGCTCGCCCCCGTGGAAGACCCCTCCGCCTCACCCCCGCCCGCCCGGCCCGCTGTCTCCTCCCTGCTCAACGGCTTCAGAGCAGGTGTCGCCCGTGCCGAGGCCCGAACCACCCAAGGAGCGTCATCGTGACCACCGCCGTCCAGAGTTTCGGCTGGCTCATCTCGGAGTTCGCACGCACCACCGACGGTGTCACCGACGCCGTCGCCGTCTCCTCGGACGGCCTGCTCATGGCCGCTTCGGACACACTCGGCCGCGATCGCGCGGATCATCTCGCGGCCATCGTCTCCGGCATCACCAGCCTCGCCCAGAACGCGGCGACGGCACACGGATTCCGTGGCATGAAGCTCGTCATGATCGAAATGCTCGGCGGATTCCTCATGGTCGGCCGCATCCGCGACGGCAGCTGCCTCGGCGTACTCGCCGCCGAAGGGTGCGACGTCGGCCTGGTCGGCTACGAAATGGCCGTCCTCGCCGACCGCGCAGGCGAACTGCTCACTCCACAGTTGGTACGCGCACTCCACGCCACGCCCGCCTGAGCCACGGTGCGGTCGCCGACGACCCGGCGGGACGGCTACTCCACCTGACGCGCGAGAACCATGCGGCACAGGACGGTTCCCGCGCCGGATCGGCCAGAGCGGGAACCCGACGGGCTCCGCGGCTGCCGGTCCGAACCGAGGGGTCCTGGGCGGCTGCCTGGCCTGCAGAGCCCTGCACGTCGAGTGCCCTCAAATCGCTCGGACGACACACTGTGGCGGCCTCCCGACCTGCAGCGGAAATCACTGTGAGGCAGGACAGGGGGCGATCGCGATGGGAGGCTTCCAGTCGTGTCCGTGCGCACGGTGCCCTCCGACGTCGGTGCCGCGGGAGGTGTTCCGTCGCCGGAGGGCGGTGACCGGAGCCGTGCAGTCGGCGATGCGGCTCCCGCCAACCTGCACCTGTCCGGTCAGTCTCGCTTGCGTGGGAACGGTCCGCCGGTGGCGCGGTTGTCGACGATCTGCCTGGCGAGGTCGAACAACTTCACCTGATGGGTGCGGGCGTGATGGCGCAGCAGATCGAAAGCGTCGTCCACGGTGCAGTCGAAGCGTTCGGCAAGGAGGCCCTTGGCCTGTTCGATCAGGACGCGGCTGTCGAGCGCCGCCTGCAACTGCCGTTCGCGTGTCTGCGCCCGGAGCAGGGTGTTGCGGTGGGCCAGGCTGATGGCGGTGGCGGAGGCCAGCAGGCGGCTCCACTCGACATCCTCCTCACGCAGAGGTTCGCGCTGGTGGTAGAGGCTGAGCGACCCCGTGACGCCGACCTCGTGCCGGATGGGCAGGGAGGTGACCGCGGTGAAGCCCGCCTGTAGGACCCGCTGTGTGTAGCGCGGCCACCGGCACCGGCTGTGCGGGTGGGCCATCGGCACGTTCACCAGGGCCTTGTTGGTGCGCGCGCTGTCCAGGCAGGGCCCTTCGAGCAGCTCGCTCTGGGCGCGTTCGAGCCGGTCCGCACTGTCGTGGGTCGCGGCGGTGAGCGCGGGACGGCCGTCGGTGTCGAGGAGGTTGCAGCCGGCCGCCTCCACGCCGGGCAGACCTGTGACGGTGCGGGCGAGGCGGGACAGGAGGTGTTCGTCGTCGTCTCCGCGCAGCGGGGCGTCGACCAGGGCCAGCAGCGCGGGAGCTGCCGAGTGCTCATGCCCGGTAGGAGACATGTCCGTATCCCATGGGTGTGCGGGCCTCCCTGCCGGGAGGCGGGCCTGTGCGGGTCTGTTGGCCGCTGCGCGGCTCGGCTGGCGAATCGCCCGGCGCGACGACACCGTAGCGTGATGCCGCTGAGCTATCGGGCGTCGCCGGCAGGTGGCGGGTTCACGACCGCTGTGCTGCGTTGGAGGTTGCGGTGGACGAGTCGGCGCACGCCGCGGACGTCGCCGGTCTTCTTCGGCCTGCCGCGTCGGCATCTTCCCACCGACGAGAGCGGTCATCCGGTCGGCGAGGCGACCTCGTTCGTACCGCAGGTAGCCGAACACCCTGTACTGGCAGCACCACAATCCCCTTCCTGGGCTGTGTACTTGCCGCTATGAGCGCCTTCCCCGAGTTCGCTCCTCTACCGCATCTGCGCGGACGCCTGTCCACCACCGGCCGGGCCGTCCGCAGGATGGCCCGGCCGAGTGACGCAGGTCAACGTGTGCGAAACGCGGTCGAGTTGACACCGGCCAGACGGTACAAACCTGCCCAGCCGGGGCACCATGCGGATACAGCGTTCTCGCTGAGCCGCCCAGGACCCCGGTGGCGTACGGCGCCACCCCCTGTGGGCCGCGCCGCCGGCAGGACCGCCCACCCATCCATGGGAGGGCACACCACGGGGGAACACCATGGGCACCTGCGATATCCCTTTCACCCTGCATCACTACGTCGCCGACGGAACCACCATCCTCGAACTCAGTGGCGAACTGGACATCTGGGCCGATCACGAACTGGCCGCGCGCATTACCGCGCTCCTCGACCGCCCGCACCTGGACGTGCTCGTCGACCTGCGCGGCGTGACCTTCCTGGACGCCGGCGGCCTGCGCCTGCTCGTACGGATCAGCAACCAGACCGTTCAGCGGGAGGGCACGCTGCACATCGTCTGTGACAGCCCGCGGCTGCGGCGCATCCTGCACATCACCCGCCTCGACCGTTCTCTGCCCCTTATCGACATATCACCCGCCGCGCTCGCCACACCTGGCGAACGGGAAGTTCCGGCCTAGCCCACCCGCTGTCTTGCCCCGGCCACAGACGTACGAGTCCGGGCAACCAGGACCGTGGCGTGCGCGCTGTCGCGGGAGGCGAGGACGGTCGCGCCGGGCCGAAGGGCCCCATCGCCGGGTCGACGAGGGTGATCCGGATGTCCAGGAAGGCGCCCCGGTCACGTCGTCCGCGGGCGGCTTGCCGAGATCCATACCCCGGCGACCTCGGCGCGGATGGATGTACTGCGGCGGTGACCTCGTGGAAGCCGGCATGGCCTTGCTGATGGGGGTGAGTTGGTTCCTCGCCGCCGGACGGGCCCGGGCACCTGGCCGACGCCGGGTTTTCGGGTCAGAGCGGTTGGCGGACGGCCTGGCGGGGGCACTCGGAGTCCATCACCGGACTTCGGCAGCCGGAGGAGAACCTTGAACACGACGACACGGGCCTCCCAGGACGGTCCGACACGGCACAAGCGGCTGGCGATCTACCTCAACGACCACCTGGCCGGGGCGACGGCGGGCGCCGAACTCGCCGCCCGCGCGGCTCAGGAGCACCAGGGACCGCCCTTCGGTGAGGCGCTGGAAAACCTGCGGAAGGAGATCTCGCAGGACCGGCAGGCCTTGGTACGCCTCCTAGGTGACCTCGAAGTCCCGGTCCGGCGTTACAAGGTCTACGGAGCGTGGCTCGGCGAGAAGGCGGGTCGGGCCAAGCCCAACGGGCGGCTGGTGCGCCGTTCAGGGCTCGCGCTGCTGGTCGAGCTGGAAGCCCTGCGGCTGGGGGTGCTGGGCAAGGCGGCCCTGTGGCGCGGCCTGCTCGCTGCGTCCGCGCAGGATGGGCGTCTGGAAGCCGGCCGCTTGGAGGAGTTGCTGCGCAGGGCGGAGCGGCAGATCATTACGCTGGACTCCCTGCACTCCAGGGCCGCCACGGCACTGCTGTTCCCCGCGCAGCCCACGGAACCGCCGTCCACGGCTGAGGCTGGGACCGGCTCGTCCGCCTGACCTCGCCACCCTGACGCCGGACCAGCCACGCGGCCTCATCGCCGGTCCCGTCACCGCCGCCGGGCCGCCACCTGGGCCGGGTGCGAGGGGAGGCGTCCAGGGCGGTCACCGCCCCAGTCCGTTGCCTTTGATCCTGGTTCCGGTTCCCTCCGGGGCGAATGCGTGGTGGAAGGTGAACGCGTGCGGCGCGGCGCCGTGGTCGTGGAGGTGTTCCAGCCGGGAAACCCCGTCCTGCCAGGTGGGTATCACGCCGCCGGAGACCCACCAGAACACGTAATTCGGGCGACCTGTCTTCTCGAACCAGTCGTAACGCCTGTTCCCGGCGCACCACGGTGCAGACGGCGTCGAAGGCAGGGCGCAGATCGGTCCAGAGTGAGAGCGTCGTGGCCAGCGCGGTGGTTTCCGCCGTACGGCCCTTGCCGTACCAGGCCGGTACGGCGAACTCTCCCCAGGCGCCCCAGTCCGCCTCGAAGAGCGCGCCCCGGTCACCGTCTGCCGCCTCAGCACGCGCGAGATATCCAGGGTGCTGACTGAACTCCCGGTAGACGGCCTCACCGACGTCATAGAACTCGCGCGTGAGAGGCGAGGGATCGGCGAGAGGTGACGAGCCATGTCGAAGTTGCGTTTTCCCTGTCCAAGTGGCCCGGCCTGTCCGGGCTCAGAGACCGTCAGCGCTGTTGAGCTGAGATGGCGCCTTCGTGTTCACGGTCGCTCGGCGCGGACGACCACCAGCTCCTCGTCACTGTCGTGCGCTGCTACCAGCCCCTGGCGTATCAGCCAGGGTCGTCGGGAACGTAGGACGGGCCCGTACGGCACCAGGGCGCGGTCGGCGATCGAGGCACGCAGTCCGCGCTCCGCCAGTAGCCGCAGTGTGGTCTCCGTCCCGCACAGGTCGGAGTGCACGATCAGCAGGACCCCTCCCGGACGCAGCACGGTGGGAGCCGCCTCGCAGATGCGGTCCACGAAGGTCCGGCCGTCCCCGCCCGCCTCCCAGGCCCGGGCCGCACCCCGGCGCGGCAGCTGGGCGGTGGGGGAGGGGACGTAGGGTGGATTGCTGACCACCAGGTCGTACGACCGCCCCGTCACCGCCGTCGTGAGGTCGCCGCGCCGGACGCGGACCCGCTGCCTGGCCAGCAGTGCGTTGACGCGCGCGGTGAACACGGCCAGTCGCGAGATGTCGACGGCGGTCACCCGGGCACCCAGCCGCGCCGCCTGCACGGCGACCGCGCCGCTGCCGGTGCCGAGGTCCAGTACGTCGGTCGCGGAGCCGACGTCCTCCTGGCCCAAGGCTCGCACCAGCAGCCCTGTGTCCCACTGCGGGGCGTACACGCCCGGTGGAGTCAGCAACGACACCGGCAGAGCCGGCATCAGAGGTTCCGCCACCATCGGGCATCTCCGTTCGTCAGGTCCCGCCTCTGGCGTCACTCTGGGTGCCCAGGACGCGGTGACCCAACCATGGCGGGGACCCGCTGTCCGTGGTGGTCCACGAAGCGGCACAGCTGGTGCCGGCACCGAGGAATCGGCCGTGGACGAGTGCGAGGGGATGGCTGGGTGAGCCTGACCCCGTCCTGGGGCCGCGTTGTGCTTGCGGGCCTCGCGTTCCCGGTGAGGCGGCAGCCGATCAAGTCGACCGCCCGGGCGGACTGGGTCACGGTGAGACGGGCGGGACGACGCTCCTCGAAGTGAGAGCCAGGGTGCCGGCTGCCGGCGTCCTACGGTGTGGCCGGTGCTGTGCCGGCTAGGTAGACGGTGTTGGCCGAGGTGCCGCCTTGCAGGGGGTTGTCGAAGTCGACGACATGGGCCGCTGCCTGTGCGAAGACCTTTGTGAGGATGGAGGTGAACTCCTCGTCCGGCGGGTCGTTCGACCACAGGGCGAACACCCCACCGGGATGCAGGTGATCGGCGAGAGCGCGGAGCCCGGCGGGCTGGTAGAGCGCGGCGTGGCGGGGGTGGAGGACATGGCGTGGGGAGTGGTCGACGTCCAGCAGGATGGCGTGGAAGCGACGGCCCGGCTCCTGCGGGTCCAGGCCGCGGGGGTCTGCGGCCAGCGCGAAGAAGTCGCCGTGGACCAAGCGGCAGCGGGCGTCCGACGTCAGCCGGGCCCCCAGCGGCACCAGGTGGCGCTGGTGCCAGTCGATGACTTCGGCGAGCGCGTCGATCACGGTCAGCGAGCGCACCCGGGGATCGTCCAGGGCCGCCTGGGCGGTGTAGCCGAGCCCGAGTCCGCCGACCGCGACGTCCAGTTCGGTGTCCGGCAGCTCGGCCAGGGCGAGTTCCGTGAGCGCGATCTCGCCGACGGTGAAGAGACTGGACATCAGGAACTCGTCGCCGAGCTTCACCTCGTACACGTCGTCTCCCGAGACCGGGTGGCGGCGCCTGCGCAGACTGATCTCGCCGATCGGCGTCGGTCGCCAGTCGATCTCCTCGAAGCGCAGGCTCATCCGCTCACCTTTCTGACGTTCGTGAATGTCCGGGGGCTGTCGCCGGTGTGGCGACGCATGCTGCCCCCGGGGCGTGAGACCCGGGGGCCGGTGCGGCGGCCCGGTCAGGCGTCGATGATCACGGGAATGATCAGCGGCCTGCGGCGGTGAGTGCGGAACGCCCAGTTAGCGACGGCTCGGGCGATGAGCTGTTCGAGCTGGTGGGCGTCGCCGACGCCTTCCTCGGCGGCCGTGGCCAGCGTCTTTTCGATGACGGGGATGACCGGCTCGAAGGTGGTGTCGTCGTGGACGAACCCGCGCGCCAGGAAGTCGGGGGCCTCGGCCAGGGCGCCGGTGTCGGCGTCGACGATGGCCACGACCGTGATGACACCCTCCTCGGCGAGGGTGACGCGGTCCTTGAGGGATGCTTCGGTGGCGCCGCCGACTTCCATGCCGTCCACGTAGACGTTGCCCGCGGGCACCTTGCCGGTGATGGAGGCGCGGCCGTCGACGAGGTCGACGACGACACCGTCCTCGGCGATGACGACCCGGTCGGGGTCGACGCCGGTGCGGATGGCGAGGTCGGCGTTGGCCCGCAGGTGACGGAACTCGCCGTGCACGGGCATGACGTTGCGGGGGCGGACGATGTTGTAGCAGTAGACGAGCTCACCGGCGCTGGCGTGGCCGGAGACGTGCACCTTCGCGTTGCCCTTGTGCACGACGTTGGCGCCCCACCGGGTCAGGCCGTTGATCACCCGGTAGATGGCGTTCTCGTTGCCGGGGATGAGGGAACTGGCGAGCAGGACGGTGTCGCCCTTGCCGATGCGGATCTGGTGGTCGCGGTTGGCCATCCGGGACAGGGCCGCCATCGGCTCGCCCTGGGATCCGGTGCAGACCAGGGTGATCTTGTGGTCAGGGAGCTTCTCGAGCTCCTTGGGGGTCACGATCAGGTTGGACGGGACCTTGAGGTAGCCCAGGTCGCGGGCGATGCCCATGTTGCGGACCATGGAGCGGCCCACGAAGGCCACCTTCCGGCCGTGCTGGTGGGCCGCGTCCAGGACCTGCTGGATGCGGTGCACATGGCTGGCGAAGCTGGAGACGATGACCCGCCGCGGGGCGGTCCGCATCACCTGCTCGATCGCAGGGTTCAGTTCGCGTTCGGAGGTGGTGAAGCCGGGAACCTCGGCGTTGGTGGAGTCGGTGAGGAACAGGTCCACGCCCTCCTCGCCGAGCCGGGCGAAGGCGCGCAGGTCGGTGATCCGGTCGTCGAGGGGGAACTGGTCCATCTTGAAGTCACCGGTGTGCAGCACCAACCCGGCGGCGGTACGAAGGGCCACCGCGAGCCCGTCCGGGATGGAGTGGTTGACGGCCACGAACTCGCATTCGAAGGGACCGAAGTTGCGCCGGTCGCCCTCCCGCACGCGCACGGTGCGCGGGGTGATCCTGTGCTCCTTGAGCTTGGCCTCGAGGAAGGCGAGGGTGAGCTTCGAGCCGACGACCGGAATGTCCGCCCGCTCCCGCAGCAGATAGGGCACACCGCCGATGTGGTCCTCGTGGCCATGCGTGAGCACGACGGCCACGATGTCGTCGAGGCGGTCCCGGATCGAGGTGAAGTCCGGGAGGATCACATCCACGCCGGGCTGGTTCTCCTCCGGGAACAGCACACCGCAGTCCACGATCAGCAGCTTGCCGGCATGCTCGAAGACGGTCATGTTCCGGCCGATTTCGCCCAGGCCCCCCAGGGCGGTCACTCGCAGCCCGCCCTTGGGCAGGGGCGGGGCGGCTTTGAGTTCTGGGTGCGGATGGCTCATACCCTCACGTTACCGGGGAGCGGACCGGGATGATCCACTGCCTCCACGGTCGACGCGAGTCACGGTGCGACGCCGGGCGCCTCGGGCGTCCACCTGTCAGGAATCACGCCACTCACAAGGACGGCATCCGCCAGTCGGCCCGACATGTACCGCTGCCTCGGTTCACTCGGCTGAGCGGCGGTGCATGGTTTCCAGGGCGACCGCCAGTACGTGCGGGTCGTGGTGCCCCTTGTGGACCGCGGGCGGCTGCTTGTCGAGACCGAGGAGCTGAGCCACCGCTGTCCAGGCGGTGCGTACGGAGTATTCGACGGTGAAGACGACGTCGTCCGGCACCTCCGCGAACTGGCCGATAAAGGCGAGGTTGACCGATCCCTCCGGTACGACTTTGGGACGGTCGCCGCGGCGCCGAACCAGGAACTGGCTGGTGATGTACGGCATCACGCAGGGCACGACGGTGGAGGTCTCAAGGACACGGGCCGCCGTCGGCTCGTCGAGTTGCAGGTGGTGCAGGACCTCTTCGAGGATCTCCCGGCCGGAGCACATCATCATCGGCTTGGGCGTGTGGTTGCCCGCGCGTCCGGGGGACAGACCGTAGCCCCACCAAACCGATACGCCCTCGGGCTGGTCCCGGTACACGGGCTGGCGGTTGGCGACGATGGTAAGCAGCCAGTTGGAGTCGGTGAAGGTCATCAGGCCGCCCCTTCCGGTCTCGCGGCCGCTGAACTCTTCCAGCGCGCCAAGGAGGGCCGGGTCCCTGGAGGTGACCGTGAACGACTCCCAGCGGGACTCCTTCACATGCTTGTCGAAGACGCCCGGGTCGCCGAAGTTCTCCCGGCCCCGCGCCAGCCGGTGCCAGAGCAGCCAGGCGTCCGAGCGAGGGGGAGCGGGCCGGGGTGCGCTGGTGTGTGTGCCGAGGCTGGAGGCGTCGGTCATGGAACCGTTCGTGACCAGGACCAGGTCCGCGGGGGCGACCGGGATCTTCTCCTCGTGACCGCCTCTGGTCAGGTAGATGGTGTCGACCGTGCCGCTCCGGATCCCCGGAGTGAACCCCAGGTCGGTGACCCGGCAGCCGGTGTGGACGGTGACACCGTGCTTGCGCAGCCAGGCCGTCAGGGGCCGCACGATCGAGTCGTACTGGTTGTAGCGAGTGCGGTGGATGCCCGACATGGAGGCGAAGTCGGGGAACAGGTGGATGAAACGCCTCAGATAGCGACGGAACTCGATGGCGCTGTGCCAGGGCTGGAAGGCGAACGTGGTGCACCACATGAACCAGAAGTTGGTGGTGAAGAAGTGTTCGCCGAAGCAGTCCGTGATCCGCTTGCCGTCCAGGTGCCCCTCCGGGTTCGCCAGGCAGCGGACCAGCTCCAGCCGGTCGCGCTCGGAGAACCCCATCGACCGCGTGTCGACGATCTTCCCGTCGCCGTCGACGAGACGGGCGATGTCGTCCCAGGCGAAGTCCTCGTGGCCGTCCAGGATCTCCTGCGTCACGGACACCGACGGGTCGTCCAGAGTGGGAATGGCGGACAACAGGTCGTATGTGCAGCGGAACTCGGCTTCGAACATCCGCCCGCCCCGCATGGTGTAGCCGGCGTCCGCCGTGCCGCTCGCGTCGAGACTGCCCCCGATCTCGCGCTGCTCCTCGAAAAGGTGGATGTCCGCCCCGTCGAATCCGCCCTCGCGGATCAGGAATGCGGCCGCGGCGAGCGCCGCTATACCGCTGCCCACCAGATACGCCTGTGCCATCACACAACTCCTCGTTCTCGCCGTCGATCGGGAACCGCACACCCCACGGTTTCCTGTGCAAGCCGCCGGCGTCAGTGGGCCATTGGTCACCGGCATGGTCCGGACGGCCCACTGATCGGGTCGCCCCACGCGCGGGCGACAGCGCGACGGCCCGGTCGGCGTGCTGTCCCCGACCGGGCCGCATCACCGTGCACTCACGCGGACTGCTGCCCGCCACGCCACGGAGGGACCGCCGTCCGGTGACCGGTGCCCCCGGAGTGGGCGGCCTTGTCGGTCTGCCGGCGCAGCCGGTCCTGGAGCTGGTCGACGACCTCCGTGCCCGTGGCCTCCTCCGCGAGGACCACGACCTGCCGACCGCCCACGTGCAGGTCGGCCGTGGCCGACCAGGGGCGGTTCGCGTGGTGGGCGGCCGCTCGTACGATCCGCACCTCACCCGTGACAGCGGGCAACCCCGGCCGACTGACGACCGCGTCGATCTTCGTACGCGCGTACGCCAGGGTGTCCTCGTCCACGGCTCCTTCGCTGCGCAGCCGAATAGCGGGTGCCGCTTGAGTGTTGTCGCTCGTCATGGGGATTCCTTCCAGAGTGAGGTAGGGGCGGCGCGTTTCATGCCGCTGTGCCGGGCAGCCACAGGTCGGGGCCGAAGACCTCGTAGCGGATTCGTCGCGCCGGCACTCCGGCGTGCAGGAGCTGTCCGCGTACGGCTTGCATGAACGGCAGCGGGCCGCACAGGAACACTGTGGCGTCGTCGGGGAGTTCGATCCCGTCGAGGTCCATCAGACCGGCGCGGGCGTCGGGTTCCTCCGGGCCGGGCTGCTCGTACCAGAACACGGTGCGAGCGTTCGTGAGCCGGCCGGTGAGCTCTCGTGTCTCGGTGCGCAGGGCGTGGTCGGCGGGGGAGCGGTCGGCGTGCAGGACCAGCACCGGGCGAGGGGAGCCGAGGGCGGTGAGGTGGGCCAGTATGCCGGTCATGGGGGTGCAGCCGATGCCCGCCGAGACCAGGACCAGCGGGGCGGTGGCGTCGGTCGGGTCGTCGAGGAAGACGTCGCCGAAGGGTGCGGAGAGCGTGAGTTCGTCGCCTTGTCGGACCTGCTCGTGCAGCAGACCCGAGACTTCGCCGTCCGGCTCGTCCGCCAGCCCCTCGACCAGCTTCACACTGATCCGCCGAAGGTCGCCGCCCGGGTCCGAGGACAGGCTGTATTGCCGCAGCTGGTGTATGCCGTCGGCCATGCGGACGCGCACGCTCACGTACTGGCCCGCCCGTGCCGGCGGGGCCGGTTCGCCGTCGGCCGGCCGGAGCAGGAAGGAGACCACGCTCGTGGTCTCCGTACGGCGTTCCACGACCGTCCACTGCCGCCAGATGCGTCCGGGCTGCACGCCGGCGTCCTGGTAGAGGCGGGCCTCCTGACCGATCAGGGCGCCGGCCATCAGCCAGTACACCTCGTCCCAGGCGGCCGCGACCTCCGGAGTGACCGCGTCACCGAGGACCTCGGCTATCGCGTCGAAGAGGTACTTGTGCACGATCGTGTACTGATCGTCCGTGACCCCGACGGCCGCGTGCTTGTGTGCGATCCGGGCCAAGAGCGTGTCCGGGCGCGTGCCCGGGTCGTCGAGAAGCGCGGTCGCGAACCCGGCGATCGAGCCGGCCAGGGCGCGGCGCTGCGCGCCACTGGCCTGGTTGCCCCGGTTGAACATGCCGTCGAGCAGTTCCGGCCGATCCCGGAACATGGCGCCGTAGAAACGTGTCGTGATCTCGTCGAGCGCGCCGGCCACAGCGGGGAGGGTGGCACGAACCAAGGCGACGGATTCTGCGGACAGCATGAAGCCTCCCAGGCAGGGCGGAAGGGGGAAGAGCGCCGTATCTGCTGGGGCGCACTTCTGTGTATCAGGCGATGGCCCGCGTTTCGGCGCCGTTTCGTCCCACTCGGCCAAGTAGGGACCAATGGCCCCATCGAATCGGGCGCATCGGCCCAACAGTCAGATCGGTGACAGGGCCGTACGGCGTCGGGTTGTGCTGCTGGAGGGAGCCGCCGAGCGGCCAAGCCGGGACCAACTCGCCCTGCGTGGGACGCATGTCGCCGGACGGTGTGAGGGAGCCGATGGTTCCCCGGTCAGGCGCGGGCCAAGGGGTGCGACCGGGCCTGGTGGCTGAGGGGGATGTGGCAGGACAGGCGGGTGCCGACTGCGGAGCGGCCGGTCAACACGAAAGCGCCTCCGAGTTTCTCTATGCGGCGGCGCAGGTTGGTCAGGTCGCTGCTGTGGGGTACGGGGGGGTCGATGCCGCGGCCGTTGTCGGAGACCTCCAGAAGTAGTTCGTGCCTGGCGCGGACGGCGGCCTGGACGGCGGTGGCATGGGCGTGGCCGGTCGCGTTCGGCAGGGCTTCACGCAGTACCGCGGGCAGGTGGGCGCGGTCTCGTCGGGCAGGGTGGCGTCGACGGGGCTGTGGAAGTCGACTGTGGGGGCGAAGCACAGCCAGTGCCGCGCAACTCCCGGATGGTGCGCTCGAGTTCGTCGACGACCGCATGAACACGGGAGGCGGTCTCCGCCATGACCTCACGGCCTGCGCGGCGAGTTGATGGGTGATGCCCGTGCCACCGTGGCGAAGCCGGTCAGGGCACCCTCCGGGTCGCGCGTCGGCGAGGCCGTGGCGGCCACGTCGCCCTCGGTGCCGGTTCCAGCGGACCACCTCCTCGCCGGGCCCTGGCTTGATGACGGCATGATCGGTGATCGAATCCAGCATCTCCCCGAGATCTCGCAGGTGTGCCAGGCACGCTCTTTGGCGCTTGCCCCGATCCGGGGTTCGGGGACACGGCACCGTTCAAGGAGGGCACATCGCCGGCCCGTAACAGGGTCAGCCCCTGCGCGCCCCTGGCGATCGCCGTACGACGCGACCTCGACGGCCGGGTCACCGGTGTCGAGCCGGGTCGGAGTTCGCCGAGTGAGGGTCCGTCAAGGCCGCGACTCAGCGAGCGGACCGCCCGCTTCGAGGACGGTCCGCCGACGCGTCAGCTCGTCTTGTGCCCCCACTGCGGACCGACCAGGTCCCACTCGCTGTCCCACTCGCCGATGCGCCGCCGGTCGAGGCACCGCCGTGTCACGCCCCAGGCGCCGACCACCAGGCCGGTCACGGCGAGAGCGGCCCCGGTCCCCAGGAGGACCGCTTCGACGGCGGCGTCTTCCCGGCTCGGTGGCGCGGTGACCAGGGCGCCCTGGGTATTGGTCCAGAGCGTGACGCGGGCCCCGGCGCTCTTCCCGCTGCCTACCAGTGTCGTGCCGGTGCGGACGGAACCGTCGTGACCGATCCAGCGCACCTCCGCCCTGGTGCGGTAACTGCTCGACGCGGCCGCAGGGGTGTCCGCGAGGAGGACGGCATCCACGGCGGTCCGCTCGGCCCGCTGCCGCGCGAAGACGCCGTCGGCCGCCAGCGCAGTCACCGCACCAGCCAGAGTGCCGCCCACCGCGATCAGTACGCAGACGGCCAGGACGAGCCATGCCTCGAGTACATCGACGCGCCGGCGCAACGGGTTGCTCCGCCACCTCCAGAACCACCTCTTCGTACGCCTTCCGGTACGCATCGGTCTGCACCCCCTCGTCGTGGTCACCGCGAGGAAGATGACAGGCGGGAGCACGCCTCGGCATGGGCCGATCAGGGAGCCTCGTGGGGCCGATCGGGGTCAAGTCCAGCAAGAGGAGGGGCCGTTCAGCCCTCATGGATCCGGCGGCGTACGAGCATGACGACGCGCAAGTCGACGCAGCGCAACCGCTCCGCACAGCACCGTCGCGGTGGCCGACCGTGGCCTGTCCGGCCACCCACACAGGACCATCGGCCCCTGACTTGGCCCGCCCCCCGCTCCCACCCTTGAAGGACATCGGCACTTGCCCGAAGTCCGTACGGGAGGAGGGCACCATGCGAACCGCGCCCCTCGACGCCGCGACCCTGGAAGCCTGCATTTCGGCAGCCGTGGCCGCGCCCTCGTTCTTCAACACCCAGCCGTGGCGCTACCGGCTGGACCCGGAGGCCGTCGCCTTCGAGGTGCGCGCCGCTCCGGAGCGGAGCCTGCGCCACGCGGATCCGTTCGCCCGCGCGCTGCACCTGTCGGTGGGCGCGTCCGTCTTCAATCTCCGTGTCGCGGTGTCCCACTTCGGCTGGTCACCGGTCGTGCGACTGCTGGCGCGCCCCGAGGACACGAACCTGCTGGCCATCGTCCGGCTCACGGGATCCCGCAGCTCACATCCACCGGGGCACCGTGGGGACCTCTATCCGATGATCTGGCGCAGGCACAGCAGCCGCTTCCCCTTCTCCGGACGGCCGCTGCCGCAGAACGCGTGCGTCGAACTCGCCGAGGCGGCCCACATGGAGGGAGCTTCACTCACCTTTCCGGCGGCGGAGGGGACAGCCCGCGCGCTCCGCGTGGCCGCGGATGCCGAGCAGCGCAACCGTCTCGACGCGGACCGCGGTGCGGAAAGCCGCCGCTGGGTGCACAAGGACCTGGACGATCCCGCTGACATCGGTCTCCCACAGGAAGTTCTCGGCCCGCAGGACGCGCGTGAACGGCTGCCCATGCGGGATTTCACCGCGCAACGGCATAGCGAGCGGTTGCCCGCCCAGGACTTCGAGACCAGCCCGGCCATCGGCCTGTTGACCACCGCGCACGACCGCCGTGCGGACTGGCTGCGCGCCGGTCAGGCGCTGGAACACGTCCTGCTGGTGGCCACGGCATACGGCCTGCGCACCTCTCTGGTGCACCAGCCGATGGAGTGGCCCGACCTGCGGCAGGCCCTGAGCCCCGACAGCGATGGCACCGGGCACGCACAGATGCTGATCCGTCTCGGCTACGGCCCGGAGGGCGCGGCCACGCCACGGCGCGCTCCGCGCGTGGTGCTCGACATGGAGGAGCCCGAGGAATGACCTGTTCCCTGGGGCGGTGACGGGACCGTGGTGGCGGTGGTGTTCTCGAGGGGGACGCCGACCAGGTCCGAGGGCAGGTCGGAGTGGATCTCGAAGAGGTTGGTCAGGAACGTGCTCCGGAGGATCCGCGCGAAGCGGGGGCTGTCGGAGACCAGCCGGAGACGGCCGTGCCGGGTCAGTACCCGGTTCCGTACCCGGCACAGCACACGCAGCCCGCTGCAGTCGATGAAGGACACCGGACGCAGGTCCAGCAGCAGATCGGGGCACGGGCCGGCGGTGAGGGTGTCGAGGCGGGCCGAGAGCGGCGGTGCCTCCAGGATGTCGATCTCGCCACGCAGTTCCACCACGGTCGTACCGCCGATGACGCGCTCCGTGGAACGGGGCGTGTGCCTGCTCTGGTTCTCGGCCATGAACACAGCGAAGCCGGACGTCGGGCCGCGCGGTAGGGCCGGTCGGCCCGTCAATACGGGGTCGACGGGTGCCTTTGCGAGCTCCACCAGGGCCGAAGGGTCCCGTCCGGGCGGCAGATGGGGACGGATGGCCCAAGCGGGAGCCGGCCACGTGGGCCACGCTGGAGCTGAGGGGCAAGAGCGACACCGCACCCCCGCCGCGGCCGGGCCGTCCATACGGCGGCACGCCGCGCAACCGCCAGAGAACAGGGAGGAACGGCCATGAAGGGCTTCGTCTTCCACGGCCCGGGACAGTCCGCCTGGGAGGAGGTCCCCGACCCCGCAATCAAGGACCCCACGGACGCGATCGTGCGCGTCGACGCGGTCACCATCTGCGGTACGGACCTGCACATCCTCAAGGGCGATGTGCCCGAGGTGCGTCCCGGCACGGTGCTGGGGCACGAGGCGGTCGGTGAGATCGTCGAGACCGGCAGTGACGTGCGCACCGTGCGTCCGGGCGACCGGGTGCTGGTCTCCTGCATCACCGCCTGCGGCCGCTGCCGGTTCTGCCGGGAGGCCACCTACGGCCAGTGCCAGGGCGGCGGGGGCTGGATCCTCGGCCACCGCATCGACGGCACGCAGGCCGAGTACGTGCGGGTGCCGTACGCCGACCTCTCCGTGCACCCGCTGCCCGCCGCGGTCGGCAGCGAGGACGCCGTGCTGCTGGCGGACATCTTCCCGACCGCCTACGAGGTGGGCGTCCTCAACGGGTGCGTCCGGCCCGGCGACACGGTCGCCATTGTCGGGGCCGGTCCCGTCGGACTCGCCGCGATCGCCACGGCCCGGCTGTACTCACCCGAGCGCATCGTCGCGGTGGACCTGGCCGACTCCCGGCTCGACGCCGCCCGGCGCCTCGGCGCCGACGCCGTGGCCCGTGCCGGAGAAGCGCCCGAGCAGCTGATCGCCGATCTCACCGACGGGCTCGGCGCCGACGTGGTCATAGAGGCAGTCGGTGTGCCGGAGACCTTCGAGATGTGCACCCGCATGGTGCGCCCCGGCGGCCACGTCGCCAACGTCGGCGTCCACGGCAAACCGGCGACCCTGCACCTGGAAGACCTGTGGATCAAGAACGTGACGATCACCACCGGACTGGTCGACACCTCCTCCACACCGACCCTGCTGCGCATGGTGGCCGCCGGCAGGCTGCCCACCTCGTCGCTGGTCACCCATACGTTCCCGCTGGAACACATGGCGGAGGCCTACGACGTCTTCGCCGGCGCCGCGGACACCGGCGCCCTGAAGGTGGTGCTCGGCGGGCAGCGGCACGACGCCCTTGCCGTCCCGGCGGCCTGACAGCAAAGAGGCGAGGGACCGTGGACGAGAACGCATCGGTGCCCACGGCGTATCCGTCGACGGGACCCGCACGCAGTTACCTCGGGCGCCGCCCCGTACAGCGCCGTACGGAACTCGGCCTGACCCTGCGGGAGACGGCCGACCGGGCGGCCGCGGACAGGCTGCCGGCCATCCCGAGCTGACCGAGCTCGACACCGAGCAGTGCTGGAGTCGGCTGGGCACGCACGGTGTGGGCAGGGTGGCTTCGACCACCGCGGAGGGGCCGATGATCCTGCCCGTCGACTACACCGTCGTCGACGGAACGATCACGTTCCGGACCGCCGCCGAATCCGTACCCGCACACGTCGTGCACACGTCGTGGGCGAGCAGGTTGCCTTCGAGGCGCCTCGCGAACCAGGCGCACGGCAAGCCCTGGGCCGGTGGCCGGCGCGATGTGTGGGTGTGGGTCGACGTCGTCGGTATCTCGGGCCGCGCGATCACCTAGCACCGCGGACCGAGGGGCCGCATGGAGGCCCGGTCGGGCCACGGCGGTACGAGCTTCCGGGGCTGCTCTCCGGGAGGGCAGGGCCCGATGGCCCCTCTGCGGGGGCCATCGGGCCGTCGAGGATGGGACGCGTACCGGTACACCTGGTGAAAGGCGGTGGCCATGTACCCCAACGACGGGTTCCGCGAACTCGACCGGCAGGAGTGCCTGAGCCTGTTGGCGAGGCCGCAGATCGGCCGCATCGTGCACACCCGCAACGCGCTGCCCGCCGTCCTTCCGGTCAACTTCGGCCTCGACCACGGCGCCGTGGTGCTGCGGACGTCGGCGGCATCCGAGTTGGCCCGTGCGATCGACGGCGTGGTCGTGGCCTTCGAGGCGGACGAGGTCGACGCCGTCGCGCAGTCCGGCTGGAGCGTGGTCGTCACCGGCCGGGCCACCGTGGTGACCGATCCAGCGGAGCACGAACGGCTGCGCCGGGTGGGTCCGCGCTCCTGGGCGCCCTCGCCGAGGGAGGTGTTCGTACGCATCGAACCCGAACTGGTCACCGGACGCGAACTGGTCGGCGGACGCACGCTGTACGGCGCGGATCTCCCGGCCTGATCGCCGAGGACGGCATGACAATCAGGGGAGCAGCGACATGACTGCCCAGCACCTGGTCGTCGGAGTGGACGGCTCACTGATCGCGGTGGGCGTGCTGGACCGCGCCGCGGACGAGGCCTTGTCCCGAGGTGCCGCGTTGCGCATCGTGTTCGCCGTGCCCGACCGTGACGAGGTCGGACCGGTCTTGGCTTCGGCCGCCGCTCGGATCCGTGCCCGTCATCCGGGGCTGCCGGTCGTGACCACGGCGTCGGAGGCCGGCGCGGTGGAGGCGCTGGTGCGGGAGAGCGAGGGCGCGGCACTCACCGTGGTCGGCAACCGCGGGCTCGGCGGGTTCACCGGACTGCTCCTGGGCTCGGTGAGCCTGCACCTCGCGGCGCACATCCGCAGCCCGCTGCTGGTCGTCCGCGGCGATCATCCGTGTGACGGCGGCCGGGACGTGCTGCTGTGTCTGGCAGGCGACGCCGACGAGGTCGCCGCGGCCCACGCCTTCCAGGGAGCCGAGCGGCGCGGTGCCCGACCGCGCGTCCTGCACTCCTGGATCCACCGACACGTCGCACCCGAACCGCCCTCGCTGGTCCCCGCGACCAGCCCCGGCCAGCGCGAACTGACTCGGGTCGACGCCGCAGAGGGGGCCGTACCGCGCTTCAGCACGGCCCCGCTGCACGAGCGGTACCCGGAGGTCGAGGCCCGCACGGTCCGCGGGAGCCCGGCGCACGCGCTGCTGGAGGCCACCCGTGAGGCCGGCCTCGCCGTGATCGGTGTGCACCACCACGCCGGCCGGTCGCGCCCGAGCCTGGGTCCGGTCGCCCACACGTTGTTGCACCGCTCCCACTGCCCGGTGCTGCTGGTGCCGAACGGCTGACCGTCCGACCGGGCCCCAGGGGATGGCCCGGTCGGCCCTGTCGGGTACCCGGCGGGCGGGCGCAGGGTGGAGAGACGCATCCCGGCATGCGCCCTCGACACCGAATCCCGCCCCGGAAGGGACCCGACATGTCTGTCGACACACCGCAGGCGTCCACCGCCGAGCTCACGGACGAGGAACTCAAGGCCCTGGACGCCCACTGGCGTGCCGCGAACTATCTGGCGGTCGGCCAGATCTACTTGATGGCGAATCCGCTGCTGACCGAGCCGCTGCGCCCGGAGCACATCAAGCCGCGGCTACTGGGCCACTGGGGCACCTCACCCGGTCTGAATCTCGTGCACACCCACCTCAACCGGGTCGTCAAGGCCCGCGGCCAGGACGCCCTGTGCATCTGGGGCCCGGGCCACGGCGGTCCGGCCGTACTCGCCAACTCCTGGCTGGAGGGCTCGTACAGCGAGACCTACCCGGACGTATCACGGGACGCGCAGGGCATGGCCCGTCTGTTCAAGCAGTTCTCCTTCCCCGGTGGTGTGCCGAGTCATGTCGCCCCGGAGACGCCGGGCTCGATCCACGAGGGCGGTGAGCTCGGCTACTCGCTGTCCCACGCCTACGGCGCCGCGCTCGACAACCCGGACCTGCTCGTCGCCTGTGTGATCGGCGACGGGGAGGCGGAGACCGGGCCGCTGGCCGCGTCCTGGCACTCGAACAAGTTCCTCGATCCGGTGCACGATGGCGCCGTCCTGCCGATCCTCCACCTGAACGGATACAAGATCGCCAATCCGACGGTGCTGGCCCGGCTCCCCGAGTCCGAACTCGACGCGCTGCTGCGGGGATACGGTCATTCCCCGATCCACGTCACCGGCGACGACCCGATGACCGTGCACCGGGCGATGGCCGCCGCGATGGACGATGCCCTGGAACGGATCGCGGCCATCCAGAGCTCCGCCCGTGAGGGCGGCGTCAGCGAACGCCCCCACTGGCCGGTGATCGTGCTGCGCACGCCGAAGGGCTGGACCGGCCCGGCCGAGGTCGACGGCCTGCCCGTGGAGGGCACCTGGCGCTCCCACCAGGTCCCGCTGTCCGCGGTCCGCGACAACCCGGAGCACCTGCGCCAGCTGGAGCAGTGGCTGCACTCGTACAAGCCGGAGGAACTCTTCGACGAGCACGGCCGCCCCCGCGAGCAGGTGCTGGCCTGCATCCCCGAAGGAGCCCGACGCCTGGGCGCCACCCCGCACGCCAACGGCGGGCTGCTGCTGCGTGAGCTGCCGCTGCCGCCGCTGGAGCGGTTCGCCGTCCCTGTCGACAAGCCCGGCGCGACCCTGCATGAACCGACCCGCGTCCTCGGCGATCTGCTGGAACATGTCATGCGCCACACCAGCCACCGCCGAGACTTCCGGATCGTCGGCCCCGACGAGACCGCCTCCAACCGCCTCCAGGCCGTCTTCGAGGCCAGCGGCAAGGCCTGGCAGGCCCAACTGCTCCCGGTCGACGAGCACCTGGAACGCCACGGCCGGGTGATGGAGATCCTCTCCGAACACACCTGCCAGGGCTGGCTGGAGGGCTACCTCCTCACCGGCCGGCACGGACTGTTCTCCTGCTACGAGGCGTTCGTCCACATCGTCGACTCGATGGTCAACCAGCACATCAAGTGGCTGCGCGTGACACGCAAGCTGCCCTGGCGCGCCCCTATCGCCTCCCTCAACTACCTGCTCACCTCCCATGTCTGGCGCCAGGACCACAACGGCTTCTCCCATCAGGACCCCGGCTTCGTCGACCACATCCTCAACAAGAGCCCCGAGGCGGTACGGGTCTACTTCCCGCCGGACGCCAACACCCTGCTGTCGGTGGCGGACCACGCGCTGCGCAGCCGCGACTACGTCAACGTGATCGTCGCCGGTAAACAGCCCAGCTACGACTGGCTGTCGATGGAACAGGCCAAGGTCCACTGTGCCCGCGGCGCCGGAATCTGGGACTGGGCCGGCACCGAGGACAGCACCCGGGATCCGGATGTCGTACTGGCCTGTGCGGGTGACGTTCCGACCCAGGAGGTACTGGCGGCCGCCCAGTTGCTCCGCCGCCACCTGCCGCAGCTCGCGGTACGCGTCGTCAACGTGGTCGACATCGCCCGGCTGCTGCCGAGCGAGGAACATCCGCACGGGATGAGCGACTTCGAGTACAACGGCCTGTTCACGCCCGACAAGCCGGTGATCTTCGCCTACCACGGCTACCCGTGGCTCATCCACCGCCTGGCCTATCGCCGCACCGGCCACCAGAACCTGCACGTACGCGGGTACAAGGAGATCGGCACCACGACCACGCCGTTCGACATGGTCGTCAGCAACGACCTCGACCGCTACCGCCTGGTCATGGACGTCATCGACCGCGTTCCCGGACTCGCCGTGCGCGCCGCTGCCGTACGCCAGTCGATGGAGGATGCCCGGCTGCGCCACCACGCCTGGATCCGCGAACACGGTACGGATCTGCCGGAGGTGGCGGACTGGACCTGGAACGGCTGAACGGGCCTTCAAGCAGGGCCGGTCGGCCCCACGGTCAGGGGCTCGCAGCCCCTCCGGTCCGGGGCGTGGAAGCGGGACATTGATGACGCGACGACAGACATCGAGAACCCGCGCGTGATCCTCTGGAGGGGATGAGCACCATGGCAGTTCAAGACCACTCGCACCGGCACCTGGGATTCCACCTCCCGTCCCGGCACAGGGCCGGGACCGCTGCGGCGACGGCCGACACCACGACCGCCGCGACGACCGCCACCCGTGCGTACGTCTTCGCCGGGCTGCGGCTGCTGACCGGGTTCGTCTTCCTGTGGGCGTTCCTGGACAAGACCTTCGGGTTCGGTTACGCGACCGGTTCCGGCAAGGGCTGGATCGACGGCGGATCGCCGACCAAGGGCTTCCTCAGCGGGGTCGCGGCCGGTCCGATGGAGTCCACGTTCCATGACTGGGCCGGGGCCGCCTGGGCCAACTGGCTGTTCATGCTCGGCCTCCTCGGTGTCGGTGTGGCGCTGATGCTGGGCATCGGCCTGCGGCTGGCCGCCGTGGCGGGCACGCTCATGATGGCGCTGATGTGGATCGCCGAGTGGCCGCCGGCCAAGCACCTGTCCGACGGGTCGCTGAGCATGTCGACCAACCCGTTCGCCGACTACCACCTCGTGTACGCCGTCGTCCTGATCGCCCTCGCGGCCGCAGGCGCCGGTGCCACCTGGGGCCTGGGCAAGGCCTGGGCGCGGCTGCCGTTCGTCAGCCGAAACCGCTGGCTGATCTGACCGGCACGCCCTCCGGGAGCGGGGCACCACCGCGGTGACGCGGTGGTGCCCCGCTTTCAACTCGATCCGGGGCTCCCTGCTGGAGGACCACGAGGTGGTACGCCGCGGTCTTGCGTCCCCAGGTCGCCGTCCTGGCTCGCCGGGTGGGCCGAACGTCCCTGAACCGGCCCCCGTGCGGCCCAAGCCGCATCCCGTGCCGGGCCAGCAGGCTGGGAGCGTAACCGGACACGGATCGATCGGGAGGGTGACGGACATGAGTGTGCGCGTGGGGATCAACGGTTTCGGTCGCATCGGACGCAACTACCTGCGGCTCGTGTTGGAGCGGGCGGAGGCCTCCGCCGGGACACCGGTGGAGGTCGTGGCGGTCAACGACCTCACCTCGCCGGCGGCGCTGGCGCATCTGCTGACGTACGACTCGACGTACGGCCGCATCGGCCGCACCGTCGAGCACGACGAGACCTCCCTCACGGTGGACGGTCACCGCATCGCCGTGACCGCCGAACGCGACCCGGCCACGCTGGCCTGGGGCGAGTTCGGTGTGGACGTCGTCATCGAGTCCACCGGCCGGTTCCGGACCCGGGAGCAGGCAGGGGCGCACCTGAAGGCGGGAGCGCGCAAGGTGCTGCTGTCCGTGCCGGGCAAGGACGTCGATGCCACGGTCGTGATGGGTGTCAACGAGAGCACGTACGACCCGGACAGCGACCACGTGGTCTCGAACGCCTCGTGCACCACCAATTGTGTGGCGCCGATGGTGAAGGTTCTCGACGAGGCCTTCGGTATCGACAAGGGCCTGATGACCACCATCCACGGCTATACCAACGACCAGGTCGTCCTGGACGGTCCGCACAAGGACCCGCGCCGCGGCCGTACCGCTGCCGTCAACATCATCCCGACCAGTACCGGAGCGGCTCGTGCCGTCGGTCTGGTCCTGCCGGAGCTGGCCGGCACGCTCGACGGCATCGCGGTCCGCGTGCCCGTCGAGGACGGCTCGCTGACCGACCTCACCCTGGTACTGAATCGGGCCGTGACCGCGGACGAGGTCAACTCCGCGTTCCGGGAGGCCGCCGACGGGCCGCTGAAGGGCATCCTGCGGGTCTCCGACGCCCCGATCGTCTCCCGCGACATTGTCGGTGACCCCGCCTCCTGCGTCCTGGACGCCCCGCTGACCCAGGCACACGGCAACCTGGCCAAGGTCTTCGGCTGGTACGACAACGAGTGGGGCTACACCAACCGGCTGCTCGACCTCACCGAGTACGTCGCCGCCCGGCTGTCGCAGCCCTGAACGGGCGACGGCGATCCTCGACTGCGGCAGCCGCGCAAGGCCCATGGCGTAGCGGTCCGAACCGCTCCGCGGAGCAATGTAGTTGAGCAGCCCGGCCCCACCACGGTGCGTACTCCACCAACGTGTGCCCTGCCACCGCCAAGCCGATCTGGGAGGTTCCGAAGTCGGGGCCGCAAGACATCGAACTCGCCCTGGACGCCGCTCATTCGGCGAAGAGGCCGCCGAGCAGGACGGCGCTGGGCACCGGCCGGCCTACGTGGCGCAGGGCGAGTGCGGTGGTGGGGACCGTGAGAACCGGCCCGGTGAGCGTCTGCAGCCCCAGGTCGTCGGCACCGCAGGGGGAGTCGATCCTGCAGAACGCCATGACCGGAGCCCCGGATCGCTCCGAGCCGAAGCTCGGAAACGCTTGCGCGTGGCGGCCTCCCAGAAAGGCTGCCACCGACAACAATTCGGCGGCCGTGACGGCGCCTTGGCCGCCGCGGCCGTGGATGCGTACCTGGAACACGGCACCCTCCTCCCGAACGGCACCCTCCTCCCGAACGGGACCTTGTCCCGTCGTACCGCGTGGCTCACTCGTGCGGGACGATGGCGACCGGGCAGCGGACGTGGTGCATCACCGCGTGGGCGACCGGTCCGGTGTGCATGCCGATCCTCGCCGGGCGGACCTTGCGGCCGACGACCAGCAGCCCGGCGTCCTGGGCGGCTTCCAGTAGCTGCTGTGCCGGACGCCCCTCCTCGACCAGTTCTCGGACCTCCACCGTGGGGTACTTCTCCCGCCACGGCCCGAGCACCGCGCCGAGCGTGTGCTCGGCGGCCCGGCGTACGTCCCTGCGCGCCTTGGCCTCCAGCGCCTTGGGTACGTAGGGCAGGCGCCAGGCGTACACCACCGTCAGCGGGGCCGAGCGCAGGCTCGCGCTCTCGAAGGCGAAGGCCAGCAACTCCTCGCACGGAGACGCCGGGTCCACCCCGATCACGACTCCGCGGTACGGCGTACGCGCAGAGGCGTGGCCCTCGGCGTCGGGCACGTGCTCGTCCTCGAGCGTCTGGTCCGCCCGTACGAGCACGACGGGACGGGCCGCATGGGCCACCGTCGACAGGGCGACCGAGCCGGCCATGAACCCGCCGAATCCGCTGAACGCACGGCTGCCCAGGACCAGCAGTTCGGACTCGTCCCCCGCCGCGACCAAGGCGTCGGCCGCGGGCCGGGAAATCTGGTCCGCGCTCAGATAGACCTGCGGATAGCTTTCGTTGAGCCGGTCCATGGCGCCGCGCAGGATCCGCCGCGCCCAGTAGCGAGGCGCCTCCAGCTCGGGCAGCTCCGACTCGTCGGGCGACGTACCGCCCACCCACGCGTGCACCAGACGCAGCGGCAGGCCGCGCCTCAACGCTTCTCGCGCCGCCCAGTCTGCGGCCGCGAGACTCTCACGCGAACCGTCCAACCCTACGACAACGGGACGCTGCACGGCCGTCACCTCCCCGGATCGGTGCCCGCACACTTCTGTACGGGTCCCTTCGGTACCAGAATCCCCCCTGGGTACCGTCACCGGCAGAGGCCGAAGCGGCCTCGGGCCTGGGGCCGAACGGCCCTCTTCTTCTGGTGAGTGGGGCCTGCATCAGCCGACGGGGCTGTCATACCTGTCTTGGCCGGCGCGTGCGCGGCCGAGCACAACCGGCCCATGACGGCGGCGGCTTCCGGATCCGGGCTCATCACGTCGCCGATCAGCACCCCGACCCGTTCTGGCGTACTCGTGCTTCACACCCGCACGGCCCCGGACCGACCGTCGGCACGGCAGCGGAAGCGGACCGATCGGAACCCCGGTCAGGGCCACTCGGCCCATGTCCCGGGCCCGTCCGTGTCCGACGCTGAAGGGGTCGCGGGATCCGAGCCCCGGGAGGACGCCATGCACGACACCGCGCATCTCGTGAGCGATGTGATGACCCGCACCGTCGTCGCCCTCGGCCGGGGAGCGACCTTCAAGGACATCGTCAGGACCATGCACCAGTGGAAGGTCAGTGCCCTTCCCGTGCTGGAGAGCGGCAACCGCGTCGTCGGAGTCGTCTCCGAGGCCGACCTGCTGGCCAAGGAGGAGTTCCGGGGCGACGTCCCGGACCTGTACACCCGGCTGTGGCGCCTGGCCGAACTGGCCAAGGCCGGCGCGGTGACCGCCGAGGAGCTGATGACCTGCCCGGCGATCACCGTCGCGCCGGACACGTCTCTCGCGCGGGCCGCGCGGATCATGGCGCGGACCAAGGTGAGGCGCCTGCCCGTGGTGGACGAGGACGGAGTGCTGAAGGGCATCGTCAGCAGGTCCGACCTGCTCAAGATCTTCCTGCGGAACGACGAGGACATCGCCGAGGAAGTCCGGCGCGAGGTCGTCGGCCTGCTGTTCCCCGCGCCCCTCGAACCGGTCCGGGTGGAGGTGCACGACGGCGTGGTGAAGCTGACCGGACGGATCAAGGACACCGCGCTCGTGCCCGTAGCCGCCCGGCTGGCGCAGGCAGTCGAGGGCGTAGTGGACGTGGACTGCGCGCTGAGCGGCCGGCCCCGCCATCCTGACCTCGACCCGGACCTGCCGGACGAGGAGACCGCCGTGAGGCCTTCCGGGGCCGATGACAGTGACGGAGGAGCCCGGGCAGCAGAGGCGGGAAGGGCCCTACCCGCTTCTCGCGGATCCTGATTGCGCGGTGCACGGCCGCCGGCCGCTTCTCCGCGTCGTTCCGGGTCCCTTCCCGACACCTCCAGCACAACACACCGGCGGCGAGCCCGCCAGGGCCGAACGGCCCCGGAAACCTGCTGCGGCGGGCGAGGAGGAGACATCATGACCGTCAACCAACCGAACCTCGCGCCGCTACGGCCCGCGCTGCTCACCTTCCTGGGCGGGGCGGGCACCGTCACCGGGAGCAAGTTCCTCGTCGAGACCGACCACGCCCGCGTCCTCGTCGACTGCGGGCTCTTCCAGGGCCTGGCCGACCTGCGCAGACGCAACTGGCGGAAGCTGCCCTGCGACGGTGATGACATCGAGACGGTCGTCGTCACCCACGCCCACCTGGACCACTGCGGCTACCTGCCCCGACTGGTGCGGCACGGCTTCCGGGGGCGCATCGTGACCACCGAGTTCAGCGCCCGGCTCATGGAGATCGTGCTCAGGGACAGCGCCAAGCTCCAGATGGAGGCCGCCCACCACGCCAACGAGCACGGCTGGTCCAAACACCGCCCCGCCCAGCCCCTCTACGACGACTCGGACGTGGACCGCACCCTGAAACTCCTCGACCCCGTACCGACCGGTGCGACCGTCGACATCGCCACCGGCACCACGGTCACGCTGCACCCGGCCGGACACATCCTCGGATCGGCCTGGGCCCGGCTCACCCTGGAGGACGGCCGTACCCTCGCCGTCAGCGGCGACCTCGGGCGCCCCGGCCATCCGCTGCTGCGCCCGCCGGAGCCGTTCTCCGGGGCGGACGTGCTGCTCATGGAGTCGACCTACGGCAACCGGCACCACGAGGAGGACGCGGCACGCGCCCACTTCGCGAGCGTGCTGACCCGCACCCTGGCCCGCGGCGGCACCGTCGTCATCCCGGCGTTCGCCCTCGACCGTACCGAGGTCGTCCTGCACGAACTCGCCGAGCTGCGCCGCAGGGGCGGCCTGTCGGCCGGCGTACCGGTGTACGTCGACAGTCCCATGGCGCTGGCCGCTCTCGACGTCTACCGCGACGCCGTCCTTTCCCAAGCCCCCGAATTGCGACCCGAGGTCACCGCCGCCGGCGTGGCCGCGCTGAGCCCCGAGCCGTTCCTGGCGGCCCGCTCCATCCAGGAGTCCGTCGACATCAGCCGGGCCGGCGGACCGGCCGTCATCGTGTCGGCGTCCGGCATGGCCACCGGTGGCCGTGTCCTGCACCATCTGCGGCGACTGCTGCCCGACCCGCGCAACGCCGTGGTCGTGGTGGGCTTCGCGGCACAGGGCACCAGGGCCCGCGACCTCGTCGACGGTGCCAAGGCGCTCAAGATGTTCGGCGAGTACGTCCCGGTGCGCGCCCAGGTGGCCGACGTACCGCACTTCTCGGCCCATGCCGACGCCGGCCAGATCATCGACTGGCTGCGGGGCGCCCCGGCACCCCGCACCACCTACCTCGTGCACGGCGAGCCCGATGCGGCCGCCGCGCTGCGCGACCGCATTGACCACACGCTGGGCTGGAGCGCCGTCGTCCCACGTTCCGGCGAACACGTTCTCGTGCGGTGACCCGGTTCCGCGCAAGGGCCGTATGCGGCCCGTGTTCGGGCCGGTCGGCTCAAGCGCCCCTCCTCGTAACGGAGTTGGCTGGTGGTGAGGGGAAGGACCCCGACCCGAGGGGGCGAGGACGGTGGGCACGAGCCTGACACCGGAGTTCTGGGAGCAATTCACGATTCTTCTCGTCGCGGCCATGGGCGTGACCATCGTCCTCACCGCGGCGCTCGACGCGCTCGCCGTGCGGTTGCTGCGCCGGCGCGCAGGCCGGACACCGCCGCCGAGGCGGCCTCGTCCGACGACCACGCACCACCGCACGATGGTCCACGGCTGAGGGCCGTACGTCCCGGACAAGGGCCGAACCGCCCCTGCACGAGTGCCGCATGGGCGTGCCACGGTGAGGGTGACCCCTCCCCGCTGCGCGATGCGCAGCAACCCGACGAAAGGCGGTGGGACCACGAGGGCCGACCGGGGGTGTCCGGGAGTCCAAGAGGCCCTGGCTTCAGACCGCCGGTGTGGCGTCGTGGAGCGGGGCGTTCGGGGGGAGCCGGGACGGCGTCCCGAGGCTGCGGTGCCGCCGCGTTCTCCTGGGGGAGCCGGCCGGCCGTACGGGGCACGTCCGTGGGGTCGGACAGGCGCAGCCCCGTCGCCGCGGAGAAACAGTGCACCGCGTCCGCGCGCAGTTCGGCGCCCCTTGCTGTGCGCGGGCCGGCCCGGAAGCCGGACCAGCCGCGTCGAGGTCGAGCAGCGCCTGGGCGGCGGGTGCCGAGACCAGTTCCGTGTTCACGGTCAGATCGCCGTGGCGATGACGCAACTCGGCCTCGGCCCTGTGCAGCACACGCCCCCGTACTGCTGCTTGCTCAACTCCTTCTGGGGGCGGTCACGTCGAGCGGCCGGGACGTCCAGGAGTGGAGCAGCAAGACGGGCAGGTGCCGCCGTGCCGCCTCGTGGGCCGCCCACCACGCGGCCGTCATGCTCGCCGGTGAGCCGTCGATTCCGACGACGACAGGTCCGGTCCTGGCGCACCTCCGGTTCCGGCACGGGGCCGATCCCCGTGTCGCGCGCATCGATCCCCACTTTCGGAGTGAGCGCGACACGGACCGCGGGAGGGGGCCGGACGGTGCGCCCTTGGGGACCGTACGGCCCAGTGCGGACGACGGCGCGCAGGCCGGAGGGTGGGGACGTGGACGCGAGGTGGGGCCGGCCGGCCGATGAGGCCGGGCCCGGCCCTGCCGCGCGGTGCCGTCATCGGCCCCGTCCCCCTGCGGACGGGGCCGCACGGAGAGGGGAGGACCACCATGACCGGTCCGGTCGTCGTGGGAGTGGACGGATCGGCATCGAGTCTGGCCGCCGTGGAGATCGCGGCCCGCGAGGCGGACCGGCGTGGTGTGGCCCTGCGGTTGGCTCACGCCTTGGGCCCTGAGCCCGGAGAGGTGGCGCCGGGTGTGCCGCCCTGGGACCCCGGTGGTGTCGAGCAGTGCGACCGGGTGAACGGGGCGCTCGGCGACGCGGAGTGGCGTGCTCGCCGGGTCGCCCCGCGGGTGACGATCACCCGTGGCGTCCTGGTCGGCGCGCCCGAGACGGTACTGGGACTCGAAGTGCGCTCCGCGTCCCTCGCCGTGCTGGGCAGACCTCACCGCGGCGGGCTGAACGGTCTGCTGCACGGCTCGGTCGCCGCGCGGCTCGGCGCCGACGGCGGCTGTCCGGTGCTCGTGGTGTGCGGCAGGCCGTCCCGGACCGGTTCGGTCGTGCTGGCCGGCGACGCCTCCCGGGTGTTCCGGAAGGCGGCCGAGTTCGCCTTCGCCGCAGCCGCCGAGCGCGGCACGGACCTGGTGGTCCTGAGCCGGCGCGGCACTCGGGCCGTGCGGGCATTGTCCGACCTGCGCGAGAAGTACCCCGACGTCGTCGTACGCGCCTACCGGGTGCGGGGACGGACCGGCCGCCGCCTCGCCGAGGTGAGCGTCGGCGCGCAGCTGATCGTGGTCGGAGTCCGGCGGCGCGGACACGGCGCGGTCCGCGTACCGCACCGTTCCGCTGGCCGGAAGGTTCTGCGGTACGCGCACTGTCCCGTTGTCGTGGTGCCCGGAGAGAAGGCGTGATCATGGACGTGACTGCCCCGCCGGTCGTTCCGGCCGGAGCACCCGACGCATACCGTCTGACCTCTACCGAGGTGGCGGCCCGCCTCGGTGTGGATCCGGCGATCGGCCTGAGCGAGCGGGTGGCGGCCGAGCGGATGGCGGCCCACGGACCCAACCGGCTGGCCGAACCCGCCCGGCGGCCGGAGTGGCTGAAGTTCCTGGACCAGTTCCGCAACTGGCTGATCGGGATTCTGCTGATCGCGGCCGTCGTCGCCGGAGCCATCGGCGACATCAAGGACGCCGTGGTGATCACCGTAGTCCTGCAGATCAACGCCGTCCTCGGCTATCTCCAGGAGCGACGCGCCGAACGCAGCCTCGAAGCGCTGCGCCGGATGCTGGTGCCCAGCACCCGGGTCCGCCGCGACGGTGCGGAACGGGTGGTGGAGGCCCACACGCTTGTCCCCGGAGACGTGGTCCTGCTGGAAGCCGGTGACCGGGTGCCGGCCGACGGACGGCTGGTGGTCGCGGAGTCGGTGGAGATCGCTGAAGCGGCCCTGACCGGCGAGTCACAGCCCGTCGCCAAAACCACCGCGGCGCCGGCCGGCACGGCGTCCCTGCCGCTCGCCGAGCGCACCGGCATGCTGTTCATGAACACCGCCGTGACCCGGGGCCGCGCCGAGATGATCGTCACGGCCACCGGCATGCTGACCGAACTGGGCGCGATCGCCGAGGAATTGCGCACCGGCACCGAGCCGCCCAGCCCCCTCCAGGTGCAGTTGGACAGCCTCGGCCGCAGGCTCGCCCTGCTGAGCGGTGTCGCCGTCGTCGCGTACGCGCTCGTCTCCCTCGTACGCGGCGAGGCCCTCGCGGACATCGCCTTGCGGGCGGTGGCGCTCGCCGTCGCGGCGATCCCCGAAGGACTGCCCGCCGTCCTGGCGCTGACCCTCGCGCTCGGTGTGTACCGGATGGCCCGACACGGTGCCATCGTCAAGCGCCTGGCCTCCGTGGAGTCACTCGGCTCGGCCACCGTCGTGTGCAGCGACAAGACCGGCACCCTGACCCTCAACGAGATGACCGTCCGGGCTCTGTGGACCGGCGGCAGGCTCTACGACGTCACGGGCCAGGGCTACGACACGAAGGGTGCCGTGCGCGGCGCCGAGGGACACCCCGATCGACTCCTCGACGCGGTGCTGCCGTTCGCCGTGTGCAACGACGCGCATGTGACCGACGACGGTTTCGTGGGCGATCCGATGGAGGCCGCACTGGTCGTGCTTGCGGCGAAGGCCGGCATGGACGCCGACGGACTACGTGCGGAACTGCCGCGCACCGGCGAACTGCCCTTCGACGCCACCACCAAGTACATGGCCACCTTCCACACCGAACCCGGCGGCCGCACCCGCGTCCACGTCAAAGGCGCGGTGGACGTGCTGCTGGGCCTGTGCACCGAAGTGGTGACCGAGGACGGCGTGTGCGACCTCGACGACCGGCACCGCAAGGAGATCCTCGACGTCACCTCGAGCCTCGGCGGCTCGGGGCTCCGGGTGCTGGGCGCGGCCACCGCCCTGGTGGACGGCCCGCCCGAGCCGGCCGCGCTGCCCGGACTGACCCTCGTGTCCGTCGCCGGGATAGCCGACCCGCCCCGCCCGCAGGCCCGCGACGCGATGGCGCTGTGCCGCTCCGCCGGGGTCGCCGTCAAGATGATCACCGGGGACCACGCCGCCACCGCGGCCGCCATCGCCCGCGAACTGGACATCACCGGCGAGGTGGTCACCGGCGCCGAACTGGACCGGATGACACCGGACGAGCTTTCCGAACGCATCGACGGTATCGGGGTGTTCGCCCGCGTCGCCCCCGAACACAAGGTCACGATCGTGCGGGCGCTGTCCGGCCGAGGCCACATCGTCGCCATGACCGGCGACGGGGTCAACGACGCACCGGCGCTGCGGGCCGCACACATCGGGGTGGCGATGGGCCGCGCGGGCACGGACGTCGCCAAGGAGGCCGCTGACCTGGTCCTCACCGACGACGACTTCTCCACGATCGTGCGGGCCGTGCGCGAAGGCCGGGCCATCTACGACAACATCGTCAAGTTCGTCCGCTTCCAGCTGGCCACCAACGTCGGTGCGATCCTGACACTGCTGGGCGCCTCCCTGGCCGGCCTGCCGGCCCCGCTGACGGCGGCCCAACTCCTGTGGATCAACATCATCATGGACGGCCCGCCCGCCATGGCCCTGGCCGTCGACCCCGCGCGCGACGACGTGATGCGCCATCCGCCGCGCGACCCGCGGGAGCGCATTCTGGACGCCCGCCGCCTGCTGGCCATCGGCCGGGCCGGAGCGGTCATGGCCGTCGGCACCGTGGTCCTGCTGGCGCTGGCCCGCCCGCGCTTCGGCGCCGACACCGCCGCGACCATGGCGTTCACCACGTTCGTGTTGTTCCAGCTGTTCAACTCGCTCAACGCCCGTGCCGAGGAAGGCCCGTTGCTCGGCCGCTACCAGCTCCGCAACCGCGCCCTGTGGCTGTGCCTGGCCGGAGTCCTCGCGATCCAGGTCGTCGCGATCCATCTGCCCTGGGCCCGCACGGTCTTCGGCACGGAACCCCTCGACGCCGTCCAGTGGGCTCTCTGCCTGGGTACTGCATCCACTGTGCTGCTGGTCGAACTGGTGGTGCGTGCCGCGCGAGGGCACACCGCTCGACGAGCAGTGTGACGGTGGCAGGACGCCGGACGGCTGCCGCGCAGTGCCTCCCCGCGCGAAACGGTCCTCAGCCTCGGGCTGTTCCACGTGCGCGGCGAACACCGAGGCCTGCACCCGGCGCTGCACGCTCAGCTCGGCGGCAGCCGCGAGATGTGGTTCTTGACGGTTCTCTCCGACAGCTGGAGATTCTTGCCGATCTCACGGTGGGCCAGGCCGTCACCGATCAGCGCGAGGATCTCCCGCTCGCGCGGAGCAGCCCCGCCGGCTCGGTGCGCAGTGAGCGCATCGGCCGGGCCGCCGTGACCGGGTCGACCATGCGGACGGCGATCGTTGCGGGCCCGAGGCGCCGCCCGCACTGTCGTGTGCCGACCTCGCCATACTTCACGGCTGTCCTTCTCACCGGGCGATCACCGCATCAGCTGACCGCTGACGGGAGACGTCCACGGGTCCGGCATGCCGGTATGGAAGCCCCCGGCGCGGACGTCGCGCCGGGGTTCTCGCGTGTCGCGGCCGGTGTCAGCGGTTCACCGTCAGCGGCACGGTGTCGACGGTTACCGGGCGGCCGTCCTCGGGCGAGACGAAGTACGCCGTGAGGAGGCCCGGCCCGCTACGGGTGGCCTTGTAGGGGAAGGTGACGTCGAAGGTTCCGCGCGTGCCGGTGCCCGACGTCGCCCGCACCTGGACGTCCGCGGCGGTGCGCCCGGCGGTGTCGGTGACCTTCAGCTGGAACTCCGCCTCGAAGGTGTCGGCACTGCCCCACACCCTCAGCGGGGTGCGGACGGTGTCGCCGATCATGGGGGACTCGACCAGGACGGCGGGGCACAGGTCCTCGAAGTCGGCCCGGCCGACGGGCCCGTCCAGCACGACCCCCTCGCCGCCCAGTTGCTTCACCGGCTCGCCCTCGATCTCGAAGGAGACCTTTTCCACCGTCGGGAAGCGGGTCAGGGTGAACACGACCTGCGCCAGGCGGGCCCGCATCGACAGGCTGCCGCCTCCGTCGTCGTAGCGTCCGGACAGGTCGACCGTCGCGATCCGGTTCCGGATGACGACGGAGCGCAGCTCGGTACCGGACGGGATGGCGGTGGTACGCCCGTGATCGATTTCGGCGCGGTCGGGACCGGCCAGCAGGGCGCGCATCGCCGAGGCAGCGGTCGAGGGCGCCGACACGGTACGCGGGGCGGCCGAGACCTTCTCGCGGTGCAGGAAGTACACAGCCGTACGGATCTTCTTCGCGGGAGCTTCCGATGTGCTGCCGGACGTTCCGGCGGCGGGCGGTGTGACGCTGGACATGGCATCCTCCTCCGACACTGCCAGCGAACCGCTCGCCGAGGCTGTTCCCCAGTGTCTGGACGGCACCCGCCTAGGGCCGAACAGCCCTTGCGGAAGTGGCTGTTCGGGCCCCGTGCCCCGGACTCGGTCAACGCGCCCCGGGGCGGTGACGCGGGGCGGTTCAGTACGGCAGGGGCCGGCCGGACGGCGTGCGCAGGTCGGGAGGCTCCGGCTGTCGTGGAGAGGCGGGGCGCCTGGTCTGGTAGGTCCGCTTCATGATCGTCACCTCCGGAACCCTCCCGGGCGGGGTGCCGCCGACCTCGGCACCGCATCTGTTCGCAGCCTTGTCCGTGCGGCCGCGCCGCACCATGAGGCGACCGACCCCGGCGCATGGGCCGACCGGCCCTGTGGACGTCCCTCGTGCGGGGACCGTTGCGGCGCCCTGCGCGGGCCGGTCGGCTCACGCCGTGCGCCGCGGATCGGAGTTCCATGTCAGTGACGACAACGGAGCACGTCGGAGGGGAGTGAGGATCGTGGGTACGAGTCTGACGCCGGAGTTCTGGGAGCGGTTCGCCGTGTTGCTGGTGGCGGCCATGGGTGCGACGTTCGCTCTCACGGCTGCGATGGACGCACTGGCCCTGCGGGTGGCGCGCCGGTGCGCGCGCAGGGGCGTCGAGCAGACACCGTCCCGGCCGGTGGCCCCGGCCCCACGCACTGCCGTCCGCCTCTGACCGGACATCGCCCAGGGAGCTGCCAGGGCGCCGGCACGACACCCCGGATCTGTTGCCCGAAGACCTCGCGGACCGTCGGGGCGAGCACCTCGGCGGCCCGCTCTTGCTGCTGCTCGACCGACTGCCGCTGTCGCGTGCGGACACGGCGGCTTCCCCGGGATTGACTGCGCCCCATCGGGCCGCCTCAGTACAGCGAGGCCGGCCAGTTCGTCAGTGCGGCCGTGATGACGCCGATGTCGAGCAGGATGCCGAGCGAGAGCCAGGGGTTGAACCACAGGGCCTTGAGGACCAGCCCGACCGAGGCCGCGAGGGCCGCCGCGGTGGCCCAGCCGTCGGCCTGCGTCGCGGCTGCGGCGCCCGCCATGATGTAGAGCATGGTGGTGACCGAGGCGAGCCGGATCGCGACCGTGCCAGGGATCCGAGGCCCCGCACGCCGGCTGCGGCGAGCGCCCAGGAGTGCCTCGGGTCGAACGACTCGCCGGGGCTCGTGCGGCGCAGCCAGACCGGCAGATGAGCGAATCCGTGCAGGAAGAGGAAGACCGAGACGAGTGCGGTGGTCATGACGGGTACGCCTCCGGCTGGTGGCCGACCCTGCCGGGCAGGAACGGCGGGGGCGCGCGTCGGTGAGTGAGCACGACCAGGCGCTGGGCCGAGGCCGCGATCGGCGAGTGGGGCACCGCTGCACCGGCCGCGACGGGCATGGCGGTTGCGGAACGCGGCACGCGGTCCGGCGGCGGGGCGGATCCGGGCGACGAGTGGACTGATGTCGTGCGCGAGGGAACCGATGCCTTCCGGACCGGGTGGGGTCACATCCGGTGCCGGCGGTCGTCGCGCGGGGTGTCGCCCATGTAGTGCCGTTCCTCGATGACCGTCCCTCGTTCGCCGGGACGCCGGACCATGCCGACCGTGGACATGAACGTGATGAGACCGAGCACGCCGACGAACATGAGTACGAAGCCGACGACGAACGAGCTGTAGCCGAACACCAGGCACGCGCCCACGACGGCCGCGCCGATCAGGATGAGAGGAACCATGACTGCCCTCCCCGGGATTCTGCTCACCATGCCGGGACCCGTCGGGAGACGGCCCGGCCGTACACGGAGTGTCGAGCGGCCGGATGAGATGAGCACCGTCCCCTCTGGGCCCCGGCTTCAGCGTCCGGCGGATCGGGCAGGGGGCCCAGAGGCCGAACGTCCCGAGCCGTGGCCCGACAGCCTCTGCGGTCCGGGGGCAGGTGATGGGACCGTGGAGACGGAGCCCGGTGCCGCACGGTATGCGGTCCGACGAGAGGCGGTGGGGACGATGGACCTTCCCCTGGTCGTGGGAGTCGACGGTTCGGACGCGAGTCTCGTGGCGGTCGACTGGGCGGCGGACGAGGCGGCCCGGGGCGGACTGCCTCTGCTGCTGGTGTACGCCTCCTTGTGGGAGCGCTACGAGGGCGCCGTCCAGCCCGACACCGACGCACGCCCGTCCGAGCAGGTCATGGCGGAGACCATCCTCGCCACCGCCGCAGAACGTGCCCGGCGGCGCGACCCCGAGACCAAGGTCTCCACCCAGGTGGTGCCGGAGGAAGCGGTCGACGCACTGCTGCACGAGAGCCACCGCGCCTTCGCCCTGGTGACGGGATCCCACGGTCGCGGAGGGCTGGCGGGTCTGCTCCTGGGCTCGGTCTCGCTGGCCGTGGCCGGACGCGCGCACTGCCCGGTGATCGTGGTCCGGGGCGGCGCTGCGGGTGACCGCGAACGGATCCTGCTCGGCGTGGGCGACCACGCCGCCGACGGCGAGGCGGTGCGGTTCGCGTTCCGCGAGGCCGAGGCGCGCGGGTGCACGCTGGACGCTCTACGAGCCTGGCGGCGCCCTGGACACAGGGCCGCCGACCATCCCCTGTTCGCCGGGCAACCGGCGCATGAGCACGAGCGGCAGGCTTCGGAACTGCTCGACGCCGCACTGCGCGAAGCAGTGGCGGACCACCCCGCGGTCCGGGTGCGCCGCACCACCGTCGAAGGGCCGGCCCGTGAGGCGCTGCTGACCAGGTCGGGCGCCGCCGATCTGGTGATCGTCGGAGCCCGGCGCCGACACGGCCACCATGGCCTCCAACTCGGCCCGGTGGCGCACGCGCTGCTGCACCATGCCGACTGCCCGGTCGCCGTCGTGCCGGAGGAGGGATGACCATGGGCCGGTCCCTCGCCCCTGGGACGCTCGCTGTGTGCCTGCGGGACGTGCGCGCCGTCGTCTTCGACACCGACGGAGTGATCACCGACTCGGCGCGGGTGCACGCCGCCGCATGGAAGACGGCGTTCGACGCCCATCTGCGCGCCCACCCGCCCGAGAATCCGGACCAGCGCCGCCCGTTCGACGTACGGGACGACTATCCGCGCCATGTGGACGGCAAGTCCCGTCTCGACGGCGCCGCCGCCTTCCTGGCCGCCCGTGGCATCGACCCGTCGCCCGAGACGGTGCGGGCCGTCGCCGCGGAGAAGGAACGCCTCTTCACCGAGCAACTCCGCGAGCACGGCGTCGACGCCTACCCGGGGACGGTACGGCTGGTGCGGGCCCTGCGTCGGGCGGGCGTGCCCTGTGCGGCGGCCTCCGCATCCCGGCACGCCGGTGAACTGCTGGGCAGGGCCGGGGTACTCGACCTGTTCGACCTCCTCGTGGACGGTGGTGAGGCGGCACGGCTCGGCCTGGCCGGCAAGCCGCAACCCGATCTGTTCCTGGAGGCGGTTCGGCGGCTCGGTGTTCCCGCCCGGCGGGCCGCTGTCGTCGAGGACGCGCTCGCGGGCGTCGAGGCCGGCCGGCGCGGCGGATTCGCCCTGGTGATCGGCGTGGACCGAGCCGCCGCCGAGGACACCGGCGCGAGACTGCTGCGGCACGGCGCCCACGTCGTCGTGAGGGATCTCGGAGAGCTGGTCACGCAAGGAGAGCCGAAGTGACGGGATGGAGTTGGGAGTACGAGGGATACACGCCCGCCGACGAACGCCTGCGCGAGTCGCTGTGCACCCTCGGAAACGGCTACTTCGCTTCACGTGGCGCGCTGCCGGAGTGCGCCGCCGACGAGGTGCACTATCCCGGCACCTACGTGGCCGGCTGCTACAACCGGCTCACCTCCGAGGTGGCCGGACGGCAGGTGGAGAACGAGGACATGGTCAACGTCCCCAACTGGCTGCCCCTGCGCTACCGCCTGCCGGGCGGGCCATGGCTCACTCCCGACACCGCGACGGTGCTCGACCACCGGCAGATGCTGCACCTGTCCGCAGGGCTGCTGGAGCGCCGCACACGCTACGACCTCGGCGAGGGTCGTGAATTGACGGTACGTCAGCAGCGGTTCGTGCACATGGCGGATCGCCATCTCGCCGCCCTGCGCACCGAATTCACGGCCGAGGGATTCTCTGGCCCGCTGGAGGTCGAGGCGGCCCTCGACGGCGGCGTCACCAACGCCGGCGTCCCGCGCTACCGGGACCTGGACGGCCGCCACCTGACCCATGTGCACACCGGCACCGCGGCGCCGGACACGGTGTGGTTGCGTTGCCGTACCCGCACCTCCGATGTCCGCATCGGCATGGCGGCCCGGCTCACCGTCGACGCCCCCCTCGCCGTGCGCCACGAAGGCCGGCGAGCCGTCCAGCAGGCGGTCCTGGACCTCGCTCCAGGTCGCACCGTCACCGTCGACAAGACCGTCGCCCTGCACACCTCCCACGACCCGGCGATCAGCGACCCGCTGTACGCCGCCGTCGACAGGGTCGGCCAGGCCCCGGGCTTCGACGACCTGCTCGAGTGGCACCTCACCGCATGGGACCAGCTCTGGCGCCGGGCCGACCTCGACGTCCCCGGGGAGGCCGGCCGCATCCTGCGCCTGCACCTCTTCCACGTCCTGCAGACCCTCTCCCCGCACACTGCCGACCTCGACGTCGGCGTACCCGCCCGGGGCCTGCACGGCGAGGCCTACCGTGGGCACGTCTTCTGGGACGAACTGTTCGTCCTGCCCTACCTCGACCTGCACTTCCCCGAGGTCTCCCGCGCTCTGCTCCGCTACCGCCACCGGCGCCTCGAACAGGCCTGCACAGCCGCCCGGTCGGTGGGCCGCAAGGGAGCGATGTACCCCTGGCAGAGCGGCAGCGACGGCCGCGAGGAGACCCAGCAGCTGCACCTCAACCCGCGCTCGGGGCGTTGGATGCCCGACCACTCCCACCTCCAGCACCACGTCGGCTCGGCGATCGCCTACAACGTGTGGCAGTACTGCGAGGCCAGCGGGGACACGGAGTTTCTGCACACCAAGGGCGCCGAGATGCTGTTGCAGATCGCGCGTTTCTGGGCGGACTCAGCCGTCTACGACGACAGCCTGGGCCGCCACCGGATCAAGGGAGTGGTCGGCCCCGACGAGTACCACGAGGCCTACCCCGACGCGCAGCAGCCGGGCCTCGACGACAACGCGTACACCAACGTCACGGCCGCCTGGGTGCTGGCCCGCGCCCTGGAGCTGCTGCGCACGCTCCCGGAGCCCCGCTGCCGCGAACTGGTCGAGCGCACCGGCCTGGACGGTGGCGAACTCGAACTGTGGGAGGACGTCTCCCGCACCCTCCACGTGCCGTTCCATGACGACGTCATCAGCCAGTTCGAGGGCTATGGCGAACTCGCCGAGCTCGACTGGGAGGCCTACCGCGCCCGGTACGGCGACATCCGGCGGCTCGACCGGATCCTGGAGGCGGAGGACGACAGCGTCAATCGCTACCAGGCGTCCAAGCAGGCCGATGTCCTGATGCTCGGCTACCTGTTCTCGCCGGCCGAACTCCGTTCGCTGTTCGGCCGGTTGGGGTACCTGCTCGACGAGGACACCTGGCGGCGCACGGTCGACTACTACCTGCGCCGCACCAGCCACGGCTCGACCCTCAGCGGCCTCGTCCATGGCTGGGTGCTGGCTCGGGACCGGCGGGCGGAGGCCTGGAAGTTCTGCCAGGAGGCCCTACAGGGCGACATCGCGGACGTGCAGGGCGGCACCACCGGCGAGGGCATCCACCTCGGTGCCATGGCCGGCACCCTGGACCTGGTCCAGCGCGGACTGACCGGGCTGGAGACCCGCGGCGGCGCCCTGTGGCTCGATCCGGTGCCTTTGCCGGAGCTCTCGTCGTACGGGTTCGCCCTGCGGTACCAGGGCCACTGGGGTGTACGGCTGCGCCTGGAGCGCGAGCGGCTGGAGATCGCCGTACCGTCCTCCGACGCCTCACCGATCGACATCCGGCTGCCCGACCGGAGGGTGAGCCTGCAGCCGGGGGAGACGGTACGGCTGTTGCTCCCGGACTGAGCGCGGAACCGGGGCCGAACGGCCCCGGAGGGGGACCTGGAGGCCTCTTCTCGCCGGTCGTGCGAGGCTGGAAGCTGGTCCTGAAAGAAGTCCGAAGGCCGCCCTCGCCGTGCGAAGGAGCCCGAGATGTACTGGAACCGTCATGACATGAATGGCTGGGACTGGTTCGCGATGTCAGCAGGCACGATCCTGCTCTGGGCACTCCTGATCACCGTCGCCGTGCTGCTCTTCCGCACCCTGAACCGCACCCCTGAGCCCCCGCACCGCGAGCCCTTGCACCGCGAGTCCGCCGAGCGGTTGCTCTCCGAGCGCTTCGCCCGCGGAGAGATCGATGAGGAGGAGTACGGGCACCGCATGTCCGTGCTGCGCGGAAATGGCGTCAGCCTGACCAAACCCTGACCGCGACCGGACGGCCGGCTCATCCCGCAAGGGGAGGTGCGCGCCATGCCGACGCGACCCGACGACAGGACATACGCCACGGCCCTGGTGACCGCTGCCACGGCCGCGCCCTCACTGCACAACGCCCAACCGTGGCGGTTCCGCTACCTCCGAGCCGAGCACACCGTCGAGCTACGGGCCGACCTCGGCCGGGCGATGCCGCGCACCGACCCCGACCATCGCGCCCTGCACCTGGGCTGCGGAGCGGCCCTGTTCAACCTCCGCGTCGCCGCGGCCCACGCCGGAGAGCGAGCCGACACGAGCCTGCTCCCCGACCCGGCGGACCCGCTGCTGCTCGCCACCGTGCGACTCGCCGGCACCGACCAGCCCGACCGCGACCTGGCGCTGCTCTTCCCGGCCGTCGCACGCCGGCACACCAGTCGGCATCCCTTCCAGGACGAGCCGATTCCGGCCGACATCAGGGACGCGCTGTGCGACGCGGCCGAACGGGAGGGCGCGCGGCTGCTGTTCCCCGACCCGTGGCATGTGGAGTCCCTTCTGAACCACGTCCGAGACGTCGAAGGACGCGACACCCTCGACCCCGAGCGGTTCGAGGACATACGACAGTGGACGCGCACTGGCGCGGAGGCCGCGGTCGACGGGATCCCGGAGGGCGCATTCGGACCGCGCAGGCGCGGGGGCCGGGCCCCGGTCCGGGACTTCGCCGGCCGACGCACCGTGCCGGGCCGCCCGGCGGCCGACTTCGAGAGCGCACCGCAACTGGCGCTGCTGGGCACGACCCACGACCGCCCCGAGGACTGGATGCGCGCCGGACAGGCCCTGGAACGCGTCCTCCTGCTGGCCACCCACCACGGCCTGGCCACGTCCCTCACCTCACACTCCCTCGAACGGCACGACCTGCGCGAGCTTGCCCGGGACCCCGGGTCGGCCATGGGTTTCGTCCAGATGGTGCTGCGCCTCGGATACGGCCCTTCGGGGTCCGATACCCCGCGTCGCCCGGTGTCGCAGGTCCTCGAGATCGTCTGAGCGCGCCCACGATCACGCCGTGGAAGCGGCCGTCAGCCGCCGCCGCAGGCACCAGGGCGAAACCCGCCAGCACGGCCGGCTCGCGCAGGATCGACGCCAGGTCCCCGTTCCTGGACAGCAGGGTCGTCCACGCGTCGACGGCCCACGCGTGCGGCACCGCGCAGCCAGTCGGCCACCAGTGCCAGCGGCCACACGCAGCCGCCCAGCATGCCGAGGCCGATCCAGAGCGCCGGGCCGACGGCGTGCACCTGCTCCGGCGTACGGAACACGGCACCGGCCAGGACACCCGCCCCGGTGCCGACCGGCGCCCACACGACGACCAGGACTGCGGCGGCGATCGGGTCGCCCCAGGCGACGTCGAAGGCCAGCGCCCCGACGGCGACGATCAGCAGGGACTGCAGCAGGGCCAGCAGGAGATATGCGATCGTCTCGCCGAGCACCAGGGTGCGGGCGGAGACCGGCGCCGCGAGAGCGCGGGCGTACACCCCGGTCCGGCGGGTCTGCACGGTGTCGTCAACTGCACGGCTGAAAGTGCCGTGCTGACCCGCTGAGGTGGACCTGACGGAAGACTGCGGTGCATGACGGTCCTCCCCCGGCCACTGCTGGCTGCTCAGTCGTGCGGAACGACGGCGACGGGACACGGCAGGTGGTGCAGCACCGCGTGGGCGACGGGGCCGAGCTTCCACGTGAGGTGGGACGGGTGGCGCCGACGGCCCACGACGGTGAGGCTGCTGTGCGTGGACGCGGACAGCAGCACCTGTGCGGCGGGGCCCGTGGTGACGTACTCGACCACGGGGATGTCGGGGAACTTCTCGCGCCACGGCAGCAGCGAGTCGGTCAGTCGTGCCCGCTCCGCGGTCGCGAAGTCCTCGTCGATCTCGGTGAACAGCGCGGACAGGGGCAGCGCCCGGACGACGCGCACCCGGGCACCACGCGGCTCGGCCGTGCCGAAGGCGAACTCCAGCAGCGGTTCGGCGGCCGGTCCCGTTGTCTCCATACCGACCACGACCTCGTGGCGGTCTGCTGCGGCAGGGTGCTCCTCGCCCGCTGCGACGGCGGGGTCACCCGCGCGGACGGCGACGGCCGGACACGGGGCCAGGCCCAGGACGTGAAGGCTGATCGTGCCGAGCAGGAAGCTCGCCACGGAGCCCTGGCCACGCGAACCGAGGACCAGGAGGGACGCGTCCCCGGCGCGTTCCAGAAGGGTCTGCGCGGCCGGTTCCGAGACCAGTTCCGTGGTGAGCGCCAGTCCGGGGTGGCGGCGGCGCAGTTCGGTCGCGGTTCCCCGGAGGAGGTCTCGGCCGTAGCGCCGTTTCGTGTGCGCCTCCTGCGGGATGGGCAGGTCCAGCGGCTGGGTGGTCCACGAGTGGACCAGCAGCACGGGCAGGCGCCGGTCCGCGGCCTCTCGGGCGGCCCACCACGCGGCCGCCATGCTCGCGGGCGAACCGTCGAGCCCGACGACTACAGGTCCGGTCATGACACACCTCCGGAGTCGGGGCGGCAAACCGCGACGGCGCTGCCGCGCACCTGCTCCCCCTTCTGCTTCCAGACTTCACCTCACAGCGCGGTCGGCACGAGGGCCTGATGGGGCGCGCACAGGCCGTAGGGCCCTGTGCGGGGAGAACATCGGTGAGGGTTGCCGGATCGCGGGGCGGCACATGTCCTTGGCTCAAGCCGTGGGATGCCCTGGCCCGTCCAGCTCGAACTCGATGTCCACGACCCCCTCGACCGCCCGGGTCAGCCGCGCCGCCACCGGTACCAGGGACGTGTCGCGGACTCGGCCGCCCAGCTTGACGACTCCCTCCCGCACCTCGACCCGGACCGCCGACTCCGGGGCCGGGAAGAGATAGGCGACGACCTCGCGCCGAACCTCCTCGGCGATGTCCTCGTCGTCCCGCAGGAACACCTTGAGCAGGTCCGCGCGACTGACGACACCCTCCAGCCGGCCCGACTCCTCGACGACGGGCAGGCGCTTGATCCTGGCCCGCGCCATGGTCCGGGCGGCCTGGGCGAGGGTCTCGCCGGACCGGACGGTGAGTGCCGGGGAGGTCATCAGCTCGCCCGCGGTCACCGAACCGGCCTTCGCCAGGTCGGACAGGCGGCGCAGCTGCGTGGACCGGTCCGGGTCGCTGTCGCGGAACTCCTCCTTGGGCAGCAGATCGGCCTCGGAGACGATGCCGAGGACCCGGCGGCCGCCGTCCACCACGGGCAGGGCGCTGACCTTGCGGTCCTGCATGATGCGCACGATGTCCTTGAAGGCCGCGTCAGGGCCGACGGTGGCCACGTCGCGGGTCATCACGTCACTCACGATGTGCGGGGAACCGGGCACTTGGAACTCCTGGGGTGATGGGGTCGGCACGATGTGGGGCGGTCAGCCCTGGACTCCGCTGCCGTAGGGGGCGTAAAGATCCAGGAGGCGGACACGGGCCGTCTGCAGCCGGTGGGCGACGACCTTGCCCACCCACACGGCGACGTCGCGGCCGAACTCGGGGTCGTCCTGGCACATCGCGCGGACGACCGTGGCGTCGAACTCGTAGGCCCGCACCGGCGAGGACGCCTCGGCACCCAGGTGCCAGACGTGCGGGGGGAACAGCCAGGACCAGCCGAGGAGTTCGTTGTGCCGGAGGGTCTCGATGACGGCGGCCCGGCGGCCGGGCACGCGCATGTCGAGATCGACCGTCCCGGTACGGATGATCCAGAACCGGTCGGCGCGTGTGCCCTCCTCGAAGAGCCGGGCACCCTGCGGGAACGACACCTCGCGGGCGATCCCCATGAGCCGTTCCCGGTGTCCGGCGGGGAGCGCCCGCTGCATGCTCGTCGTTGCGGGAGCGTTCATGGCGTGCCTCCAGTGCGGCGTACGGAGCTACCACCTTCATCGTGGCGACGCGGCACCGCAGGGGCCATGGGCCACCCGGCCCCGAGGCGGGGCCGATCGGCGGCCCGGCCGTGCCCTTCGGCGGCCTGCGTTCCCTGTCGGCGGGTCATTCACAGGGGACGTCCTGCTGCTCCTCACCGAGGTCCCGAACCTCTAGGCCGGCTATGGAATCCCCGATCGGCAGGCGGTCCTCGACGTCACGCCCACCGAGCTACGCGCCGCCCGGTTGCCCGAGGACTCGTTGGGCCCCGAGGCCGAGGCCGCCGCCCGGTTCGTCGAGAACACCGGCGGACTCGCCGCGATCGGGGCGCTCGACGCCGCGTACGAGATCGTCCACGGCCATCGGCGGCGTCGGCACGAACAGCTTCCGGACCATCCGGCTCTCTCGCATCGTGCGGCGGTGGGGCCGGTCGGCCCCGCCCGGGGACCTGCGGCCCCTGTGGAACCGGCGCTCGTCGCCCGCACTGTGGGAGCCGGATCCCGATTCAGGAGGTGGACAGCATGCCCCGCAACGTCATCGTGGGCCTCGACGGCTCTCCCGAGAGCCGTGCCGCTGCGGAGTGGGCGGCCCGGGAGGCGCACCTGCGTGGCCTGCCGCTGAAGGTCGTCCACGTGTGGGAGCCCGTGCCGGAGCCCATGGCCCAGGCCCCGCTCCTCGGCGCCGAGACACAGCAGCACTGGAGCGAGCGGATTCCCCGGGAGGCGGCCGAGGGCATCGCCCTTCGCCACCCCGGAGTCGAGGTGGAAAGGGTGGAGCTGAGCGGCCGGCCCGCCGACGTTCTGGTGGACGCGGCGAAGGACGCCGACTTGCTGGTCCTCGGCTCTCGCGGGCTGAGCGGGATCGGCGGATTCTTCGTCGGCTCGGTCGGGCTGGCCGCCGTCGCGCACACGGAGACTCCCGTGGTCCTGGTCCGCGCCGGAGAGCAGGCCGCGGACGAGCACGAGTTCGACCCGGTGGGCATCCCGTCGGCCGCCGCCCCCTACCGCCCCGTCGTGCTGGGCCTGGACCCCGCCGCCCCCGACGACTCGGTGATCGAGTTCGCCTTCGAGGCGGCCGTCCGGCGCTCCGCCGTCCTGCGGGTCGTCCACGGCTGGAACCTGCCGCCCTACTACGCCTACGCCCTCCCGGCCGACCCGCACCTGCACGACGAGATCTCCCGGGCGCAGTCCGCGACCCTCGCCGAGATCCTGCGGCCCTGGCGCCAGAAGTACCCGGACGTCCAGGTCACCGAGGAGTCCCGGTGCGACAGTGCCGCCCGCTACCTGATCGAGGTCGCGGACGGGGCCTCGCTGGTCGTCGTGGGTCGCAGGATCCGCCGCAACTCGTTCGGCGCCCACATCGGACCGGTGGCGCACGGCGTCCTGCACCATGCCGCGGCACCGGTCGCCGTCGTCGCGCACGAGTGACGCACCACCCAGGACCTGTCATCCGGAGGGGAGAAAACCATGAGGACGATGGAGCAACGGCCACTGGTCGTCGGCGTCGACGGCTCCGAGCCGAGCCTGCGCGCCGTGGACTGGGCGGCCGACGAGGCCGTGGTGCGCGGGGTGCCGCTGCGGCTCGTGTACGCCTGCCTGTGGGAGCGCTACGAGGGCGCCGCCCTCGCCCACGAACTCGGCACGCCCGAGGCGCGGGCACTGCCCCAGGATCTTGTCGGCGCCGCCGCGGACCGGGCGCGAGCCCGCCGGCCCGGCCTGAAGGTGTCCGCCGACGTGGTGTTCGAGGAGCCCGAGTACGCCCTGGTGCACGAGGCCCGTCAGGCTTCCGCGCTGGTGGTGGGCTCCCGGGGCCGCAGCGGTCTCGCCGAAATGCTGCTGGGCTCGGTCAGCCTTTCTGTGGCTGCTCACGCAGACTGCCCGGTGATCGTGCTCCGCGGCAACCACGACAAGCGGGCGACGCCCCCCGGCGGCGGACGGGTCGTCGTGGGCGTCGGCGAGGACGCGAAGGACTCGGCGGCGGTGCGCTTCGCCTTCGACGAGGCGCGGCGACGGGGTGCCGTACTGGAGGCCGTAAGGGCCTGGCGGTGCCCCGCGCACGAGACCACCGACCACCCGCTGCTGGCCGACGCCCCCGCACGGCTGCACCGGGAGCAGGCCGAGGAGCAGCTCAGCCAGGCCCTGCACGATGCCCCGCAGGACGTGAAGGTCGAGGGCCGCACCGTCGAGGGCCACCCCCGCCGGGTGCTGGTCGAGGCCGCACAGGGTGCCGACCTCCTGGTCGTGGGTGCCAAGCGCCGCAACGGACACCTGGGGCTCCAGCTGGGTCGCGTCACACACGCGGCACTGCACCACGCGAGCTGTCCGGTGGCCGTCGTTCCGCAGCAGGCGTGAGACGCGGGCTCGCCGTGCGATCGGTCCGGGGGCCGATGGAACGCCCGGCGAGCCCGCCACCGGTCCCGCACGGCAGGGCCGACCGGCCCACCCGTCCCGCCCGGACAGCCCATGTGGCCACGGCACATTCCGCTGGACGCTCTAAGTGCAGAGACAACCTGGAGGAGAACCGCGATGACGGACGACACACTCAGCCGGCCCACGGTCCACGCCCTGCTCGCGGACGGCACCACCGTGTGCATCCGTCCCGTGCGGCGGGCGGACCACGACCAGGTGCAGGGGCTGTACGAGGAGATGTCCCCCGAGAACCTGCGGCTGCGGTTCTTCTCCGCGAGCCGCAGGTCGGCCGCCTCGGCCGCCGACCGGGCCTGTGCCCCGCGGCACCCCGGATACCTGGCCCTGCTGGCCGAGACGGAGGGCCGGCTGATCGGCCTCGCCGAATACGACACCGAAGGCACCGGGGACACCGCCGAGATCTCCATCGCCGTCGCCGACGGACTGCACCACCGGGGCGTCGGCACCCTTCTCGTCGAGCACCTCGTATCCGCCGCCCGCGCTGAGGGCGTCACCGCCTTCGTCGCCGATGCCCTGAGCGAGAACCACGAGGTGCTGCGGCTCTTTTCCGACCTCGGCCTGCGCACGGCCCGTAAGTTCGAAGGGCCGGAGGTGCGCTGCACCATCGCCCTGGACACGAGCGACACCTACCTGACAGCCGTCGAGGAACGCGGCCGCGCCGCCGATGTCGCCAGCATGGAGCCGCTGCTGCGGCCGAAGTCGGTCGCCGTCGTCGGCGCGGGACGCAAGCCCGGCTCGGTGGGCCGGGCGATCCTGCACCAGCTGCACGCGGGCGGCTACACCGGACGTCTGTTCGCAGTGAACCCCGCCGCACACGCGATTCTCGGCGTGCCCGCCCACCCGTCGGTCAGCGCCCTGCCGGTCACCCCCGACCTCGCCGTCCTCGCCGTACCCGCCGCCGCCATCCCCGCGACCGCCGAGGAGTGCGGCAAGGCAGGAGTCCGCGCCCTCCTCGTCGTCACCGCGGGACTCGACGCCGACCAGGCGCGGGACCTGCTCGCCGCCTGCCGCGCCCACGGCATGCGCCTGGTCGGACCCAACTGCCTCGGAATCTCCAACACCGACCCGCAGTACGGCCTCGACGCCACCTTCGCCGCCGCCCACCCCCGCCCCGGCACCGCAGGTGTCGCCGTGCAGTCCGGTGGGGTCGGCATCGCCCTGCTGGACGGGATGTCCCGCCTGGGCATCGGCGTCTCCTCCTTCGCCTCGCTCGGCGACAAGTACGACGTGAGCGGCAACGACATGCTCCAGTGGTGGGAGAGCGACGGCCGCACCGACCTCGCCCTGCTGCACCTGGAGTCCTTCGGCAGCCCACGTGCCTTCTCCCGCACCGCCCGCCGGGTCACCCGCCGGATGCCGGTGCTCACCGTCGACGCGGGCCGCACCGAAGCCGGCCGGCGTGCCGCCGCCTCGCACACCGCGGCCGCCGCCACCCGCACCATGACCCGCGGCGCGCTGTTCACCCAGGCGGGCATCACCGCCGCCCGGTCGATCGGCGAGCTCCTGGAGACGGCTGCCCTGATGCACTCCCAGCCGCTGCCCGCCGGACCCCGCGTCGCGATCGTCACCAACGCGGGTGGAGCCGGAGTCCTAGCCGCCGACGCCTGCGCCGAGGCCGGCCTCCAGCTCCCGGCACCCACGCCGGAGCTGATCGATGACCTGCTCGCCGTGCTTCCGGACGGAGCCGCTGTCGGCAACCCCGTCGACGCCACCGCCGCCGTCACCGAGGAGCAACTCACCGACTGCGTGGACCGGATCATGCGGTACGGCGGTGTCGATGCCGTCCTCGTGGCGCTCGTCCCGACCGCGGTCGCCGCGGCCACCGGCGACGACCTCGTCCGCGCCCTCACCCGCGCTCCCGGCCGGCGCGTCAAGCCGATCGCCGCGGTACGGCTCGAACAGGGCCTGCCCGTCGAGCTGTTGCCCGCCGCGAAGGGCGCCACCGTCCCGTCGTACGCCGAACCTCAGGCAGCCGCACGGGCGTTGGCCCACGCGGCCCGCCGGGCGGCCTGGCTCGCCCGGCCCGCCGGGACGGTGCCCGACCTCGATCGCGTCGAGGCGGACCGCGCCCACGCCGTCGTCGAGGCGTACCTCGACACGCACCCGGACGGCGGTTGGCTCACCCCGCGCGAGTGCGCCGAGCTCCTCGGCTGCTACGGCATCCCACAGGTGGCGTGGGCCTGGGCCGACACCGAGGACGGTGCCGTGCTGGCCGCCGACCGGCTGCGCGGCGCGGACGGACGGGTGGTGATGAAGGGCCACTGGGCAGGCCTGCTGCACAAGAGCGCCGAGCACGCCGTCCACCTCGACCTGCGGGGCGAGGCCCAAGTGCGGGCCGCCTTCCGGGACCTGGAGACCCGGTTCGCCGGCCTGCTGGAGGGCGTGGTGATCCAGCCGCTCGCCGCCCGTGGCACCGAGCTGTTCGCCGGCGTCGTCCAGGACCAGGTCTTCGGGCCGCTCGTCCTGTTCGGACTCGGCGGCACCGCCACCGAGGTCCTCGCCGACCACGCCGCCCGCCTCGCGCCGCTCACCGACCACGACGTACACGACCTGATCACGGCCCCGCGCTGTGCCCCGCTCCTGTTCGGGGCACACGGCACCGCGCCCGTCGACCTGGAAGGGCTCGAACAGCTCCTGCTGCGGCTCTCCCGCATGGCGAGCGACCTGCCACAGCTGGCAGAGGCCGACTTCAACCCCGTTCTCGCGACACCGGGCGGAGTCACCGTGCTCGATGCGCGCGTACGCCTGCTGCCCCGCAGGCCCCAGGATCCGTATCTGCGCCGACTCCGCTGAGGAGGGACAACCATGAAGCACAACAAGGTCGGCTCCGTGATGACCACGGAGGTCGTCCGTGCCACCTACGGCACCACATTCAAGGAGGTGGCCCGGCTGCTGGGCGATCACCGCATCAGCGGGCTGCCCGTGGTCGACGAGGACGAGAGGGTCATCGGCGTCATCTCCGAGACCGATCTGCTGCTCCGGCAGGCCCAGACGCCGGATCCGTACGAGCCGAAGAAGCGCTTCCGTCTCGCCACGCTGACCCGTGCGGGCCGACGGCGTGCCGCCAAGGCCAGGGCCCGCACGGCAGGACAGCTGATGTCCCAGCCGCCGATCACGGTGCCCGCCGACGCCACCATCGTCGAGGCCGCCCGCACCATGGCCCGGCATCACATCGAACGGCTGCCCGTCCTGGACGAGGAACAGCGGCTGGTCGGCATCGTGACCCGTCGTGACCTGCTCCAGGTGTTCCTGCGGCCCGACGCGGAGATCCGTGCCGAGGTGATCGACGAGGTGCTGGTCCGCGCCCTGTGGCTGCCGCCGCGCGGCATCGATGTTGCCGTGACGGAGGGCGTGGTGACCCTCTCCGGCCAGATGGAACGCAAGAGCGAGACGGAGATCGCGGTCTCCATGACCCGGCAGATGGACGGTGTCGTCGCCGTCGTCGACAAGCTCACCCACCGACTCGACGACTCGGACCTCAGGCCCGACGACAACGCCCTGCACGGTGTCGCCGACGACTGGCTGCGCAGGATCTGACAGAAGAGGAGGCGAATCGCCATGACCGGCAAGGTCCTGGTCGCCTATGGGACGACGAACGGATCGACCGCGCGGATCGCCGAGGCCGTGGCCGCGGTGCTGCGCAAGGAGGGTTTCACCGCCGAGGCACTGCCCGCCGGGGCCGTCGCCCGCGTGACACCGTACGACGCCGTCGTGGTCGGCGGCGGACTGTACGCCGGACGCTGGCACAAGAACGCCCGCCGCTTCGTCCGGCGGCACGGCGACGAACTCGCCGGGCTCCCGCTGTGGCTGTTCAGCAGCGGCCCGCTCGACGCCTCGGCCTCGGAACGGGACATCCCGCCGGTGCCCGGTGTGCAGAAAGCCATCACCCGGCTCGACGCCCGGGGACACGTCACCTTCGGTGGCTGCCTGGAGGAGGGCGCGAAGGGCTGGGTCGCCCGGATGATCCTGCGCAACGGAAAGGGGGGTGACTTCCGGGACTTCGACCGGATCGAGCAGTGGGCGCGACAGATCGCCGACGAACTCGTGGCCGACGAGAAGCACTGACCCCGCAGGCCGGGGGAGGCTCGCAGGCCGGGAACTCACGAAGGGTGGATGCGCCATGCCCCTGACCTACGAGAGCCCCGGCCACGCGGCTCTCCACCTGGCCCGTGCCGCCTCCTTGGCGCCCTCGCCGCACAACAGCCAGCCGTGGTCCTTCGTCGAGGAGGGCCACGACCATGGCTTCGAGGTGCACCTGGACGACGGGCGACGGATGATCCTGACCGATCCCGGTGGCCGGGAGGCGGTCATCGCCTGCGGGGCGGCCCTGTTCAACGCGCGGCTCGCCGTGCGGCTGCTGGGTTTCCGGCCCGTCGTCGACCTGCTGCCCGAGCCGGGGAACACCGCCTACCTGGCCCATGTGGGCTATGCGTCGTATGCCCAGGCAGAGCCCGACGAGGCGCTGCTGGCCCGGGCGTTGCCCCGTCGGCACACTCACCGCGGTCCCTTCGGGCCGGTCCCGGTGCCGGACACGCTCCTCGACGATCTGCGCGACGACGCCCAGGCCGAGGGCGCCGTCCTCCGGGTCGTCGACGAGCCGGAGGGACTCCGGCGGTTGGCGCACCTGGTGCGCACGGCGGAGGACGCCCATCGTGCGCATTCCGGCCACGTCGCCGAGCAGACGCGTTGTGTCGGACCGCACGGAGTACCGCGCGAGCTCTGCCGTCATCACCCCGACGGCACGTTGCTGGCCGGCCGCGACTACCTCGGCCTCGCCTGGTACTACGTCCGCCGACCGCAGCGCTGGTCCCCGCGGACGGGCACGGTGGCCGTGCTGTCCAGCCGGTGCGACAGCCGTCAGGACTGGCTGCGCTCGGGGCAGGCGCTCCAGCGCGTCCTGCTGCGCGCGGCCACCCGTGACGTCATGGCGGCCTTCCACACGCAACCCCTCGAACTGCCCGCGCTACGGGCAAAAATGCGGACGGACCTCATGGGGGGCCTGTTCCCCCAGGTGGTTCTGCGCCTGGGTTGCGCCGCCCGGACGGCGAGCACACCCCGGCGCGCGCCCGTCGAACTGCTGGACCGGTGGTGACCATGACCGGAACCCGACGCCTGTGGTGGCGCCTCAGGCCCAGTCCGCTCCGGCGCCGCAGCTACCTCGTCGAGGCCTGGCTGCTGCTCGTGACCTGGACGCTCGCCGTCACGGCGGCCGTGGTCGCGGGTGTGGTGACCGCTCCGGCGGCCGAGCGGGACATCAACGGCCTGCGGGCCCAGCGCCACTCCGTGCCGGCCGTGCTCACCGAGAACGCGGAGCAGTCCGTGGCCGAGGGCGGCGACGGTGACCGGGCATGGGCCACCGTGCGGTGGACCGGCCGGGACGGCAGGGCCCACACAGGCGTGGCCCGGGTGGATCCCGGCAGCAGGGCAGGGAGCCCGGCCGAGGTGTGGCTGGACACGGACGACCGGCTGGTGCCGGAGCCCTCGAGCGCGGAGCAGGCCGAGTTCCATGGCGCTGTGCTGGGCACGGTGGCCGCCGTGCTCGCGGGCGCTGCGGTGGTGCTCGTCGGCTGGGGCGGCCGCGCGTGGCTGGAGCGGCGCCGACTGGCGCAGTGGGACAAGGAATGGGCCGGCTTCGGCAAGCAGCGGGGACGCAAGACCGGCTGACCAGGGTGAGACGACGCCGGCCCGGCACGCCAGGGCCCGACCGGCTCAGGGGTCGGGCCGAACGGCACTCGGCACCCCGGGCCGGCAGGAGGAGGCTGGAAATGAACACGAGGACACGCTGTCGAAGGAGGCAGACATGGCGGGCATGATCGAGCGGCTGCCGGGCTGGCCGACGCTGCCCGACCTGTTCGGCTGGGCCGAGGCCGGCTTCCCCGGGACGCACGGCATCCCCGGGCTGCACGGCATACGGGTCGAGGAGCACCTGACGGACGGAACGTACGTGCTGCGGGCCGAACTGCCGGGCATCGACCCCGCGAAGGACGTCGAGATCACGGTCGATGAGGGCGTGCTGACCCTGCGCGCCGAGCGTGGCGAGGAGACCAAGGAGAAGTACCGCACGGAGTTCCGCTACGGCACCTTCGCCCGCTCCGTCCGGCTGCCGGCCGGCGCTAAGGGGGACGAGGCGAGTGCCGACTACAAGGACGGCGTCCTGACCATCACGGTCCCGCTGCCCGAGACGAAGACAGGAACCACGACCATCAAGGTGCGTCACGGCTGAGCAGGAGTGTGCCGTGACCAGTCCGCCGTCCGGAGAGGGCACTCCGGGCGGCGGACGCATGCGTAGTGGCCGTCAGCAGATCCGGGGCAGTTGCTCCCCGAGCGGCAAGTCCACGATGCGCCGGGCCCCCACCAGCGTCCGCAGCGTGACCCGACCCCGAGGCCCGTCCGGCAGCACCTCACCGATCCGCACCGCTTGCGCCCCTTCCTCGGCCGAACGCATCGCGGCCAGTGCCTCCTCGGCCGCATCGCCGGCGACGAAGGCGACCAGACAGCCCTCGTTGGCGACGACCAGCGGATCCAGGCCGAGCAGATCACAGGCCGAGGCGACTGCCTCGGGCACGGGCACCGCGCTCTCCGCGATCTCGACGGCGACGGACGAGTCCCGCGCGATCTCGTTGAGGGCGGCCGCGAGACCGCCCCGGGTCGGGTCGCGCAGAACGTGGACGTCGCCGCCGATGGGTGCCAGGGCACGCACCAGTCGGTGCAGGGGGCGGGTGTCCGAGGCGATGTCGCTCTCGAAGCCGAGGCCTTCACGCGTACTGAGCACAGTCGTGCCGTGCAGCCCGACCGGCCCGGACAGCAGCACCGCGTCACCGGGGCGGGCCAGGGCGGCGGACGGGCGCAGCGAGCCGTGCCGCTGCCCGATGCCGGTGGTGTTGACGAAGAGCCTGTCGGCCGCGCCCCGGCCCACGACCTTGGTGTCCCCGGTGACCACGGGCACCCCCGCGGACTGCGCAGCCTTCCCCAACGAGCCGAGGATCGTGCGGAGTTCGGCCAGCGGCAGCCCTTCCTCCACGATGAGGGAGACGGACAGGGCGATCGGCCACGCGCCGCGCATGGCGAGGTCGTTGACCGTGCCGTGGACGGCGAGGGACCCGATGTCCCCGCCGGGGAAGAACAGCGGGCTGACGACGAAGCTGTCGGTGCTCATCACCAGTTCCCGGTGCCCGGGCAGCAGCGCCGCGTCCTCCATCGGGCCCGAAGCGCCGTCGAGCGCGGGCAGGATCAACTGGTCGAGGAGCTCGGCGGTGAGTCGGCCGCCGGCACCATGGCCCAGCAGCACGACCTCGTCCTCGTGGTTCGGGGTGGGGCATTCGACGGTCATGTCGTGCTCCTCACGGAAGCGGGGGCGCGCCCGGCCGCGTGGAAGGCGGCACAGGTGCCTTCCGACGACACCATGGGCGCACCGAGGGGATGGCGGGGTGTGCAACGCGTGCCGTACGCGGTGCAGTCGGTGGGCAGCTTCGCCCCGGTCAGGATGGCGCCGGCGATGCACTCGGCGTCCTCGACGGGGCACAGTCCGCCGACGTCGAAGCGCCGGGTCGCGTCGAACTGCCGGTATTTCTCGGCCAGTTCGAGGCCGCTGTCGGGCAGCGCCCCGATCCCGCGCCAGGCACGGTCGGTGACCCGGAACACCTCGCGGACCGTGTCCTGCGCGGCGGTGTTCCCGGACCGGCGTACGGCCCGCACATACTGGTTCTCCACCTCGAACCGCCCGGACTCCAGCTGCCGTACGGCCATCAGGATGCCCTCCAGCAGATCCAGCGGCTCGAACCCGGTCACCACGATCGGCACCCGGTACCGGGCGGCGATCGGTTCGTACTCCCGCCAGCCCATCACCGCGCACACGTGCCCGGCCGCCAGGAACGCCTGCACCTCGCAGTCCGGGTTCTCGAGGAGCGCGGTCATCGCGGGCGGCACCAGAACATGGCTGACCAGCATGGAGAAGTTCGTCAGCCCGAGGCGGGCGGCGTAGAGGACCGCGGTGGCGTTGGCGGGTGCGGTGGTCTCGAAGCCGACCGCGAGGAAGACGACCTCCCGGTCGGGGTGCCGGGCGGCCAGCCGTACGGCGTCCATCGGGGCGTAGACCACACGCACGTCCGCGCCCCGTGCCCGCAGCGAGAGCAGGTCGGTTTCGGTGCCGGGCACGCGCAGCATGTCGCCGAAGCTTGTCAGGATCACACCGGGCCGGGCGGCGACGGCCATGGCCCGGTCCAGGGTCTCCAGCGGTGTCACACAGACCGGGCAGCCCGGTCCGTGAATCATCCGCATCCCGGCGGGCAGCAGCTCGTCGATGCCCTGGCGGACCAGGGTGTGGGTCTGGCCTCCGCACACCTCCATGATCCGCCAGGGGAGCGTGGCGGCCTCCCGCAGCTCATCCAGCAGACGCCGGGCGAGCGTGGGGTCGCGGTACTCGTCGAGGTACTTCATCGGTGCGTCAGCTCTACCCGCACGTCGACCACCCCTTCCACGGCCCGCATGGCGCGGGCGAGCACGGGCTCGAGGCCGCGTTCGGGCAGCGAACCGCCCAGCGTGACCACGCCCTCGCTCACCTCGACCGTCAGCGGGGTGGTGACCGGCAGCCGGTTCAGGACGCTGAGCCGGATCTCCCCGGCGATCTCCGCGTCGGTCCGCAGGAACACCTTCAGCAGGTCACTGCGGCTGACCACGCCCTGTAGGATCCCGATCCGGTCCACCACGGGCAGACGCTTGACGTGGCGGCGGGCCATGATGCGCGCGGCCTCCGCGACCGTGGCGTCGGCGTGCACGGTCACGGCCGGGGCGCTCATCAGCTCGCCCGCGGTCACCGCGCCCGCCTTGGCGCGCTCCGCGAACTCGGCGTCGTCGCTGTCGCGTACCTCCTCCTTGGGCAGCAGGTCGGCCTCGGAGACCACCCCGACGACCCGGCCTTCACCGGCCAGCACTGGCACGGCGCTGACCTTCCACTGGTCGAGCAGCTCGACGATCTCCTTGAACGGTGCCTCGCTGCCGACGGCGACGACGGTGTGCGTCATCACATCGCTCACGGTGTACGGGGATTCAGACATCACAGCCTCCTGATGCGGCTCCTGACGTACGGACGACGGTCAGGTCGAGGAAGTGGGTGGAGCAGGAGATGCACGGGTCGTGGTTGCGGATCGCCCGTTCGCACAGCGCCGTCAACTCGCCGTCGTCCGGGTCGTTCTCCCGGATCGCCCGCTGGGCCAGGCGTCGCAGGTCGTCCTCGATCGCGCCCTGGTTCTGCGCGGTGGGCGGCACCAGCAGGGCGTCGGTGACGAGGCCGTCGGCGTCGAGCCCGTAGCGGTGGTACAGCACTCCGCGGGGCGCCTCGGTGGCGCCGTGCCCGACGCCCGCGACCGGCGGCACCTCCGTGTAAGGGCGGGCGGGAGGTTCGTACGTCTCGATGATCCGCAGCGCCTCGCCGACGGCGTACACGGTCTCCACCGCACGCACCAGGATCGACCGGAACGGATTGCGGCACACGGCCCCCTCCCGCGGATCGCCCAGGCCCGCCGCCACGGCCGCCTGCAGTGCCACGGGCGACAGCCGCGCCCCGCTGATCGCGAACCGCGCGAGTGAGCCGGTGAGATGCAGCCGGCCGTCGAGCCGGGAGTGCAGCGCGGTGGAGTGCGGCAGATGGGTCTCGGCCACATGCGCGGTGAAGTCCCGCACCGGGAAGGAGGTCACGGTTCCGTCGGTGCGCAGCACGGTCGGCGTCCCGCCTTCGATGGCGTACGTGTCCGGCTCGGCCAGCGCCAGCAGATCGGCCTCGACGCACGCGTCCGGGAACTCGAAGTCCGCGACCCAGCGCACCGTGTCCCACGCGTCGTCGAGCGCCTGCTTCAACTCTTCATGGAGGGGACGGAGTTCGTCGCGGGTGGGGGTTCGGTGGAAGCCTCCCAGACGGACGTTCACGGGGTGCACGGCACGCCCGCCGAGCAGCTCCATCAGCGAGTTGCCCGCCTTCTTCAGCCTCAGCCCCCGTTCCACCTCCGCCCGGTGCGTGCGGGCCAGTTCGATCGCGCTCGCCCGGCCCAGGAAGTCCGGGGCGTGCAGCAGATAGATGTGCAGGGCCTGGCTCTCGATCCACTCGCCGCAGTACAGCAGCCGGCGCAACTCACGGATGACCGGATCGACGCTCACCCCGCACGCGTCCTCGATCGCCGCGCAGGCGCTCATCTGGTAGGCCACCGGGCAGATTCCGCACACCCGGGCCGTGATGTCGGGCGGCTCGGTGTACGAACGCCCGCGCAGGAAGGCCTCGAAGAAGCGCGGCGGCTCGTAGATCTCCAGCCGCGCGTCGGTGACCGTGCCGTCGTGGACGCGCAGGCGCAGCGCGCCCTCGCCCTCGACCCGGGACAGCGAGCCGACGTGCAGCACACGGGATCCGCGGTGTGTCACTTCTCCCACTCCTCTGCGAAGGCCTGTGCGTTGAAGGTGTGAAGGAACCGCACCGTGGCGTCCTCGTTGAGTCCGTCGCGGCGCAGCAGCGGGATCAGCGCGGGCAGGTTCACCGAACCGGACGGGCCGAAGCAGCCGAAGCAGCCACGGTGGTAGGCCGGGCACAGCGCCCCGCATCCGGCGTGGGTGACCGGGCCCAGGCAGGGCGTGCCGTGGGCGACGGTGACGCAGACCGTGCCGCGTCGCTTGCACTCGAAGCACACGCTGTGGTTCGGCACGTCAGGCCTGCGGCCGGCCAGGAACGCGGTGATCACCTCGATGAGCTGCCGGCGGTCGATCGGGCAGCCGCGCAGCTCGAAGTCGACGTCCACATGAGCCGAGACGGGAGTGGAGGTGGCGAGCGTCGAGATGTACTCGGGGTGTGCGTAGACCACGCGCCGGTACTCGTCGACGTCCGCGAAGTTCCTCAGGGCCTGAATGCCGCCCGCGGTCGCACACGCCCCGATGGTCACCAGGTGGCGGGAGGCGGCACGGATCGCGCGGACCCGTTCGGCGTCCTCGGCCGTGGTGACCGAGCCCTCGACCAGGGACAGGTCGTACGGGCCGGACGTCACCGCGCTGGATGCCTCCAGGAAGTGCGAGATGTCCACCTCGGCCGCCAGAGCCAGGAGTTCGTCCTCACAGTCCAGCAGGGTGAGCTGGCAGCCGTCGCAGGAGGCCAGCTTGAACACGGCGAGGGTGGGTGCCATCACAACTCCCTCACGGACAGCAGTGGTTCGGCCCGGTTCCAGTCCACGACCGGACCCTCCTGGCACAGCAGCACCGGCCCGAGCTGGCAGTGCCCGCAGTGCCCGGTCGCGCAGCGCATGTTCCGCTCCAGCGAGACGCGGATCCGCTCGCCGGGTACGCCTCGGAAGGCCAGGTCGCGTGCCGTGGCGCGGATCATCGGCTCGGGTCCGCAGACGAACACCCAGGTGTCGGCCGGGGTGAAGGTGGCCCGGTCCAACAGGGAGGTGACCAGGCCGACGTCCCCGCGCCATTCGTCGTCGGGCCGGTCGACGGTCACACCGGTGTAAGCGGTGGTCCAGCCCTCGATGTCTTTGCGGGCGATGAGGTCGGCCGGGGTTCGGGCGCCGACGAGTACATTGACCCGGCCGTAGGCCGCGGGTTCGGCCAGTGCGCGCAGGATCAGCGGCCGCAGCGGGGCGAGCCCGATGCCGCCCGCGACCACCACCACGTCCCGCCCGCGCGCCCGCTCCAGCTCCCAGCCGGTGCCGAACGGCCCGCGCACGCCGACCGTCTGACCGGCATGCAGCTCGCACAGCCCCGCCGATACGGCGCCCACCGCGCGGATCGTGTGCGCGAGCCCGCCGGTGGCCTGCACGGAGCTGACCGAAACGGGGATCTCGCCGCGCCCGAAGCAGTGCACCATCGCGAACTGCCCGGGTGTGAAGTCCTCGAGCGGCACACCGGCCGCTTCGAGGCGCAGCGTCACCGTGTCCGAGGTCTCCGGCCGGCGGGCGACCACGCGGTACCGCACCGGTACGTCCGTCATCGCGCACCGCCCTCGCTGCCGTAAGGGCCGTACAGGTCCAGGAGCCGGGTCCGTGCCGCCTGCAGCCGGTGGGAGAGCACCCGGCCGACCCAGTGCTCGACCGCGCGCCCGAAATCGGCGTCGTCGAGACAGGCCAGCCGCACGGCCACCGCGTCGAACTCGTAGGCACGCAGCGGGGTCACGGTCTCGGCTCCCAGCTGCCAGACGTACGGCTCGTACAGCCAGGACCAGCCGACGAGGTCACCGGTGCCGAGCGTCTCCACGACCGGGGCGCGCCGGCCGGGCACATGCAGGTCGAGGGCGGCGGTGCCGTCCCGCACGATCCAGAAACGGTTCGCGTGGCCGCCCTCCTCGAACAGCCGGGTGCCCTGCGGGAACCGGACCTCGCGGGCCATGTGCAGCAACCGCTCGCGGTGGTCTGAGGGCAGGGCGTGGTTCATGCGCAGGGCCATCGAGGGAGCCATCAGTCCGTCTCCGTTCCGTGTGCGGTGTGTTCGGCGTCCAGCGCGGCGACTTCCTCGGTGATGTCGATGCCGGCCGGGCACCAGGCGATGCAGCGCCCGCAGCCGACACATCCGGACGTGTCGAACTGGTCGTGCCAGGTGGAGAGTTTGTGGGTGAGCCACTGCCGGTAGCGGCCGCGTGCCGAGGCGCGGACCGGTCCGCCGTGCAGATACGAGAAGTCCAGGTCGAAGCAGGAGTCCCAGCGCTGCCACCGCTCGGTGTGGTCACCGGTGAGATCGGTGACCTCCTCCGTGGTGGTGCAGAAGCAGGTCGGACAGACCATCGTGCAGTTGCCGCAGGTCAGACAGCGGGAGGCGACATCGTCCCAGCGTTCGGCGTCGAGGCTCGCGCCCATCAGGGCCCGCAGGTCGACCGGAGGCAGCGAGCGCCCCATACGCTCCCGGGCCGCGTCGACGGCGGCACGGGCGGCCGACTCGCTGTCGGGGCCGGCGGTGTGGTGAGGCACCTGGTCCAGCAGCTCGGCGCCTTCCTCACTGCCGACCCGCACGAGAAAGTGACCGTCTACCTCGGTGAGCGCCAGGTCGTACCCGGCGTCGGCGGCGGGACCTCCGCCCGTGGAGACGCAGAAGCAGGTGGCGCCGGGCTCGGTGCACTCGGCGGCGATCAGAAGCGCCTTGCCGCGGCGCCTGCCGTAACCGGTGTCCGCGTACCGCCCGCCGGTCAGGACCCGGTCCTGGATCGCGATGGCCCGCAGATCGCAGGGCCGCACGCCCAGAAAGGCGTACGAGGGCGTCTCGGGCTCGTCGGCGGTGAACGACACGTCGCCCTCCGGCGTCCGGTCGGCGCTCCACAGCCGCTCCCGCGACGGGTGCAGGAAGGACTTCCAGGACTGCGGACCCGCACTGTGGGCGAAGGCGGCCCCGTCGTCACGGCGGACCAGCCGATATCGCCCGGCATCGAGTTCGACGCCCCAGCCAAAGGGAAGGTCGTCCGCCGAGGCCAGCTCGGCGAGCACGATCGCCCCGTCCCGGACGGTCGGCCCGATCACCGTCCGGCCCCGCGCCACCAGGGCCGCGACCAGCGCGTCCAGCCCGTCCCGGTCGAGCACGGCCGAGGCTGTGGTGGCGGTCATGACGGTCCTCCTCGTCCAGGACGGCTCCGTGCTTCTCCACAGCCAGGTTCATCCGGACCGGACACGACGGGCAGGGGCCGACCGGCCCTGATGGAGAGCCGAGGGGTCCTTCGGAGACGGCCGCCGACTGAGACCCCCAGCGCTACAAAGGCGCTCCCAGCTCTCCCTCGACCAGATCCGCCATGGACCGCAGCACGCCGAGAGTCCGCTGAGCCTCTTCCTCGTCGACCTGACTGATGGCGAACCCGACATGCACGATGACGTACGACCCGACCTTCGCCTCAGGCGTACAACTCAGGCACACCTCGCGCCGCACACCCCCGAAGTCGGCCGTGGCCATCCGCAGCCCGGCATCGTCATGGATCTCCACGATCCGCCCCGGAATTCCCAGACACATCCGCCCTCACCTCTCCCCGTCCAGCCGCGCCGCCGCGACCGCCGCCTGTCCGTAGCTGATGCCACCGTCCCCGACCGGGACCTGACCGCCGACCAGCACCCGCAGCCCTTGCGCGTGCAGCCGCCGCTTCACCTCGGTCAGCAGCCGCCGATTGACGAAGCAGCCGCCGCCCAGGCACACCGTGCGCGGCGCGCCCTCGGCCACGGCGCGTGCGACGAGGTCCGCGGTGACGTTGGCGAGAGTGAGATGGAAGGCCGCCACCAGCCGGGCCACCGGCTCTCCGTCGTGCTGCCGTTCCAGCAGGTCGGTCAGGGTCGGCGCGCAGTCGTACACCCACAGGCCCTGGGCCCGTACGACTCGGTGGGCGAGGGACACCGCGTGCTCGTCGCCGGCCGCCGCTTCGAGAAGGACGGCCGCCTCACCCTCGTAGCCCACCCGGTCGCACAGGCCGAGGAGCGCGGCCACCGCGTCGAAGAGCCGTCCGGCGCTGGAGCTGCGCGGGCAGTTGACGTCCCGGGCGATCATGGCGCGTACCGCGTTGAGTTCGGTGGGGTCGAGCCGGTCGGTGAAGGACCGGGTGAGCCAGGGGTAGGGGCGCGGGGAGCCCAGTGTCTCGCCACCGAGGAGATGGCCGAGGGCGGTGCGGGACGGATGGCGTACCGCCGCGTCGCCGCCGGGCAGGGGCGTGGTCGCGAACCTGCCCACGCGACGGTAGCCGCTCAGATCGGCGACAAGGATCTCGCCGCCCCACAGTGTGCCGTCGTCGCCCAGCCCCAGCCCGTCGTAGGCGACGCCGAGGAACGGGCCGCGCACACCGTGCTCCGCCGCGCAGGCGGCCACGTGCGCGTGGTGGTGCTGTACCGGGATCCGGCGCAGCGTCTGCGCCTCGGCCCACTGGGTGGAGAGGTAGCCGGGATGCAGGTCGTGGGCGAGCGCCACCGGTTCGATGCCGGTGAGGTGCCTGAGGTGGTCGTACGAGGCCAGGAAGGCGTCGTACGTCGGAAGGTCGGACAGATCTCCCGTGTGCGGTCCGATGTGGGCCCGGCCGTCGGCGGCCAGCGTGACCGTGTGCTTCAGCTGGGCGCCGGCCCCCGCGACCGGTTTCCGCACGGGCAGTGGCAGTGGCGCCGGGGCCAGCCCGCGGGCCCGGCGGATGGTGATCCGGGTGCGTCCGGTGATCTGGACGACGGAGTCGTCGTACCGGGAGCGGATCGGCCGGTCGTGGGTGAGGAACCCGTCGGCGACCGGGGCCAGGGTGCTCGCCGCCTCGGCGTCGTCCACGGCGATGGGCTCGTCGCTCAGGTTGCCGCTGGTGATCACCAGGGGCCGGGCCAGTTCGTCGAGCAGGAGGTGGTGCAGGCCGGTGGTCGGCAGGAACAGGCCTATCCGGGCCAGGCCGGGGTGCACCTCGGGTGCGAGCGGAGCCACGGTGCCTTGGCGGCGGTGCCGGGCGAGCAGCACCACGGGCCGCTCCGGTGACGTCAGGGCCTGGCGTTCCGTGGCGCCGATCCGCGCCAGGCGGACCGCTGCGTCGAGGTCCTGGACCATGACGGCGAACGGTTTCGTCGGACGGTGCTTGCGCTGCCGCAACTGCGCCACAGCCGCGGAATCGCCCGCGTCGCACACCAGTTGGTAGCCGCCCAGCCCCTTCACCGCGACGATCCCGCCCTCGTCGACGGTCCTCACCGCGGCCCGCAGTGCCTCCTCGCCGCGCAGCTTCTCCCAGGCCAGCCGCGGTCCGCAGTCGGGGCAGGCGACGGGTTCGGCGTGGAAGCGCCGGTCGGTGGGGTCGGCGTACTCGGCGGCGCACCGGGCACACAGGGGGAAGCGGCGCATGGTGGTGCGGATCCGGTCGTACGGCAGGTCCTCGATGATCGTGGCACGCGGACCGCAGTCGGCGCAGTTGATGAACGGGTAGCGGTGGCGGCGGTCGCGCGGGTCGCGCAGTTCGTCCAGACAGGCGGCACAGATCGCGGCGTCGGGCGGGATTTCGCGCGGTGCCGTGCCCGTGCGTCCGGGGGAGCTGTGGCGTACCTCGAAGCCCTGGTCGTGCACAGCGTGCTGTTCGGTGCCGGTCAGTCGGACGTGGCGCACTCGGGCGAGGGGCGGTGAGTCGGTGCGCAGGCGGGCGGCGAACTCCTCGATCGCGCGGGGCGGTCCGGCGACCTCGCCCTCGACATGGCCGTTGATGTTGGCGACCCAGCCGTGCAGGCCGAGCGCCGATGCCGTGCGGTGGACGAACGGCCGGAAGCCGACGCCCTGGACGATGCCCTCCACGTGGAAGTGGCGCGCGGTCATGCCGGCCTCCCCGCGATCTCGGCCTCGACGGCTGCCACCAGGGGTTCCACGGCGTCCGCGACGGCGGGGGAGAGGCCGGTGCCGAGCGTGCTCTCGGCGCCCTCCACGGCGTAGATCACCAGACGGTCCGGCAACCGGCCCAGCACTCGGGCTAGTTCGACGGCCTCGCCGAGCCCCAGCCCGTGCGAACTGGTGGTCTGCGGCTGTGGGAGGAACCCGGCGTCCAGTTCGAGACGGTGCACGCGGCCAGGAGTGCCCGGGTGGGCGTGGGCGGCGTCCACCACTACGGCGAGCCGGGCGCCCTCCCACAGGCCGATCAGTCGTCCGGGGTCGCCGTCGCAGGTGGCGAGGCGGGTGCCGGCGGCCGGCGGCCGCTCGCGCAGCCGGGCCAGCACCGCCCAGCCCACACCGTCGTCGCGCCGGAACTCGTTTCCGACGCCGATGACGGCGATACGACCGCGACTCTCCATGACCCCCACGGTGGGTCGCGCTCGCCCCGCCCCACAGGGGCCGAAGGACCCCATCGGCAGGGCCGACCGGGGCTACACCGGGACGACGGCGACCGGGCACTGGGCATGCCGCAGCAGCGCGAGAGCCGTAGTGCCCCGCCCGACCACCACCAGCTCCGTGTTTCCGGAGGTGTGTGCCAGGGCCTCGGCCGGGGGCAACAGCCGTACGTCCTCCAGGACGTCGACGTCCGGGTACTTGCCGCGCCACGGCCGCAGCACGTCGGACAACGCCTGCACCTCCTCGTCCTCCCAGGTGGCGCGGTCCTCCTCCAGGACCGGGAAAGGTGACCGCGCGGCCTGCGCGGGCAATGTCCAGCAGTGCACCGCGTGCAGCCGTGCGCCGTGTGTCCGGGCGGCCTCGAACGCGAAGCCGAGCGGGCCGTCCGCCGGGTCTCGAGCGTCGATCCCCAGAACCACGCCGTCGGCACAGCTCGGCCGCCACTGGCCGGCGGAGGAACCGGGCACCAGCACAACCGGCCGGGCACACTCCGAGGCCAGGGCCGAGGCGGTGGAACCCACCGCGACACCGGCATGGCCTCCCTCGCCGCGCAGGCCGAGCACGAGCAGTTCCGCGTCCCCGGCCTGCGCCCGCAGGCCGGGGACGAGAGCGCCGTCAAGGGTCGTGCCCCGAGCTGACAACACCCGGTGACGTTCGGTGAGTTCGGCGAGCGCGCGGTCCGTGACGGTCTCCGGCCGGTACGGCCACCGTTCCGCCGGGTCCGGACCGCGCGAGGGCGACACATGGACCACCCGCAGGGGCAGCCCGCGCAGCAGTGCCTCGCGTGCGGCCCAGTCGGCCGCTGCACGGCTGCGGGCCGAGCGGTCGACTCCGGCGATGATCATTCGTTCCATGGTGCGCCGCCTTCCCTACGCGGAGCACCCACACTGGCCGCGATCCCGTGAGGTGTGCAGGGGGCCGAACGGCCCCGGCGGGAGACCTGGCGGCCCATACCCGCGGTCGGTGCCCGGCGGGACGCTGGCATCAGGAGCAGAACAAGCACGGGAGGTGCGCATCATGCTTCGCCCCGTCATCGCCGGAGTCGACGGCTCGGACGAGAGTCTCGCCGCCGCTGAGTGGGCCGCCCGCGAGGCGGTCCGCCGTGAACGGCCCCTGCGTCTGGTGCACGCCTGGAGCTGGCATCCGCGCCAGGACGGCGAGCCCGCCACCGCGGCCCAGCGGCATCTGGCACGACGCGCCCTGCGCCGGGCCGAGGACCGTATCCGCCGCACCTGCCCGAACGTCGTCCTGGACGACGAACAGGTCGAGGGCCCCGCGACCGCGGCCCTGCTGCGTATGTCCGAGCAGGCCGATGTGCTGGTCCTGGGCTCGCGCGGCCTCAGTGGCTTCACCGGGTTCCTGGTCGGATCGGTCGCCCAGGGCGTGGTGGCGCGCTCCGAGCGTCCCGTCGTCCTGGTTCGGGCGGGGGAGGAGGCCGCCGACGAACACCTGCCGGCCGGCGACGGCGGCGACTCCACCCGCACCGGCTTCCGGGACGTGGTGCTCGCCCTTGATCTGGGCGACCCCTGCGACGAGGTCATCGAGTTCGCCTTCGAGGCGGCCCGGACCCGTGGCGCCCGCCTCAGGGCCGTCCACGCGTGGCAGTCACCGTCCCCCCTCACACTGGGGCCCGGCGAGATCGCACTCGTCGAGGAACCTCACCGCGCTGAGGAGTGGCTGGGCTTCATGACCGCGGTGCTGCAGATCTGGCGCGACAAGTACCCCGGCGTCGAGGTCGCCGAGACCGTCACCGAGGGCCGCCCGCAGTCCGTGCTGGTCCGGGCGGCCTCCGGGGCGAGCCTCCTCGTCGTGGGCCGCCGTATGGCCGACCGGCCCGCCGGACGGCGCACCGGGCCCGTCACCCACGCAGCCATCCATCACGTTGGATGCCCCGTGGCCGTTGTCGCCCACGCATGAGAGCCGAGCCCTGATGGGCACGCCGATCAAGTCCGGGCAGGGGAGGTTCGTCCGGGACTCCCACCGAGAGGTTCGACCGAACCGTGACGGGAGTGGACGGCGACCTCTTCGAGCAGGCCATGGCTCCGCCGAACAGCTCGCCCGCGCCATCCGCCGCCCGCGTCTACCGCCACAGGGAACGCTCCCCGACGACCGCGGGACCGCCGTCAACGTCCAGACCGCGGTCCTCGGCAACCTCGGCGATGGCTCCGGCACCGGCGTCGCCTTCACCCGCGACCCCGCCACCGGCGAGAGCGGCAGGTACGGCGACTACCTGCCCCACGCCCAGGGCGAGGACGTCGTCGCGGGCGTCCGCGGTGCACCGCCGCTGCGCGAACTCAAGAACCTCGGTCCGCGCGCGTACAACTGACTCGGCGATCACCTGCTCACGCTGGAGGACCGCACGATCACTGCGGACCAGGCCCTGACCTGCGTCGACGGTGCCGGGCTGACCTTGGTGCCTCGCTGCGACGCGAAGGTCACCGACCCGCCCCCTCGCCGGCGGTGTGCCCTCCTCGCCGGGTGCGGCGGTCGCCACTGCCGTCTTCGAGCCGCCGAGGCCGTACGCCGGGCCGAGACCGGAGAACCCGCCATCTCCCATTAGGCGGCGTAGGAGTCGAGCAGTTCGTTGTACTGCTTGGCGGCGGTGGCCAGGTCCTCGTCGGAGAGGCCGAAGGCGGTGCCGTACACCTTGACCATCGGCTGCTGGATGTCGAACTGGCACAGCCGCAGGGTCGCGTGCCAGTTGCTGAGGAGGGTCTCGATGGTGGCCTGGTTCGAGCCTTCGGGGGTGTAGTGGTCGGCGGGGACGCCGGCGGTGACGGCGACGACGGCCTTCTTGCCGGCCAGCTGCGAGGCGGAGCCGTCCATGGTGAACGCCCAGCCCAGAGTGAAGACCTTGTCCTGCCACTGCTTGAACAGGGGCGTGGTGTTGTACCAGAACACCGGGTGCTGGAAGACGATCACATCGTGCTCGGCGAGCAGCGCCTGCTCTGCGGCGACGTCGATCTGGAAGTCGGGGTAGGTGGCGTAGAGGTCGTGCACGGTGACATGGGCCAGATCGCGGACGGCGTCCACGAGTGCGGCGTTGGCCTTCGACTGGGACAGGTCGGGGTGACCTACGACAAGGAGAACCTTGGACACGATGAGAAACCTTTTCAGTGATCAGTGAATTGGTGAATGGGTGCAGGTGGTCGGGATCTTCGCCGGGGCTCAGCGATCGATGCTGGCCATGTTCGCCTCGTTGTGGCGTTCGCCCGCGGCGGGTGTGAGGTTGTTCAGGCGGTCGAGCTGAGCGGCGGTCAGCTCGACGGCGTCGGCGGCGGTGTTCTCCTCGACGCGGGTGACACGGCGGGTCCCGGGGATGGGGGCGATGTCGTTGCCGCGGGTCAGCAGCCAGGCCAGCGCGGTCTGAGCGGGGGTGGCTCCGATTTCGGCGCCGATGGCCCGTACTTCGTCGACGATGGCCAGGTTGCGCTGGAAGTTGTCGCCGGTGAAGCGCGGGTTGGTCTTGCGCCAGTCGTCGTCCGTGAAGTCGTCGACGGTACGGATCTGCCCGGTCAAAAGGCCGTGCCCGAGGGGGGAGTAGGGGACGAATCCGATGCCGAGATCGCGCAGGAGCGGGAGGATCTGGGCCTCGACGTCGCGGGTCCACAGCGAGTATTCGGTCTGCAGCGCGGCCACCGGATGGACGGCGTGGGCGCGGCGGATCGTGTCGGGGCCGGCTTCGGAGAGGCCGATGTGGCGCACCTTGCCTTCGGTGACCAGCTCGCCGAGCGCGCCGATGGTTTCCTCGATGGGCGTGTTGGGGTCGACGCGGTGCTGGTAGTAGAGGTCGATGTGGTCGGTGCCGAGCCGCTTGAGTGAGCCTTCGACCGCGGTCTTCACGTTGGCGGGGCTGCTGTCGATCACGCCGGGGCCGTCGCCGGCGTGGGAGACGAGGCCGAACTTCGTCGCCACCACGACGTCGTAGCGTCGGCCCTTGATGGCCTTGCCGACGATTTCCTCGCTGTGGAAGGGACCGTAGATCTCGGCGGTGTCGATGTGGGTGACCCCGAGGTCCAGGGCCCGGTGGATGGTGCGGATCGACTCCGCGTCGTCGAGCCCTCCGCCGGTGGTGTAGGTGCCGGCCATGGTCATGGCTCCCAGGCCTATGCGGGAAACATCGAGCCCGCCCAGTGATACGTGCTTCATCAGGTACTCCTTGTCGTAGTGGCCGTCTGGGCCCGCTCGGTGGGCATGGCTGTGGGCGCTGTGACCGCCTCGTCGGCCGACGGACCGCTTCGGGGATCTGCGCATCCGGCGCCGAGGCCGAAGCGGGGCATGCGCATGACTTCATCTGACTTCGTCGTCTTTGCGGCCGGGCGCGCGGTGGCCGGCCAGGGGATATGCGAGCTGGCCGCTGTGGGCCGGGGTGACGCCGGTGTGGCGGGGGACGGGCGACGGGAGACCGCACTGGTCACGCACAAACCACGCCTTGCTCGGCTCGCGCTCGCCTTTGAGCGGCGCGCCGTCTCTCCCTGCTGTCGAAGAGTGCGCTCGGCGGGTCCTCCGCCTCGCCCTGGGTGTGGGGTGTGCCGGTCAGGCGTGGGTGTCGTCGTAGGCGAGGTTGTCGCCCAGTTCGCGGGAGGCGTCGGCTTGGGCGAGGAGGTCTTTCGCCTTGGCCTCGGCGGCCTCGATGGCGTCCGCGCCGGCGATGAAGCGCTGCGGGGGCTTGTCCTGGCCGGCGATGGTGAGCAGGGCGCGGGCGAGCTTGGCGGGGTCGCCGGGCTGCTTGCCGTTCATGCTCTTCATGCCCTCGATCCTGGGGGCGGTGCGCGGAGCGTAGTCCTCGATGGACAGCTCGGGCCAGGTCGTGGAGCCGTCCGCGAGGAGTTCGGTGCGGAAGTAGCCGGGCTCCACGACCGTGGTGCGGATGTTGTACGGCTCGACGTCGTAGTGCAGGGACTCCATCCAGCCCTCTGCCGCGAACTTGGAGGCCGCGTAGGCGGAGGTGAATTCCATGCCGACCAGGCCGGCGGTCGAGGTGATGGTGATGATGTGGCCGGCGCGCTGCCGGCGCAGGATCGGCAGGACGGCGCGGGTGACGTTCATCGGGCCGAAGAGGTTCGTCTCGAACTGCCGGCGCATCTGCGCGGGCGAGATCTCCTCGAAGTAGCCGGTGAAGAGGTTCCCGGCGTTGTTGACCAGGACGTCGATGCGCCCGAACCGGTCGACGGCGGCCTGCGCGGCGGCCTCGGCGTCCTGAAGGCTGGTGACGTCGAGCTTGGTGACCAGCAGACTGTCCTGCGGTCCTCCGAGGGTCTTCTCGACCTCTTCGGGGCGGCGGCCGGTGGCGACGACCTGGTGGCCGGCGGCGAGGGCCTCGCGGGCGATGTCGGTGCCCAGGCCGCGTCCGGCACCGGTGACGAGAATGACCTTGCTCATGAAACGTTTCCTTTCAGGCGCCGTGATCCGGCACCTGGTGTGTGCAGGGTGTGGCATGCAGCGCCGACAGCGCCGCAGAGGGAGTGGGACCGGCGGCACAGCGCCGACTGCCCGGACGGTTCACACCGCCGTGGGCGGTGCACCACCAAGAAAACCGGCTGTCACACGTGGGCGGGAGTCCCTGATGAGGGGGTCACTGACAGGGACCCCCAACCCGGCGCAAGCACCCCTAGAGTGAAGCGCATGGCAGGGAGAAACGACCCACAGGGCAATAATCGCGACATCCGTGATGATTTCCGCGCGGAGATCCGGGAATTCCTCGGCACGCGACGGGCCAGGGTCACCCCCGAGCAGGCCGGACTGCCCTTGTACGGCGGAGAGCGCCGACGGGTCACCGGGCTGCGCCGCGAGGAGGTCGCCCTCCTCGCGGGCATCTCCAGCGAGTACTACACCCGGCTGGAGCGCGGCAACGCCACCGGCGTCTCCGAGAGCGTCATCGAAGGCATCGCTCAAGCACTTCAGCTCGACGAGGCCGAACGCATCCACCTGCTCGACCTCCTGCGCGGCGCCGGCACGACCCGGCCGCCACGCCGCCGCCCGGCCCAGCAGCGAGTCCGGCCCGCGGTGCAACGCGTCCTCGACTCGATGGCCGGGACACCCGCGTTCATCCTCAGCGGACGCGGGGACATCCTGGCCGCCAACCACCTCGGGCGCGCCCTGTTCTCCCTCGTCTACGCCGATCCCGTACGGCCGCCGAACAACGCCCGGTTCGTCTTTCTCAGCCCGCAAGCGACCGAGTTCTTCCGCCACTGGGACGAAGTCGCCAACGACACGGTCGCCATGCTGCGCGCCGAAGCCGGCCGCGACCTCTACGACCGACGGCTGACGGACCTGATCGGGGAGCTGTCCACCCGCAGCGAGGAATTCCGGCGCCGCTGGGCGGCCCACAACGTCCGGATGCACACCACCGGCGTCAAGCTCCTGCACCACCCGGTCGTCGGCGACCTCGACCTGCCCTTCGAAACCTTCCCGCTCCCCGACGGCCCCAGCCAGTTCCTCCTCACCTACACCGCCGAGCCAGCATCCCCCACCCAGGACGCCCTGAACCTGCTGTCCAGCTGGGCCGCGACCAACGACGGCATCGCCCGGACCACCTTGGACAACTCCCAGCCCGCAGACTCCGGCGAGACGCCCGACTGACCGATGGGGCAGGCGAGTCGAGATGTGGCAACTCCTGCGGAGCACTGGCAGCCCCGCCTGGACGAACCACGCGACGGACGAGCCGCCGCTCAGCGCGCACTCTTCGGCCCTGACCGGCGTGGGGGCTGGCACGGGATGTCGAGTTGAGCCGTTGAAGTAGCCAGACGCCAGGTCTCTCGTGTGTGCGGTGCTACCAGAGCGTCGACGGTCCCGCGACGACCCAACCGGCGTCGGTGGATTTGACCCAAAAGCCCAGTGACACCTCGATTTCCCGCCCGCGGTGGGTGACTTCGACGTAGAAGCCGCTGTCAGTGTGGCCCCAGTGGAAGTCCCCGAGTTCGAGCTCACCGAGCCAGGACAGGTCGCGCTCCCACACGTCTGCGGCAGGGCTGCTGTCCGACTCGCCCGCATCGCCGCTCGCTCCGACCGAACCGGTCCACAACGACTTGAGCACATGCCGGACCGATGGATGATCGACGAGACGTTCGGCCTCAAGGGCCTTTCCGGCTCGGAGCAGTCTGAAGTAGCGACGGACGATCCCTTCCACGTCGGTCTTGGCAGGGCGCTCCGTCCAGATCTTCACCGCGAGATCATAGGGGTTCAGTGGACCAGGTCGCTGGGGTCTGTGTTGGCGCCGCAGAGTACGACGGCGACCTTCTCGCCGGGGACGGGTCGGTAGGGGGCCTTGGTGGCCGTGACGGCGGCGAGGGCCGTGGCGGCAGCGTGTTCGACGGCGAGTCGGCGGTCGTCCCACAGGGCCTGGCGGGCGTGGATGATCTCGCTGTCCGGTACGAGGACGGAGCGCACGTTGTCCTGCTGGGCCGCGTGGAGTGCCATCGCGGAGGTGCGGCGGGCGCCCAGGGAGTCGGCGGCGACGGAGTCCACGCGGACGTCGACCGGATGGCCGGACTCCAGGGCGGCGTTCAGGGCCCGGCAGTTCTCCGGCTCGACGGCCACGACGCGGATGCCGTGGTGTCGGGCGGCGGTGGCCACACCGGCGAACAGCCCACCACCGCCGACGGCGACCACGACCGTGTCCAGGCCGGGCAGCCGAGTGTGGATCTCCTCCAGGAGGGTGCCCGCGCCCGCCGCGATGAGCGGGTGGTCGTAGGCGTGGGAGGTGAGCGCGCCGGTCGTGTCGGCGAACTCCTGGCAGGCGGCGAGGGCTTCGGCGTACTCCGTGCCGACGAGACGGACGACGGCGCCGTACGCGCGCAGCTTGGCCACCTTCACCGCGGGTGCGGTGGTGGGTACGAAGACGGTCGCGGTGACGCCCTGCTGTCGCGCGGCCCACGCGCACGCGAGCCCCGCGTTGCCACCGGAGGCGATGGTGACCCCCGTATCCGGGAGGGTGCCGGCGTCACGGTGGGCCTGGAGGAAGTTCTGTGCGCCGCGGGCCTTGAAGGAGCCGGTGTACTGCATGAACTCCTGCGCCAGCCACAGCTCGCACGGCCCCGGAGCGCTGCCGACGTCGGCGGGAGTGAGGGTGACAGGGCGGACCCGGCCGGTGATCCGTTCGGCGGCGGCTTTGACGTCACCGTAGGTGAGCTTGTCCATGGTGCTGCTCCTGTTGAGGGGGCGCCCCCCTCTTCGGCCGGGCTTTTCGATACGACGTATCGTACAGTGACTCATATGCCGCGTCACTCACCCTCCCTGGACCGTGCGACCCCGGACCGCATCGCCGAGACCGCCCTCCTCCTCGTTGACGAGAGTGGCCCCGAAGCGCTGACTTTCCGGGCACTGGCCATGCGACTGGACATCTCCCTCGCCTCTCTCCAGCGGCGCTGCACCGACATGGCCGGCCTGCTCGACCTGTGCACCGACCACCTGGCCGCCCGCCTCCCCGTGGTCGAGCCGGGAACCGACTGGGCCACGGCGACCGAAGCACGCTTCCTCGCGCTGTACCGGCTGCTCGCTGCCCACCCCGGGCTGCTCGCGCTGCGCGGGACGCGACCCTGGCTCGGGTCGAACCTGCTGGCCCGCCTGGTGGAGCCGCAACTGGCCGACAGCCTCGCGGCAGGAATGAGTCCGCAGGAGGCGATCACCGCGTACCGGCGGTTGTACCTGCTCACGCTCGGCAGCGCGAGCTTCGTCGACCACCGCGACCCCAAGGCCACCCAGGCCGCGACGCGCACCGCGCTGGCCGCGCTCGACCCGGAGGAGTTTCCGGCACTGACCGGTCACTTGGCCGCGATCGTACCCACCGTGACCGACGACGAGGTCTACTACGGCGCCCTGCGCCAACTCATCGACGCCGCCAGCGTCGCCTCCCCCTCCGCCGACGCACAGCAAGGAGCATGAGCTCTCGGCCTCCGCGAGGCGGTCAAGGGTGGCCAGCTCCAAGTACGCATCGCTTGCAGGACCTTGTCCTTGGTGAAGGCGGCCGACACGACAGTCCCGGGCTCGGATCGCTCTGCCTCAACGACAACGTCGGCGGCCGGCCAGGCCTGCACTCCTCCCGGGAGCCGTACGCCGCCCCGGGAGGCGAGGATTGACGGCGGACACACCTGAGTTGACCTCGGCAGGCTTCACAACACGTCGGACGCGCCCTCCTGGGCGGGCTGCTTGATTGCCGGGTGATCTGGGCCGTCGGCCGGGGTGGCGGCACGCAGGGCCGCTTCGACCCGGCGGTTGCTGGTCATGGATGCCGTGACGGCCGTCATGGCCAGGAGGAGGCCCGCGGCGGCGTAGAGCGGGGTGCGGATGTCGTAGGTGGTGGCCAGCCAGCCGCCGAGGAAGGCCCCGATGGGGGCGGCGCACATGGCCAGCATGCGGGAGGTGGAGGCGACCCGGCCCATGAGGTGGGCGGGGACGATGGCCTGCCGGAGGGAGGGCGCGAGGACCATGGTGGCACCCATGCCGGCCCCGCAGACGGCGAGGGCGAGCCCGGCCACGTACGGGTTCGGGGCGGCGGCCAGGCCCAGGATGGCCAGCCCTTCGACAGCGGCCGTGCAGGTCAGTGCGGTGCCGGTGCCGAGTCGTCGGCCGAGGTAGGAGGCGATGCCTGCGCCGAGAAGACCGCCGGTGGCCTCCGCCGTGAGGAGCAGGCCGAAGCCGTAGGTGTCGATGCCGAGGCGGTCGTGCGCGAAGAGGGCGAGGACGGTCTCCACGGCGAGGAAGGCGACGTTCCCGACCGCCGGGCGGAGCGCGAGTCCGAGCAGCACCCGGTCCCGGAAGACGTACGAGGCGCCGGCCCGCGCTTGCCGAAGCAGCGACTCGCGGACCTGCGGCACGGGCCGGGGCATGGCGGGCAGCGTACGGACGAGCAGTGCGGAGAACAGGAACGACACCGCGTCGGCGAGCAGTGGAACCGCCCGCCCGAGCGCGAGCAGCGCACTGCCCGCAGGCGGCCCCGCGAAACCGGACATGGCCGTCTGGGCTCCGCGCAGGCGGGAGTTGGCGCGCTCAAGGAGTGCGGGGTCGCGGCGGAGTAGATCCGGCAGGTAGGCCGTGGCGGCTGTATCGAAGAAGAGCCCGCCGAGGCCGAGCAGGAAGGCGACGGCCGCGAGCAGCGCAATGCTCAGCACGTCGAGCGCGGCTGCCGCCGCCGGTATCGCGAGCAGTGCCGCACGCGCCGCGTCCGCGACCCACATCGTGCGTCGGCGGTCCCAGCGGTCGACCAGCGCACCGCCGAGCACTCCGAAGAGCAGCCACGGCAGCGTACCGGCGGCTGTGACGACGGCGAGTGCCATCGGATCCCGCGTCAGCGTCAACGCGATCAGCGGCAGCGCGGCGTGCGACACCCCGTCACCGAGCGAGGAGATGGTCTGCGCGGTCCACAGCCGTCCGAACCCGGTAGGCAACTTCCGAGAGCCTGAGGTCACTTGGCGTCCCCCTCGGCCTGCTCGCGCGGTGCCGGGTGGAACAGTGCGAAGACGAGTGACGCGTCCGGCAGCGACGGATCGGACAGCTCCTGGAACTCGTCCGCCAGTGCCTCCAGTCGCGCCCCCAGCTGCGCGAACTGCTCCTCGGTGAGCCGCAGATGCGCCATCCGTACGTGCCGCTCGCCGTCCACCGGCGACGCCTCCAGGTCCGCCACCGCATGGCGCATCAGCACATCCGGCCCTCCCACGCCCGGATCCGGCAGTTCGATCGACCGCGCGGCCATCGCGTAGTACCGCTCGGTGACACCGCGCACCTTCCGCGTCCGTACCACCTTCACCAGGCCGGCCCGTTCCAACAGCCGTATGTGATAGCTGGAACTCCCCTTCGCGAGGCCCACCCGCTCGGCGATCTGCGTGATCGTCGCGGGCTCGAAGCGGAGCGCGGCCATGATCCGGTGGCGGGTCAGATTGGAGACGGCGCGCAACTGTTCGTCCGTGGTGACGTGAAACGTCTCGGGGAGGTCGTCAGTAGGCATGCGAGCAATGGTCAACGATTCTTGACCATTGCGCAAGGGGATTCCACGGGCCTTCCAGAACCTGCTGTCCTGGCGCGCGAGACCTTCCGTCGAAGCGCCCCAACTCCCTTGCCGATACGGGGCCAGTCACTCAGGAGTCGGCGCACGACATGGCCGACTTGTGTGAGCCCGGCGCGAAGCGAATCCGCCCCGTCAAGCGGCTCCCGGCACCTGGCCGCCCCAAGTGTTGCTCCGGGACGGGAAGTTGGGGAGCCGCTCAGTGTGAGGGTCTGACGGGATCGCCGCTCACCAGCTTGCTAGGGGCGGACGTACGGCACAGTCATGACCTCCATGTTGTGGCCGCTCGGGTCGTCGAAATAGGCGCCGCGTCCGCCGAAGAGGCGGTTGATCCGGCCGGGTTCGGTGTGACGGGGGTCGGCGTAGTAGGTGACCCCGACCGCCTCCAGGCGGGCGATCATGGCGTCGAACTGCTCGTCAGGCACGAGAAACGCGTAGTGCTGCGGCTGGATCGGCTCGTCACGCTTCTCGTAGTAGTCGAGTGTCACGCCGTTACCCAAGTCGACGGGCAGGAACGGCCCGAAGGGTGCGCCGACCTTCAAGCCCAGGATCGTGGCGATGAACTCGGCTGACAGGTGCCGGTCCGTGGCGAAGACGGCGGTGTGGTTCAGTTGGACGACGTTGGCCGACAGCTCAGCTTCGTGCCGGCGCTGCTCATCATGTGGCATGTGTGGACGTGTCTCCGAGTCTTGGTTCCACTGTTGAGCGCCGCTCGTGGGCGCTGGAAGGAAAGACAGGGAGACGTCGGCGGGGCTCTTGCCCGCCTCGCGCTCACGCCGAGGCCGGGGGCCTCACTCGTGTATGGCCCATGGCCGACCCGGCAGTCACATGACCGACCCTATTGCCCTGCCACGCACCGTGGCAACGCTGGATCCCACTGCCATGGGCCGGAGGGCTGCCAGACGAGACGTCCCAGCGCCGCCCGTGCGAGGCCTGTCCACCACGTGTTGAGGCAGTGGCAGTTCATCGCGGTGAGGGTGCGCTGACGCTGCAGCCGCGGCCGAGCCCAGGCTGATTGCTTCGGCGGGCAGATGTCGGCCACCGGTGACGGTCTTCCAGACCGACGGCATGAGGAAGTCCCCTAACCTCGGGCTTTCACGAACCGGGCGGTCCACGGCTTGATCACAGCTGCGAGAAGTACTCCTGACCAGCGGCATCGGGGCTTGCCGAGGGTCCGGTTGGGTGCGAGGAGAGAAGCACCCCTCAGGTGAAGCGGGCGTACCCCCTTGCCCCCGGGTACTCCCCGGTCGCCGTCGCGTGTCCGTCTATGCTCGCAGTGATGAGGTCGCCCGCACGGTAAAGAACGGGACCCGGGGTGCGGTCAGGGTCGTTTGCCTCATCTCCATCGTGTGGTGGAATCCGCGTAGCCAACCTCGCGGAGTTACCCGAGCAGGTTGTTCGACGAGTGGCCTCAAGAGCAGAAAGTGCCCCTGACCAGCGAGAATGAGGATTGTCTAGGCCCTCGTTCCCGCGTCCGTCGGAGGCACTTTCCAGGTGAGGAAGCGTATCGGGTTGTACCCGCGTGTCCGCGTCGAGGGCAGTGGCAACAGGGCCGTCTCGCAGGCCGGAGTGGTGCTGCTGGTCGAGACCGTCCGCAAGGTGGGGCTGGACACCACGATTTCGGCGGCGCTGACGCCGTGGCGCAAGCCGCGGACGGTGCATGATCCGGGCTAAGGCGGCCCGAGCTGATATTCGGGACGGTCAGCGGCCCGTCGCACAGCAACAGGCCGCCGATAGGGGAAAAACGGTCAGGTCTCGCCGAACGCGGAGGCCGTCATGAGGCCTTGGCGAGGGTGTCGAGCACGCGTGAGTCGAAGTATTCCTCGATCCGTGCCACGAGCCCGCCGGAGTCGATCTCCAGCCGCATCATCGCCGGCATCCGGAACCGGTCCCCGGAGCGGAGCACCGCGGTCAGCGTGTACTGCAGGAACGCCTGGGAGCCGACCGTCGTGATACGTCGGTCCTCGTAGCTCCGGCTCGTCGAGAGGGCGCAGAGGTGACCGAGTATCGCAGCCATGGCATGGACGTCCTGCTCGATCTCGTCGAAGTTGTGCCAGGTGAGCGCGCCGGGCGCGAAGCAGCGGCGTACCTCGTCCATGTCGCCCTTCTCGATCGCGGCCAGCAAGGTGTGCACCACGCTGAAGTCCGTGGGGGCCGGTTCTTTCCGCGACATCTCTCTCCTCGGTTGTCTCGGCCGTGCGGATCAGCATGCGCCCTGAACTCGGGTCCAGGTCTGGTGGCTCGGGCTCAGCGCCGAGCCTCGGCCACCTGGCCCTTACGGGCGCGCTCGGCGCGGTATTTGGCGAACCGCTGGAATGCGGACGGATTGTCGATCGAGCCGCAATCGGCGACCTGCCAGATCTCTGTGCCCTGCGGGATGGGGAGTCGCCTCCGGCGAAGGGTCGATGGGGCGATCCACTTCGACCCTTCGCCGGGGGTTCTGTCTGGTCGGCTCACGCCGCGCTGACGAGTCCCTGCTGCTGCCTCAGTCGGTGAGCTGCATCTGCATCTGCAGTTGCAGCAGTTCCTCGACGTGCCGGATCTCGACGATCCGGCCGTCGACCACCCGCGCGAGGTCGATGCCGGAGCAGGTCACGTCACGGCCGGTCGCGGGCAGTCCGAACCAAGGGCCGGTGTGGGTCGCTGTGATCACCCACTGGGAGACGACCCAGCCGTCGTCCGTCTCGGCCTGGTAGACGATCTCGTGGTGGGGGTTGGTGAACCCGTCGCGCATGGCGGCGACCATTCCCTTCATTCCCTCGATCGCCGAGGGAGCCCCTGGGGGCAGGTTGTGGTCGATGAGATCGGGCGAGACCAGGGTGTCCAGCGCATCGATATCGCCCGCGTCGAAGGCGGCGAACACGCGGGTAGGAACATCGCGGGCGGAAGTGGGTTGGCTGTTCATCAGGGGTTTTCCTCTCACCTCGGTGTGCCGGCTCTCGAAGTCGGTCAGGCCGTGGGGTAGAAGGCGTTGATCTCGGCCAGGACGCGGTCGGGTGCTTCGTGGAGGAGGAAGTGCCCGGCGCCGGGAACGTCGGCGGAGGTGGCGCCGGGGGCGGCGTCCTGGAGGGGCGCCAGGACCATGTCGGCGAGGCCGGCCTGGGTGATCATGCGGACCGGGATGGTCAGCGGGGCCTCCTGCAGCTTGGTGTTGTCGGCCTCGTCCTGGGTCTCGGTCCGGTAGAGCTCGAAGCCGGCGTGCAGGACCTGGGGGCGGGAGTACAGCCGGACGAACTCGGCCAGTTCGTCGGCGGAGATGTTCTCGCCGGCGGTCTTCATCCCCTGGAAGAAGTGGGTGAGGAAGGTCTCGACCCGGTCGGTGACCAGTTCCTCCGCGAGGGGACGCTGCTTGTTGAAGGAGAAGTGCCAGAACATCGACTCGATGGTGGCGAACTTCAGGTTCTTGCCGGTCAGGCCGTAGTCCATGAGGAACAGGCCTGCTATCTGATCGCGATACTGGGCGGCCAGCGGGTAGGCGACGCTGACGCCGAAGTCGTGGGCGACGACGTGTACGTTCTCGCGGTGGCCGAGGTGTTCGAGCAGCTTGTGGACGTAGGTGGCCAGGACCGCCTTGGCCCTGGAGGACGGGTTTCCGGTCGAGTCGCCCAGGCCCGGCAGATCGATGGCGATGACGGTGCGGCCGGGCAGCAGCGAGGGCATGATCTGGCGGTACTCGTACCAGCTCTGCGGCCAGCCGTGCAGGAGCACCATGACCTGCGGGCCGTCGCCGCCGATGACGTAGTGCATCTGCACGTCGTCGATGGTGGTGAAACCGTGCCGGAAGAGCTGGTTGAACTCGGCGTCGTCCCTGGTCGCCGCGTCGTAGCCGGGGCTGAGCGGCTCCTCCGACCCGACGGCCGCGGGAGCTGTGGTGGAAGCGTTCATGATGGTGCGTCCTTTGTGGTGGTGGGTGCCGTCGTGGGCGGCGATGGGGTTGGAGGCCGGTGGCCTGCGCCGGTCGCGATCTCTGCGCCGACCGCGAGCGCGGGGACGTGCAGGGGAGTGCGGCCGCCGGGTGGGCGGTCAGACAGCGATGCCGCCGTCGACGTTCCAGTTGGCGCCGGTGATGAAGTGGGCTTCGGGGCCGGCGAGATAGGCGACGGCGCTGGCGATGTCGGCGGGCTCGGCGAAATGGTCGAGCGGCATGAGCTGCTTGAGGGATTCCGCGTACGGGCCGGAGACAGGGGTCATGTCCGTAGCGGTGGGGCCGGGTTGCACGTTGTTGACGGTGATGCCGTGCGGACCGAGTTCGCGGGCCAGGCCGCGGGTGAGGCCGGCGACGGCGGCTTTGGTCAGGGCGTAGACGGTTGCGCCGGGGAAGGGGACCCGGTCGACGATGACGCTGCCGATGGTGATGATGCGGCCCCCTTGGCCGAGGTGGGGAGTGGCGGCCTGGACGGCGCTGAACACGCCCCGGACGTTGACCGCTATGAGTCGGTCGAACTCCTCCAGCGGGAAGTCCTCGATCGGTGCGGCGTGGGAGACGCCGGCGTTGTTGACGAGGATGTCCAGTGCGCCGAAATGCTTCGTGGTGCGACCGACCGCGGCCCGGACGGCTTCGTGGTCCGCGCTGTCCGCCTGTATCGCCAGGGCGCCTGTGGCCTCGGCCACGGTGTCGGCCTGTTCCTTGGCGCTGGTGTAGGTGAAGGCGACCTGGGCGCCGTCGGCGGTCAGGCGGCGCACGATCGCGGCACCGATGCCTCGGGACCCGCCGGTGACCAGGGCGATTTTGCCTTCGAGGGGTGGTCGTACGGGGGACTGGGTGGCGCCGGGGGCGGACTGGGTGCTCACAAGGGGGTCTCCAGGCTCTTCAACACTTCACTTACGAACCGAACCGATCGGTTACTATATGCATGATGACACTAACCTGGGCAACCACGGGATTCCTTCCGTAGCGGCGAACTTTTCTCAAGGAGGCTTCGATGCCCAGCACGGGACGGCCCCGGTCCTTCGACACCGACGAGGCGCTGGACGTGGCCATGCGGCTGTTCTGGGCCGAGGGCTACGAGGGCGCCTCGCTCGCCGCGCTGACCGAGGCCATGGGGATCAACCGGCGCAGCATCTACGCCGCCTTCGGCAACAAGGAGGAGCTGTTCCGCAAGGCCGTCGACCGCTATGTGGAAGGCCCGGGAGGGTTCGTGGCCCCGGCTCTTGAGCTACCCACCGCCCGGCAGGTGGCCGAGGCGATGCTGCACGGAGGCGTGGAGGCCCACACCGCGCCCGGCTGCCCGCGCGGCTGCCTGCTGGTGCAGTCCGCGCTGGCGGCCGGCCCGGAGAGTGAGCCGGTCCGCCGCGACCTGGCCGAACGTCGGGAGGCCGGAGTGGCCGCCTTGCGGAAACGGTTCGAACAGGCCCAGGCCGAGGGTGACTTGCCCCCCACCGCCGACCCGGAGACGCTCGCCCGCTATGTGCACACTGTCGGGCAGGGCCTCGCCGTGCAGGCCGCCGGCGGCGCCAGCCGCGAGGACATGCATCGCGTCGCCGACCAGGCACTCAGCACGTGGCCGAGCACCTGATTCCACTACTGGACCGTCGCGTGAACACGCGCCTGATGTATACCGGGTCGGCTTGGTCGGCCGACGGCGCGAATCAGTCCTCACGCCGTGTGGGTGCTGCTGCCGTGTCTCGCCGCAGCTTCGCTCAGGGCGCGTACTGAGTCATGGTCGATGGTTGGCCGGAGCGAAGTCTTGATCCAGATCCTCGAGGGTGCAGGTGGGTCCGGCGAGGTAGCAGTCCAGGATGTTGTCGTGTCGGGTGCGATGCCTCGCCCCGGCCCTGAGCTTGTTGAGCAGGCGCTGGACGGTGTTCTGGTCGTTGTAGAGGCTGGCGTCGGGGCTGGCGAGCAGACCATCGCCGGAGCCCTTCTTCCTCTGGTTGGCGGCCTGCTCCTTCCTGCGCCGGGATCACTGCCTTGGTGCCGCGTCTGCATAGGTCGGTCGGCTGGCGCGGGACGAGCAAGCCTTGTCCGGTCGGCGGCAGGGCGGGGGTGAGTAGCTCCGCGAGCTGATGAGCCGGGTGAGGACGGGGCAGCGTGACAGACGGCGACGGGGTCGGAACGACTCCGGGACTTCGAATCACGCCCAATGCGTTGCCCGCGCATCCACACTAGGGGGCACAGCCCGTTGGCTTCCCTGGCTATCAGCGAGGGTAGAAGAGGAATGTCATCCCAGCCCGAGGGAGTGGCTGATGGAGCAACGCGGAACGGGGGACCGCACGGCGCAGGGCGGTACCGGCTCCGGCGGTGACGGATTCGACTTCCGCCGCAGCACGTTTCATGGCCCGGTGACAGGGAAGATCGCTCACTACCATGAGCCATCCCGACCGGCGGCCGCGTGGCCGCATCAAGTCGGGGCAATCCCCGCACAGGCAGCGGGCTTCCAAGAGCGTGCTGAGACCGTCCTCCTCAACAGTGCCCTCATACTGCGGGGCGCAACCGGTGTCGCGTCTGCCACGCCGACAGCCGTCCTGGCCGGCTTAGGAGGGACGGGGAAGACTCAACTTGCTGCTCGCTACGCGCGGACGGTCTGGCAGAGCGGTGAGCTGGACGTGTTGGTGTGGGTGGCGGCAGCCGGAGCATCCGCCGTCATCTCTTCTTATGCGGCGGCGGCGACGGAGCTGCTGGGGAGCACATCCCCTGTCGATGCGGATCAGGCTGCCACCGCATTCCTGGCCTGGCTGGAGCCCAAGGCCGGCCAGCGCCCCTGCCGCTGGCTGGTCGTTCTCGTCGACGTGACCGACCCGGACCACCTTCGCGGCTTGTGGCCGCCCGCCAGCCCCACTGGCTTTACGCTCGTCACCACTCGCAGCCGTGAGCCCGCTCTGCTGGCCGACCGTCAGCTCATTCCGGTCGGAGTCTTCTCTCCCGCGGAATCGCTCGCGTACCTCAACGCTGTCCTCGCAACCCACGGCTTGGCCGAACCGCACGAAGAGGTCGCCGCTCTTGCGCATGACCTGGGACACCTGCCCCTGGCACTGTCCCAGGCCGCTGCCTATGTCGCCGAACTCTCCGACGTGGGAATGAACTGCGTCCGGTACCGTCGGCTCCTCTCGGACCGCGCCACCGCGTTGGACGACACCGCGCCCGCCCGCCGACCTGACGGACAACGGGAGGCTGTGGCCGCGACGTGGGCCCTGTCCATCGAACGAGCTGACGCGCTGCGGCCCGTGGGGCTGGCCCGCCCTCTGCTTCAACTCGCCTCGTTCCTGGACGGCAATGGTGTCCCGGATGCAGTTCTGGTCAGCGCACCGGCTCGGGCTTACGTCACGCGGCACCGGGGCACATCCCGCACGCCAGCGTCTTTTGACGAGGCTCAAGCCTCCACTTCGGGGGATGCAGTCGCTGGCCCGAGCGCAGCACCCTCCACGACTGACGGATTGCTCTCTGAGAGGGACGTCCTGACGTCGTTGAGTATCTTGCGTCGGCTGAGCCTGATGGACCGCCCCACCGACGCCGTGGCTGCCGAAGTCCGCGTACACCAGCTTGTCCAACGAGCCGTCCGTGACTCACTCACCGGTCCGCACCGCGATGACGCCGCCCGAGCGGCCGCAGACGCTCTGGCAGCCACCTGGCCGTATGTCGAGCGCGATACCTCCCTGGCCAGGCTTCTGCGCGACAACACGGCCGCTCTGGCTTCCTGCGCCGAGGACGGGATCTATCGACCGCGCGCCCATGCGGTGTTGTTCCGCGCTGGACGCAGCCTTGGCAAATGCGGCCAAGTCACCGCTGCCCGGGACTACCACCGTCGGCTCGTCACCAGCACGGCCAATCGGCTTGGCCGCGATCACCCGGACACCCTCACCGCCCGGTACGGTCTGGCCCGCTGGACAGGCCAGTGCGGGGACGCCGTCGGGGCAGCAGCCATCTTCTCCGAATTGCGGGACGACATGGAGCGTGTTCTGGGCGCCGACCATCCGGACACGCTGGGCGCGCGGCACAATCTTGCCTACTCATGGGGGCAGGCAGGTGATGTGGCCGGTGCGGCTGCCGCTTTCGCCGAACTCCTCGAAGACCGATCCCGAGTTCTTGGACCCGATCACCCGCACACCCTCGACACTCGGAGCAACCTTGCCCGGTGGCGGGGAGAGGCGGGGGACGCGCCCGGTGCGGCTGCCGCTTTCGCCAAGCTCCTCGGAGACCGGACCCGGGTTCTTGGACCTGATCACCCGCACACCCTCAGTACCCGAAACAGCCTTGCCCGGTGGCGAGGAGAGGCAGGTGATGTGGCTGGTGCGGCTGCCGCTTTCGCCGAACTCCTCGAAGACCGGATCCGGATACTGGGACCCTCCCACCCGCACACTCTCAGCACCCGAGCCAACCTTGCTTATGCGTGGGGGGCAGACGGGGGATGCGGCGAAGGCGGCAACGGCCTTTTCCGAACTCCTGGACGACATGGTCCAGGTGCTGGGCCCCGAGCATCCTTCCACTCTCATCACCCGGGAAACCCTGGCTGAGTGGCAAGGTGAAGCGGGAGATCCTGCCAGAGCCGTGGTCGCGTTGACCGAGGTGGTCGAGGACATGGCGCGGGTGCTGGGGGCCGACCATCCCCGCTGTGTCGCCAGCCGAAAGACTCTCGCCCATTGGCGCACACGAGAAGCGTCGGAGCCGAGGAGCGGGTTCCCCAGGCGGGGCTGGAAGAATTTGATGATCTTCGTGCTGCCCTTTGTCTGATACGGCGCTCGCCAACCAGGAGATCTGGCGGAGTTGGAATGAGCGCAGTGACCGAGGAGGCCGACCATGGCTCCGTCGGCCGGTGGCACGGTGTTCTTCGCCCGCTGACGCAACCTGAGAGCAGGGCTCCCATGGCCGCGTCCTCCTGCTACGTGGACTCCTTCATCTTGGCCGGGCACGGCTTGCATCGACCTGACAATCGCACTCGGCCACGAGTGCGTAGCCCAGGTCGTCGAGACCGGCGGCGCCGTGACCGCCGTCGCCCCGGCGACCTGGTCGTCGTCCCCTGGTCCATCAACTGCGGTACCTGTGCCGGTGCGCTGATCGCCGCCCGGATCTCCAGGGAGTCACCGCCGCCCTGCTCGTCCTCACGTGCTGGCGACCTTCCACCAGGTACTCGAAGGGGAGCGCAAGTCCCGGGCCGGGCATACGGGCTCTGAGGCCGAGTCCGGCGGGGGAGCGCAGCCGGGCGAGCTGTTCTTCGGTGACACTCGCTTCGCGCAGGAGGTGGAGGCGTTCACGATGGGCGGTTCCGTCAGCCCGCGCCCGTTGTCGGCCCGGGATGCACGACGACGATGAGCTGCCGCTGCATGCCGCTGTGTCTGCGTCAGGCCCATGAGCGCGGCTGCCTCTGATCATCTTGTCTTTGGTCCTGGGGGCACTGGCATCGCCGTACACCGATCGCCTGGGTGACCGTCGCTTTCGCGACCATGTCTCCGCGAGGGTGGCCGGAAGCTGTTCGGTCGGGGCCCTTTGAGGCCTGTCGACTGCAAAACGGCGAATCATGCCGCTGCCCGGTGGGCATCATGGCGGCACGAGAGCAGTTCCGCGGTGCTTCAGGGGGATGTCATGGCGCGGTCGACGGCCGATCTGGACGGGTTTGCGTTAACTGAATCGATCGACCGTGCTCATACTTGTCTGCGGCGGAATTTCCGGTCTGATTCCGGGGCGGCGGGTTGGTACCACTATCTGGACGATCCCCTTCCAGGTGTCACTGCATCCGCTGTCGGCCTGTTCACCTTCAGTGTTCCAGGGGTTGTCTTCGAGAGGACTCCTGAGGTGCTGGACTATTTGATCGGTCAGCAGACCAGTTCGGGAAATCCGCAAAGCGGTGGCTGGTCTGTGCGAACGACAAATGGATTCCCCATACTCGAGGCCACAGCGTGGGTGGTTCGTGCGTTGAGTAGGCCGGACGTGGGCTTACTCAGTGGTGGTGCGAGTTTGCGGCGCGGTGCCGAGTGGATCAGGGAGAACCAGAACGTCGACTCCGGCTGGGGGTCGTATGCCGGACAGCCTTCGCGTGTGTTTCACACCGCCCTCGCTGTCCTGGCCCTCGACGAGTGCGGCGGGGACCGGGCTGCGCTGGCCCAGGCGCAGCGTTGGCTCATCGATGCCCAGAACCCCGAGGTGCCCGCCTGGGGCCCGCTGGCCGGCGCTGAGCCCACCCTGGTCCACACGAGTTGGGCTCTCATGGCTCTGACCCGTATTCCGGGCGCGCTGAGCGTCAACACCATCCGTCGCACTACGGAGTGGTTGCTGGAGGGACTCAGGCCTGGGACCCATGTCGAACGGAGCACCACGGTGGAGGAGTACGACGTGCCGTTCGTCCAGGCAGGCGCGACCGTCGTCTTCCAGAACTCGCTGCCGCACTTCGCGGGGCCCCTCGCTCTCAGTGCCCTGCTGTCGGCGGGTGTGGTCGATCCGCTTCAGCCGAAAGTGTTCGAAGCGCTTCAGGGAATATTGGATACGCAGCAGGAAAGCGGAGTGTGGGAACTTCCACGCAGCCCGACCCGGCCGTCCATATGGGCTGTCTGGCCATTTGTCAACGCGCTGACGCTGGCCAGGTCGACCATCCTTACGACGCCGCACAGTCGGGCGTCGCTTCTGTTTCCCGGTTGTGTGATCTTGCAGAACGAGGACGTGGGACGGCGCTTCTCGCGAGGTCTGCTGGTGCGGAGCATTCTGCGGGACTGGCTCCGGACGAAACGGCTCACTGCGATACTGTGGTTGGTTTCCGTCGTGGCCACAGGTATCCCGCTGGGACTGTTGATCAGCGGGAGCCTGTCCGTATCGGAATTCCTGATGTCGCTCGTAGTTCCCCTATTACTTATGCTTTTCGACTATCTGTGGCAACGGCGGAGCGCCTCTGGAGGAAGGGTGGGGCCGTGAGGAGGAGGGATGCCGACGGCCCCTGCGAGCTCTGCGACGAGGTGCGTTGGAGCGGGGGCGCGGCGACCGGGGACCCGCGCCTGCCGGGATTGCAGGAGGTCTTCTCCCGGCTCGTGCTGCGCACCCGGGCCGCTGACGTCCTGTCCGGGTTAGGCTGCGTGGCGCCTGGTTACGCACTGGTGGTGCCCCACCATCACGTTCTGAGCGTGGGCGAGTTACCCCGTGGTGAACGCGCCCACGTGTTCCGCACCGCGTGGCGAGCCGCGGAGCTGATACGTCGTGCGTTCGGCGGGGCGGTGGTCCTGGTAGAGCACGGTTCCTCCGGGGCGCGCAGCGGAGGAGGCGGTTCGTGTGTCACCCATGCGCATCTCCACTTGTTCCCGCTGGAGCCGGGCATGGACCCCAAGTCGTTCGTCGCTCCGGGAAGTCGGCGCATCACCATATCGGCGGGACTGGCGGCCGCGGCCGCGCGGCACAGCAACTACTACTACTGCTCCTGGAAACAGGACGAGGGCCATCTCTTGATCGATCCGAAATTGCCTTCGCAGTACGCGCGACGCGTGTGGGCCGGCCTGCTCAACGAACCCGACCTGTGGGACTGGGCAGCATTCCCTTTCCTGGGGAATGCCCGTTGGACCACCGCGGCCTTACGGAACGCGCAGCAGTCGCGACCTCTCGGCCCCATGGAGGAAACGGTGCTGGCATACGACAGCGCGGCCGAGTCCTACGCCCGTCGGACGGCGTCGTTCGCACCGGGCTCTGCCCTCCCCGGCGAGATCGACGAACTGGCTGGGGCGGTCGAGGGGCTCGTGCTGGATGCCGGGGCGGGTGCCGGGCGCGACGCTCTGAGGTTCGCGCAGCGGGGGAAACATGTGCTGGCACTGGACGCCAGTCTGTCACTGCTGTCCCATGCGCCGGCCCACGACCGGACCCTGCCAGTCCTGGGCGACGTGCGGAGCCTGCCGCTTCCCGCGCGATGTGTGGCGGCGGTCTGGTGTTCGGCCGTGCTACTGCACCTGCCGTCGGCGGAACTGCTCCGGTCCCTGCAGGAGTTCCACCGTGTGCTGCGGCCCGGGGGAATGGCACAGATCTCGGTCAAGGATGGGGAGGGGCACATCGCGCTGCCGATGGCCGGAGACGGCTCGCCCAGACGACACTTCTATTTCTACCGGGCGGACCGTCTGCGGAGCCTGGCGGAGAAGAGTGGCTTTGAGGTGCTCAGAACCTGGTCGGAGGACGAGTTGGACTCCTCCTCGGACATCCAGCGCTGGATCAAGGCGTTACTGAGGAAGCCGACGTGATACCGCATCTGCACCTGCATCTGGAACCGGAAGAGCGCAAGCGCCGCTCGATGGGTCTACCGGCTCGGCGGCCCAGTTCCGGTGAGGCGTTCTTCAACGCCCACCGGGTGGACACGCCCGACCGGATCCAGGTCAGCGGTCACGATCTCGGACAGTTCCTGCAAGACGTGCATGCCGAGCAAAGCGCCCAGGGTGTCGACTACGTCGAACTGCGCGTGTCGCCCAGGCGTTTCCTCACTGACGGGCTCTCACTGGAAGACTTTCTCGCCGTCACGCACCGAGTTCTCGGCGACGTACGCGACCCGTATGTACGAGCCGTTCTGCTGGTGAACCGTGACTGCCCTGACGCGACGCTGGAACAGTGCGTCGGCGCGTTGGCTCGTCTGCCCTCCACCTTCGTCGGGGTCGATCTGGCCGGCGACGAAAGGAGGCATCCGGACGTCGATCGCTTCGAGGCGTTCTGCTCGGCGGCGCGTGCGGTCGGACGTGGGGTGACTGTCCACGCCGGAGAATTCGGCTCCGATCGGCACATCTGGGCAGCAGTGGACCGACTGGGGGCGCAGCGCATAGGTCATGGCATCGCCGCCGCGTCGAGCAAGGCACTGGTGGACCGGCTGGCGCGGGACGAAATCCACGTCGAAGTATCGCTGACCTCCAACGAAGCGCTGGGCGCAGTACGGCACATCGATCAGCATCCCGTACGGACGCTGATCGAACGCGGTGTGCCCGTCTCCTTCAACGCCGACGTACCGCTCCACACGGGGCGGTCATTCCCGGCAGAGATCTCCACAGCCGCTGCGTTGCTCGATTGCACGATCCGTGAAGTCCTTGCCCTGCAGAAGCGAGCGCTTCCCTTCTGCTTCGTCAGGTTCCCCTGACTGACCGCTTGGCCTGGTGATGCGTGTCCGGTCCGGTTCAGCAGGCGGGTCGGGTCGGCGGTCAGCAGTTGGTGACCGGTCGTCGGGACGGTGTCGTTGCCGGTGCGCCCGGTTGATGACGACACTCTTCCAACGCCCGCCTCACTGTGTGCGTCGAGAGTTTCGCCCGCGGTGCGGCGGTCGTGTCCTGGTTTCAGGCCTCCGTCGGCCGAGCGGGGTGTACGGCGGTTGTTGCCAAAGGCCGGTCACAGCCGGAAGCAGGGTGACGTCGTCGTGGCCCTCGGCGTCCGGCAGCAGGGAGACGAGCACGTGGTCGGCTGGCCTCTGGGTGAAAAGGCGAGATGGCCCGCGCGGGCGCGTTCCCGCAGGTCTGCCCGGCAAGCGGCCGCCGATGCTCGCAACGATGTCGCGGGCACTGTCATTAACGGAGGCACAGGAGTGCGTGGCCTTCAGCCCGGAGACGGGTCTGGTCAGCATGGAGGAGGCGGGGTCGCGGCCGCTGATGACGCCCACGACATGGCATGCGCGGGTAGTGCGGGGGAGGGGGCAGCCCGGGCAGAAGGTTCCTACGCTGAAGGCATCGGCAGGGGCCGGTTCGAGCCCGCCAAGCGCCTCGGTGCCACGACCGTCGACTGCTCGAGCACGGGCTTCGTGAGCGAGGTCGAGGGTCGGCAAGGTGATCGACCACTGCGACCAGGCCTTCGCGCGTCACCTGGATGGCCACGACCGGGTGCCGGACAACCTCGGCGGGGACAAAGTGGAGCAGCACCTATGGGTGCTCAAGCCCGCCGGTAAAGCCATCGTGATCGCTGGTCCCCTCCACCCGTGTCAGCCCGCGGTGCCGGCCTCAACCGCTGATGCCCCGGTCGTCGCCGGTCTCAGCGGCAAGATCCGCAAGCACGCGAAGAAGCACGGCGAGATGTACGAGTTCCTGTTCATGCACGCCAGCGGCGATCAGTTTCGCCAGGTCACAGCCTGCGTCGGCCACGGCGCGGGGTGTCCGACCGGGAGACGGTGTCCGGTTTCGGGCAGGGCCCGGAGACGTGGCAGTCCCTGTACCAGGGTGGCGTTCGCGGCAAAAGCGGGGCGTCACAGGCGGCTACCGGCCCCGCCACGACCGCGACGGACGGAGCACACCGCACCGGCGCAGAGGAAGCAAGGAGAAGCCATCGTGAGCCCCAACGCCACTTCGAACGACCCCGTGATCACCTCCTACGCGAAGGCCCCGGCCCGCACCATCACCGCCGGCGGCGTCACCTACGCCTACCGCGAGCTGGGGCCCCGGGGCGGCATCCCCGTCGTCTTCTTCGTCCACCTCGCCGCGACCCTGGACAACTGGGATCCGCGCATCATCGATACCATCGCCAAGGGCCGTCACGTCATCACCTTCGACAACCGCGGTGTCGGAGCCTCCACCGGCCAGGTGCCGGACAGCATCGAGGCGATGGCCGACGACGCCTACGCCTTCATCTCGGCGCTCGGGTTCGACAGGATCGACATCTTCTCCTTCTCCCTCGGCGGCTTCATCGCCCAGGCCCTGGTGGTCAAGCACCCCGAACTCGTCCGCAAACTCGTCCTCACCGGCACCGGACCCAAGGGCGGCAAGGACATCGACAAGGTTGCCCGCACCACGTACTGGGACATCCTGCGTGCCACCTTGACCCGGTCGGACCCCAAGGAGTTCCTGTTCTTCAACCGCAACGCGACCGGCAAGACCGCCGCGCGCGCGTTCGTCAACCGGCTCAAGGAGCGCACCGCCGACCGCGACGCGAAGATCAAGACCAAGGCGTTCCGGACGCAGCTGAAGGCGATCAAGAAGTGGGGACGTTCCACCCCCGACGACTTGTCGAAGATCACTCAGCCCACGCTGATCGCCAACGGCGACAACGACCGCATGGTCCCCTCCAATCTTTCCGGGGAACTGCACCGGCGCATCAAGGACAGCGAGCTGATCATCTACCCCGACTCCGGGCACGGCGCCATCTTTCAGTACTACGAGGAGTTCACCCCGGTCGCGGTCGAATTCCTCGCCCGATAGCCGCCTGACCAGGAAGAGAAGGGCAACACCATGATCATGCAACCGGCCGTCGTGCAACTGGACGTGAAGAAGCACTTCACCTCCTCGATCCTGTTGTGGGTGCGCACCGACCAGCCCCGCCAGACCGGCATGGACTACTGGAAGGGCCCGCACTCAGGGATCATCTCCGCCACTCCGGGCCTGGAGGAGTACCGCCAGATCCACCTCGCCGAGCACAACCCGGGCCGGTGGCCGGCGACCGGCGGAGTGGAGACCTCGATCCCCGTCGACCGGAAGATCGACGGCGTCGCGGAAGTCACCTTCCGATCGGTGCTCGCGCCCTTGCAGGGGCGCAAGCAGACGAAGCTGGCCTACGCCGACGAGATCAACGTGTTCCGCCGCACCCTTCTCTACGCCGGCCCGCCGAACTCATCGCGCTGGTACGACGTCGCCGGACCGGAAGAGAGGGTCGGTGCCCGCGTCCTGGTCTACCTGCGCCGCAGAGACGGGACCGGCGCGGGTGGGTTCCGGAAGTTCGTCAACAAGCAGCTCGCCCCCGCACTCGCCGCCACTGGAGTGCTGAAGGAACTGCGCACACAGACGTTCCTGCCCTGGATCCAAAAGCTCTGGGACACCCCGAACGTCGCCCACGACAACCCCCGCGACCAGCGCTTCCACGCCTCCCTCATCCTCGGGTTCGCCGACACCGCAGCCCGGGACGCCTTCTTCAGCGGCAACGTGATCCGGGGCCTGTTCGACCAGCTGGCACCGCTGGTCTCCGCCATCCACGCCTACGACGTCACCGCCGCCCTCACCTATGTCAAGAACGGTGGCATCCTTCCGCACTACGAGGAGTGAGTGGCGGTGGCTGGAGCAGGACGGTTCTCATACCGGTGCAGCGTCGAACCTGGAGTACCGGACCCCCTCCCATGCCCCGATTCATGCCACCACTTTTCGCCACCAATACTCGGTAGCTACCTGGGGCCATGACCGTAGACATGACCCTGCGTATCCCGGAGGAACTCGCGCCCTCGGTCCGGGCCGGTGCCGAGGCGGCCGGGGTGAGTCTCAACGCCTACGTGGTGCGCGCCGCCCGCCGCCAGGCCACCCTCGACGCCGCGCGCCAACTGGCAGCGCTCGGCCTCGGCGACGACCTGGCGGGCGAAGGCGACGCCCTGCGGTGAGGCGCGGTGAGCTCTGGACCCTGGCCGACGGCCGCGACGTTCTGATCGTTTCCCTGGCCGGACTGGAGGAGGCCTACGGCGCGGTGCTCGCGATCGTCTTGCACCCCGCGGGCCGCTACCCGGACACCGCCATCTCCATCGTGGTGGGCGACCCGCCGCGGCACCGTCCCCGCCGAGACCATGGCCCGCGTCGACCAGGCGCCGCGCGCCGTCCTCGACTTGTAGCCACGCCCCACGGCATGGGCAGGCCGGTCGCGATCAGGTACTGAACGACTCCTGGATCGACCAGGTTCCGTGGTCCTCAGCTCGTAATGGCCCCGTCTGGCAGCGAGATGAGGGCCGACAGGCCCAAGCGGTGTCCAATGTGTCCGGACAAGATGGACCTGCGGGCAATACCGGCGGGCGCCGAGGCCTGGCTCCGACGGAGGAGAGCTGGGCAGATGAGGATGGCCATCCATTGCTCTCCTTCCCCGTCCGTCAGGGCGACGTGGCCGAGATGCGTCTCGCCTGCCTGGGGGAGGCGTACAACGACTTCACCCAGGCCGCCGAGACCGGCGCGCCCAAGGGCGTACTGGGTGGGCAGCAGTATGAGGTCGTCCCTGTCCAGGCGGCCTGACGAGAGGAGGTGAGGGTCATGGTCGAACAGACACCCTCGAATGCGGTGAAAGCGGCGGAGGGGTTGCCGCGCGGTGACCTGGGGCGCCGCGTCGCTGGGCGGCGCGCGCAACTCGGGCTCACTCGTGGGGAGACGGCGTCTCGGGCAGGTATGGCGCCCGACTACCTCCGGCACTTGGAGGAGCACCCGGACGCCGCACCGGACGCAGGCGCCCTCCGCAGGTTGGCCGGAGCCCTGGAAACCACGGTGTCGGAGCTCACCGGCGGGAACGTCGAGCTGCCGCCCGGCGGTGGTCAAGCCGCTCGCCAGCCCAAGTTCACCGAACTGAGCACAGCTGAGTGCTGGGAGCTGCTCTCGACGCACGGGGTGGGACGACTCGGGGTGCCGGCCGACTCGGGACCGGTCATCGTCCCCGTCAACTACAGCGTCATCGACGCCGCGATCGTCTTCAGGACCACTTCCGGCGCGACACCGTCCCAGGCATCCGAGTCCATGACCGCCTTCGAAGTCGATCGCATCGACGATGCCTTCAGCCAGGGCTGGAGCGTCCTGGTTCGTGGCCACGCCCAAGTCGTGATCGACCCCGAAGCCGTACGCCACCTGGAGAAGCGGGCGTACAGCACGCCCTGGGCGGGAGGGCGGCGCGATCTGTGGGTGCGCATCGCCCCTCAGGAGATCACCGGGCGCCGGATCACGGTCTGACGGGGCCGTTCTCCGGTATGGCCGGGACTGATGGCCGCTCATCCTCATCCCTGGCCCGGCGGAGGATGGGAGTCACACGCTCAATACCGCTGTTTCAGGCGAAAGACGGACTGGTTGATGTACCCCAATGACGGTTTCCGTGAACTCGAGCGGCAGGAGTGCCTGCGCCTGATGGCGAAGGTGCCCGTCGGCCGTATCGTCCACACACGTCATGCCCTGCCCGCGGTGCTGCCGGTCAACTTCGGTCTGGACAGCGATGGCGCAGTGCTGCTGCGCACTTCGGCGGCTTCAGAACTCGTGCACGCGATCGACGGCACGGTGGTCGCCTTCGAGGTCGACCAGGTTGATGCGTCGACGCGCTCTGGCTGGAGCGTAGTCGTCACAGGGGAGGCGACGGTGGTGACCGACCCCGCTGAACACGCGCGGCTGACCCGGACCGGCCCGCGCTCGTGGGCGCCCTGGCCGGATGAGGTCTTCGTCCGTATCGAACCAGAGCTGGTCACCGGGCGTGAGCTCATTGGGGGCCACACCACGCATGGTGTGGATCTGCCGACCTGAGCATCAGGCACCGGCGCCGATGCCACACGCGTCGCGTCCGGTCCCTATCCGGTGGTTGGGGCCGGACTTGGCTGCGGGCCAGCCGCACGACCCTGGTCATACGTCTCACTCCTCGTGTTCCGTGTCGTAGGTGGGCTGTCGCTGTAGTGGTGGTGTCACGCCGCTTTCACGAGCGGCAGCCGGGCTCGGAGGGCCGTTCGCAGGGATGGCGTGGCGGAGGTCCTCGGCGAGCGGGCGGGCGAGGCAGGGTCGGGTGTACGCGGTGACGACGAGATGGGTCCAGCCGTTCGAGGCTTGGCTGCGCCGCTCCGGTCGTTGACCTGCGTGGCGGCCGATGCCGTCCTTCGCGTGGTCCACGGCTACATCGGTGGAGGCAGTTCCAACCGGGCAGACACGGCAGAGGCTGACGGACACGCTGCGCCCGTTGTGCGAGAAGTTCCCCGATGCCGAGGTTGTTTACGAGGACGTGATCGGGCAGGCGGGCCCGCACCTGGTGGACGCTTGCCGTGATGCATCGTCGCTCGCAGGCGCCGTAGCGCGAAACGGCACAGGTGCGTCCGCCCCGGCCCAGAGGCCACCCGGCCCTGGAACAGGGCCGGGTGGGTCACCGCCTCACCTGCTGTCGCTGGCCTCTGTGCCCACCAGCGCCGCCCGGCCGGCCTCCAGACGGGCGATCGGAATGCGGAACGGCGAGCAGGAGACGTAGTCCAGTCCGGCGGAGTGGAAGAAGTGGACGGACTCGGGGTCTCCGCCATGTTCGCCACAGACGCCGATCTTCAGGTCGGGCCGTGCGGCACGGCCTTCGGCGACGGCGATCTCGACCAGTCGGCCCACGCCGTCGCGGTCGATGGTCTCGAACGGGGAGGTGGCGAAGATGCCCTTGTCGAGATAGGCGGAGAAGAATGCCGCCTCGACGTCGTCTCGGGAGAAGCCCCACGTGGTCTGGGTGAGGTCGTTGGTGCCGAAGGAGAAGAACTCGGCTTCCTTGGCGATCCGGCCCGAGGTGAGCGCGGCCCGCGGCAGCTCGATCATGGTGCCCACGGGGCACTGTACGGGGATGCCGGTCTCGCGGGAGACCTCGGCCAGCACCCGTTCCACCACTTCACGCTCGATCCGCAGCTCTTCGACGGCACCGACCAGCGGAACCATGATCTCCGCCTCGGGGGAGCCTCCGGCTCGCTTGCGTTCCACGACCGCCTCGGCGATCGCGCGCACCTGCATGGCGACCAGGCCAGGTATCACCAGGCCGAGCCGCACACCGCGCAGGCCCAGCATCGGGTTCTCCTCGTGCATGCGGTTCACCGCGTCCAGCAAGGCTGTGTCGTGCGGGTCGGGCAGGTCGCCGCGGGCCTCGGCGGTGGCGATGCGGACGGCGAGGTCGGTGTGGTCGGGCAGGAACTCGTGCAACGGCGGGTCCAGAAGGCGGATGGTGACCGGCAGGCCGTCCATCGCCTCCAGGATGCCGACGAAGTCCTGCCGTTGCAGAGGCAACAGCGCGTCCAGCGCACGGTCGCGGGCGATGTCCGTGTCGGCCAGGATCATCTCCTCGACCAGCTTGCGGCGCGCGCCGAGGAACATGTGCTCGGTGCGGCACAGCCCGATGCCCTGGGCGCCGAACCGGCGGGCCCTTGCGGCGTCCTCGGGAGTGTCGGCGTTGGCCCGCACTTCCAGCCGCCGTACGCCGTCGGCCTGTTCCAGCGCGCGGGCCACCGGAGCGACCGCCTCTTCCGACCGTTCGTCGCGCAGACCGGTCTCCAGGTACCGCATGACGACGGAGTCGACGAGCGGGGCCGCGCCCAGATACACGGCACCGGCGGAGCCGTCCACCGAGAGGACCGCGCCTTCCTCCACCACGGTGCCCCCACGGGTGGTGAAGCGGCGGGCATGGGTGTCGACGGTGAGTTCCTCGGCGCCGCAGACGCAGACCTTGCCCATGCCACGGGCCACGACGGCGGCATGACTGGTCTTGCCACCCCGGCTGGTCAGCACCGCCTGGGCGGCGACCATACCGGGCAGATCGTCGGGGGTGGTCTCCTGGCGTACGAGGACGACCTTCTCACCGGCCGCGGCACGCCGTACGGCTTCCGCGGAGTCGAAGACCGCGGCACCGACCGCGGCACCGGGTGAGGCCGGCAGGCCGTGGGCGAGCGCGTCGCCGGTCGCGGAGGTGTCGAAGCGCGGGAACATCAGCCGGGCCAGTCCCTCCCCGCTCACCCGCGTGAGGGCTTCGTCCGCGCTGATGAGCCCCTCGTCGGTCAACTCGGCCGCGATGGCGAACGCGGCCTCGGCGGTGCGCTTGCCGACCCGGGTCTGCAGCATCCACAGCGTGCCGCGCTCGATGGTGAACTCGATGTCGCACAGGTCCCGGTAGTGCCGCTCCAGCGTCAGCATGTGCTCGCGCAGTTGCCCGTACGACTTCGGGTCCAGCCGCTCCAGCTCGGTCAGAGGCACGGTGTTGCGGATGCCGGCGACGACGTCCTCGCCCTGCGCGTTCGTCAGGTAGTCGCCGTACAAGCCGGTGCGGCCCGTCGCGGGGTCGCGGGTGAAGGCGACGCCGCTGCCCGAGTCGGCGCCGAGGTTGCCGAACACCATGCGCTGCACGGTGACCGCGGTGCCCAGATCGTCGGGGATGTGCTCACGCCGCCGGTAGAGGCGGGCCCGTTCACCGTTCCAGGACTGGAAGACGGCGAGGATCGCCCGGCGCAGCTGTTCGGCGGGGGACTGGGGGAAGTCCTCGCCGGTCTCGTCGTGGATCAGGTTCTTGTACACGTCCACGAGTTCGGCGAGATCGCTCGTCTCCAGGTGTACGTCGTCAGAGACACCGCGGATCTCCTTCAACATCTGCATGGCCCTCTCGAAGAGCCCGGCGTCGACACCCATGACCGTGCTGCCGAACATTTGTATGAGGCGGCGGTAGGAGTCCCAGGCGAACCGTTCGCTTCCGGAGGCCTTCGCCAGACCGAGGACGGATTCGTCGGTCAGGCCGATGTCCAGGACCGTCTCCATCATTCCCGGCATGGAGAAGCGTGCTCCGGAGCGGACGGACACCAGCAGCGGGTCGTCCGGCTGCCCCAGCAGCCGTCCGGTGCCGGCCTCCAGGGTCGACAGGTGCCGGGAGACGGCCTCCGACATGCCGTCCGGTTCGGCGCCGGTGACCAGGAAAGCCCGGCAGGCCTCCGTGGTGACGATGAAACCGGGTGGCACCGGCAGGCCCAGCCGGGTCATCTCGGCCAGGTTCGCGCCCTTACCGCCGAGCAGGTCGGCCATGGCACGGCCGCCCTCGTGGAAGTCGTACACGTAACGGACCATGACGCTGTGCTCCTCAGCCTCGTACCGGGGCTCCGTGGACTTGGTTCAGTTCCAGCGTCGAAGGAATGCCGGCCGGACGGCAGGTCCTGGACGTCCCGTCGGATGGGCCGATCGGCCCCAGCTGTGGCCCGGCGCGGAAAGCCCTCGGATTCCGGGGCAGGGGCGCCCGTGGGTGTGGCAGCCGCACCGGAACGGGTAACGGGTAGGTGCAGGTCGAGAAGGTGTGGGAATCAGGGCCGACCGGCCCTGGTCTTTCGGTCCGGATGCGACAAGGATCTCGATTCGGAGGCCGAGCTGCCTGTCGACGGGCAGCGGCGCAGAACATGTGACTCGAGGAGCGATTGATGACGGTCAGCGAGCAGACCGGCCCGGACGGCCCGATCCAGGTCTTCCTGCTGGATGACCACGAGGTGGTACGCCGCGGCGTTCGCGACCTCCTGAACGACGAGCCGGACATCACCGTGGTCGGCGAGGCCGGCAACGTCGAGCAGGCCCTGGTGCGTGTTCCCGCCCTGCGCCCGCAGGTGGCCGTGCTGGACGTCCGGCTGCCCGACGGTGACGGTGTGACCGTGTGCCGTGAGCTGCGCTCGCGCATGCCGGAGCTGGCCTGCCTGATGCTGACCTCGTTCGACGACGAGGAGGCACTCCTCGACTCGATCATGGCGGGGGCGTCCGGCTATGTGCTGAAGCAGATCCAGGGCTCGGACCTGGTGTCGGCCGTGCGCACGGTTGCCCGAGGGCAGTCCCTGCTCGACCCCAGCGCCACCACCAAGCTGATGGCCCGACTCCGCCAGGGCCAGCAGGTGGAGGAGGAACCGGACGCCCTGCCAGGTCTGACCGACCGGGAGCGGGAGATCCTGGCCCTGATCGGCGAAGGACTCACCAACCGCCAGATCGGCCAGCGGCTCTACCTCGCGGAGAAGACGGTGAAGAACCACATCTCCCGCCTGCTGGCGAAACTGGGTGTGGAACGACGCATCCAGGCCGCCGTCATCGCCACGCAGGCCCAGGACAGGCTCAAGCAGGAGGGCCACGGCCGCTGAGCGTTCCGATGGAAGTCCGGTGTCTCCTCGGCGGGCCCGTCGTGGCGGGTTGCGCTCATGCGGCCGAGCCGCCTGTCAGGCGCGGCCTCGCGTCTCTTCGGGGTGCCGCCGAACCGCACTGGGCTTCGCCGGGATCCGCTGGGCCACAGCCCCCTCGGCTCGCCCGCCGCGGGGTGTGAGCACGACCGTCGCCCCGAGCCGTCCGGTCCCGAACCCACCCTGCCCCGACCAGCCGATGGCCCGATATTGTGGCGACTGACCAGCATGGTCGAGCGCGGGCGTGCAAAGGGGCTGGAGGATCGCAGGTGGGAAGCTCCAACGAGTCCCGAGAGGCTCGCGTACGGCTGCCGCAGCTGAGGCTGGATGAGCTGCTGGAGGAGCTCCAGGCCCGTCTGGACGCGGCGCGCGGTACCCGGGACCGGGTGCACAGCCTGCTGGAGGCGGTGCTCTCGGTCGGGCGGGAGCTGGACCTGGAGCAGGCGCTGCGCAGCATCGTGGAGGCCGCGGCGGTACTGGTCGAGGCCGAGTACGCCGCGCTGGGGGTGATCGGGCCGGGCGGCGAATTGCTGTCGGAGTTCCTCACGGTCGGGATCGACGAGGACCAGATCGCCCGGATCGGCCGCTACCCCGAGGGGCACGGCATTCTCGGGGAGCTGATCCGCCGCCCCGAGCCCTTGCGGCTCGCGAAAATCTCCGATCACCCTGCCTCGTACGGCTTCCCGGCCCACCATCCGCCGATGAACACCTTCCTCGGCGTCCCGATCCGGGTGCGCGATCAGGTCTTCGGCAACCTGTACCTGACCGAGAAGCGTGGCGGGGCGCAGTTCGACGAGGACGACGAGTCGGTACTGGCGACCCTCGCGGTAGCGGCCGGTGTGGCAATCGACAACGCCCGGCTGTACGAGGAGTCCCGGCTGCGCGAGCGCTGGCTGCAGGCGAACGCGGAGATCACCCACAGCCTGATGTCCGGCAGCGAGCGCGCCGAGGTTCTCGCGTTGATCGCCGAGCGGGCCAGAGAGAACACCGGGGCGGCGCTCGCCGTGGTCGCGGTGCCCATGGAGGGCACCGACTCGCTCACCGTCGAACTGGCCATCGGGCAGGAGGCGGAGATCCACCGCGGACTGGTGCTGCCCGTCGGCGACAGCCTGATCGGCCGGGCCTTCTCCACGGTTTCCTCCGTCACCAGCCCGGATGTCTCGCGGGATGAGAAGGACTCGGCCGGGCCGCCGCGGTTCACCGGGCTCGGGCCGGCCGTGGCCGTCCCCATCGGCACCGGCGACGGGGTGCGGGGCGTGGTCCTGCTGGTTCGTGAGGCGGGCCGGACGGTGTTCTCCGAGGAGGAGACCGAGCCGCTGCTGGGCTTCGCAGCCCAGGCCGCGGTGGCGATGGAGCTGGCGGAACGCCGCAGCGACGCCGAGCGGATCGCGGTGCTGCAGGACCGCGACCGTATCGCCCGGGACCTGCACGACCTCGCCATCCAGCGACTGTTCGCCACCGGCATGACCCTGCAGAGTGCGGGCCGCTTCATCGAGCACCCGCAGGCCGCGGAGCGGGTGCTGCGGGCCGTGGACGACCTGGACGAGACCATCAAGATCATCAGATCGACCATCTTCGGTCTACGCGAACGGGACGACGGCACCGAGCCCGGCCTGCGGGCCCGGGTCGTGCGTCTGGCAGGCGAGACCGCGCCGGTGCTGGGCTTCCCGCCCAGCCTCCGGATGGAAGGCCTGCTGGACACCCACGTGCCCAGGGAGACCGCCGAGCATGTGGTGGCGGTGCTCTCCGAGGCGCTGACCAACATCGCGCGACACGCTCGCGCCGACCGTGCCGAAGTGGTCCTGGAGACCGACGGCCGCGAGGTGCGGCTGACGGTGTCCGACAACGGCGTGGGCATCCCGCCGGACGGTCGCCGCAGTGGTCTGCGCAACATGGCTGAGCGGGCACAACAGTTGGGCGGGGAATTGAAGTTGGGCACGTCGGCCGGCGGGGGCACCATGCTGGTGTGGCGGGTACCGGTGCTGGAGCGGTAAAGGGGATGTGCTGTCCGGCTCGGCTCACCTTCGCTTCGGCTTGGGGAGCCGCTGCCAGGGCGGCGGTGGCCATCCCCGTACCGTCCGTGGTCCTGGCGGTCGTAGGAGTGCTCCTGCGTCCGGTTGCTCGTACACAACGATGGAGACCGGGCAGCGGATGTGGCGCATGACCGCGTGCCCGACCGGCGCGCTGTGAGGGCTGGCCTTGGTTGGGCGGTTCCTCCGGCCGAGAACCAGCAGGCCGGCCTCGGCGCACCACGAGCAATGACGCGGAAGGCAATGCCGTGCTCTCGAGGGCGAACGCCAGTACGTCCTCGCACGGACGGCCCGTGTTCACGTCCACCACCACAGCCCGGTATGGTGCGCGCCCAGGGCCGGCCGTCGGCGTCCGGCACGTGCACCCCCTCGGCGGCCTGGTCGGCCCGCACCAGCACGAGGGGTCTTGGCACGTGGTCCACCGTCGCCAAGGCCATGAAGCAGCCGAAGCCACTGAACGCACGGCTGCCCGGAAGCGGGAGCTCGGCCACCGCGCCCACCGGGACCAGGGCTTCGGGCGCGGGCGCGCAGAACTGCTCGGTACTGAAGTACACCTGCGGGTAGCGGTCCTTGAGCTGGCCCATTGCGCCCCGCAGATTCCGCCGAGCCCGGCTAAGACAGGCGCGGGACGCATGCGACGAGAGCCGGTCGGAGCCCAGGACAGGGCCACTCGGCCCATGCGGCCGGCGCGTTCGCGGCCGAGGCTGGAAATGGTCCGTGACATACCGAGGAGTGGGCGATGCACAACATCGGCGCGTCCGCGACGGCCCAGCCGTATTCGGAACACCACTTCCGTGCCCGCCGCGATGCCGAACGGTCATCGCGGAGCGACAATTGCATGGGGGTGTCCATCGATGGCACAGACGCGGCGTAAGAAAGCGAAGCGGGTGTGGTTCTGGCGGTGGCGGAGCAATCCACTCCGGCGCCGCAGCGACTCCGCGGAGGCGTGGATCGTGCTCGCCACCTGGACTCTGGCCCTGCTGGGAAGCCTGATCGTCGGCCAGATGACGATGCAGGCCGTGCAGGACAGCATCGCCTCACGGCGCGCCCAGGTGCACGCAGTGTCGGCCACCCTGACCGAGAACGCGGCGAAGACCGCGACCGCGACGGAGTTCGGAACCAGCGGTGACGCGGTGTGGGCGAAGGTGCGGTGGACGTCCGCTGACGGGTCTACGCACACGGGCACGGCGAGGGCCGAGCCCGGCAGCAAGGCGGGCACAGCGGCCACCGTATGGACTGACAGCACCGGCAAGCAGGTCACCGAGCCCTCCACAGCGGCCGAGGCGATGCTGGAATCGACGTTCGCGGGTGTGTTGTTCGGGGCGAGCGCCGGTGCCGGAGCGCTGCTGTGCGGATGGCTGGTCCGGGGGCGTCTGGAGCGGCGACGCATCGCGGAGTGGGACGCGGAGTGGAAGCAGGTCGGTCCCCAGTGGCGGAAGCGGATGCTCGGCTGACTGGGGCGACCGGGTCCCGATCATCGACTGGCTGCGACACACGCGCCGGTTCTCAGGCGTGGACGATGACGACCTCCGTGTGCACGACGCGGGTCCGCTCGGTGCCCCAGCGAGGCTTCCTGAGAGAGGGCCGGACGGCACCGCGGGTGCCACGACGCACAACAGACCCACTGTGATCGCCGGCGCGGCCGTCATCAGCGCCGTGGCCTAATCCGGGCCGACCGAGAGCCCAGAGACAGGCGACCGGTGGGAGGCCGGTCATCCCTGTGTATGCCATCACCTGCGGCACCAGTCATGCGGCCACCGTCACCTCGGTCGGCACGTGGGACAACTTCTGTGGGCCCGGCAGCGACAGCCGACACAGCGAGGACATGTCTCGGCCGATGGGGCCCATCGGCCCCGGACCGGGGACCTGTGGTCTCTGCACCGTGTCCCTGGTCGCCACCACTCTGGAATCAGAACCCCGACCAGGAGGTGGACAACATGTCCCGCAACGTCATCGTGGGCCTCGACGGCTCGTCCGAGAGCCGTGCAGCCGCAGAGTGGGCGGCCCGCGAGGCGAAGCTGCGCGGCCTGCCGCTGCGGCTGGTGCACGTCTGGGAACCCGTCCCCGAGCCCATGGCCCAGGCCCCGCTCCTGGGCGCCGAGACGCAACAGCACTGGAGCGAACGGATTCCGCGTGAGACGGCCGACGGGCTCCGCCTGCGCCATCCCGGCGTGCACGTGGAGGTGGAGCAGATTTCCGGCAAACCGATGGACGCGCTGCCGGAGGTGTCGAAGGACGCCGAGCTGCTTGTCCTCGGCTCGCGCGGGCTGAGCGGCCTCGCGGGATTCCTTGTGGGGTCCGTGGGCATGGCGGTGATCGCCCACACGGAGACCCCCGTCGTCCTGGTGCGGGCCGGGGAACAGGCTTCCGACGAGCACGAGCCGGACCCGGCGGGCATCCCGTCCGCCGCCACCCCGTACCGGCCGGTGGTGCTCGGCCTCGACGCCGGCCACTCCGACGACACAGTGATCACCTTCGCCTTCGAGGAAGCCTCCCGCCGCGGCACCGCGCTGAAGGTCGTGTACGGCTGGAACCTTCCTCCCTACTTCGCCTACGGACTGCCCGCCGACCCCGAGCTCAACGCCGAGCGGGGCCGCCAGGAGGCCGCCGCGCTGGCCGCGGCACTACGCCCGTGGCGGCAGAAGTACCCGGACGTCGAGGTCGTCGAGGCGTCGCACTCCGGCAGTCCCGCCAACCAGGTCATCGACGCCTCCCGCGAGGCATCGCTGGTCGTCGTCGGTCGCCGGATCCGCCGCAGCCCCATCGGTGCCCACATCGGTTCTGTCACGCACGCGGTGCTGCACCACGCCACCGCTCCTGTCGCCGTCGTCGCGCACGGCTGAAGGCACCCGCTGAAGGAGTGGAGATATGAACGCACCGGTCGAACGAGCCCTCCTCGCTCCCGTGGTCGTGGGAGTGGACGGCTCCGAGCCGAGCCTGCGCGCCGTCGACTGGGCGGCCGACGAGGCCGTGCTGCGCGGAGTGCCGCTGCGGATGGTGTACGCCTGCCTGTGGGATCGGTACGAGGGTGCCGCAGTGGCGCGGGACATCGGCAGGCCGACCGCGCTGCCGCTGCCCCAGGACGTCGTCGGCGCCGCCGTTCAGCGGGCACGCACGAGACATCCCGACGTGCAGGTGAGCGCCGACGTGGTGTTCGAGGAGCCGGAGTACGCCCTGTTCCGTGAGGGGCGGGACGCCTCTGTCCTGGTTGTGGGTACCCGTGGTCGCGGCGGCATCGCAGAGATGCTGCTCGGCTCCGTCAGCCTTGCGGTCGCGGCGAGTGCCGACTGCCCCGTGATCGTGCTGCGCGGCAGCCACGACAACCAGGCGATGCCTCCGGTCCACGGTCGTGTTGTCGTGGGTGTCGGTGAGGAGGTGAAGGAGTCGGCGGTCGTGCGGTTCGCCGCCGAGGAGGCGCGGCGCCGCGGCGTGCCGCTGGAGGCCGTACGGGCCTGGAGGTGCCCTGCGCACGAGACCACCGACCATCCACTGCTGGCCGGAGATCCCGCTCGCCTGCACGAGGAGAAGGCGGTCGAGGAGCTGGAGGCGGCATTGCAGGATGTCCCAGCGGACGTCGATGTCCACCGGCGCACCGTCGAGGGACACGCCCGCCGGGTGCTGGTCGACGCCTCGCATGAGGCCGACCTGCTGATTGTCGGTGCCCGGCGTCGCGAGGGGCGCTTCGGGCTCCAGCTTGGAAGGGTTGCCCACGCGGCATTGCACCACTCCGCCTGTGCGGTCGCCGTCGTACCGCACCGGGAGCACGAGGCCTGACGGAGGCTCAGAAGCTCGCCGCGTGATCGGGACGCAGGTCTGGAAGATCGCGCGGCGGGTGCTCGTGTCCCGGCGATGACGGCTTGGGCGGCAGATCGAGCACTGTCGGAGGCTGCCGCAGAGTCTCGGTGATGCCGGCGATCACTGGCGTTGGGCCCTCGGCCCGCGAGTGGGCCTCCCTTCGGGTGATCGACTCCAGGTCATCGGAGACAGCTTCCAGCGCCGCAGCGGACCAGCCGACGCCGGAAGCGCTCCTGTCTCTTGGGAGATGCAGCCCAGGACCGGTCGAACAGCACAATCTCCGCGGCGGTCGGCGGATGCTCGACGTACCGATGGAAGCACCACTGACCGCGTTTCAGGGCCGCCCCAAGTCTGTTCTGAGGCCTGTCCGGCGGATCTTTCCGGGCTCGGCGCTCCTGGCACGGTTGCGTTACCGGGTGGCACCGGGGGTGGCCGGACAGTCACGCGAGCGATGGCCACCGATCAGCCGCCCACTCCAGCCATCCTGACCACCCAGGAGGCGGACCTCCTACCTCATGTCCATCGAGTTCCGTGGCGTCGGGCTCCTCGAACAGGGTCCTCCAGTGCAAGAGGTCTGCTTCGTTCATTGCGAAGGTCTGATCAGGGGTGGTCGACTTGCGATGGGCGATCCGAGCACGTTGGGTCTCATGGTCCACCGGCACGTACACGAGTTGACAGGACGCGCCTACAGACATCACCAACCAGCGGATCGCGGACCGCTCATCACGAGACCAGCATCCGAAATCCAAGACCACGTTCGTTCCCAGCTTCAGCGCCTCCAGACCCAGCCAGAGCAGCCGTCCTTCCAGCACATCGCGCTTCCCGGCCGGCTGCGGATCACCGAACAGCGGGAGCATCCACTCATCCGGCGTCAGCCGCAGCGCGCTGTGCCCCTTGGCCAGTTGTCGAGCTCTCGTGGTCTTTCCGGCCCCGGGCAGGCCGACCGTCAGGAACAACGTCGTCACGGCCGGATCCTGTCACGAAGGCCAGTCACGGCTCGAGGCAAATAGCGGATCGAAGCATCACATCGCTGACGATGTGCGGGTTGGCGTGCGTGGTGTCTCCTTCGGCGCTGTCTCTTCGACTCGTCGGCGTGGTCACAGGAGGCTGCCGCTGCCGTACGGGGCGTACAGATTCGGCAGCCGGGTGCGGGCCGCCTGAAGGCGGTGGGCGAGGACGTCGTCCCCCCATTGCGTGACGCTCGTGCCGAGTGCGGGGTCGTCCCGGCATATCGAGCGGAGCGCGACGGCGTCGAATTCGTAGGCGCGGACCGGGCTCGTCGCCGCGGCACCCAGATGCCAGGCATGCGGGGCGAACAGCCAGGACCAGCCGATGAGTTCGTCGTGTCGGAGAGTCTCCATGACGGCCGCATGTCGAGGTCGACGCTTCCGGTAGGGATGACCCAGAACCGGTCGGCGCGCGGCCGCCCTCCTCGAAGAGAAGGGTGCCCTGCGGGAACGGCACCTCACGGGCGAAGCGCATCAGACGTCGGCGGTGCTCGGCCGGCAGCGCCTGCAGCATGTCGGCCGCGGCGGGAGCGTTCACGGCGTGCCTCCAGTCACGGCGTGCGAACCTGCCATGTCCTGCGTGCTCACGTGCCCCGCGCCGGGCGATGGGCCACCCGGTCCCATGTCCGGGCCGGTTGGCACCGCGTCCGGGGCCTTCGGCACCCTGTGCCGGAACGATCCTCGATGTTCGATGAAGTCGGGACACTCCTCCGTGGGAGGGGGGTGTGCACCGTGGCCGCGTCACTCACCTCGGAGTGCGGATCTCTCGACGGCCGAGGACACCGGGGAGGTCTCCTCGTCCGGCTCCATCGCCCTGGATCAGGCGGGGAACGGCCCCACTCCGGCAGCGCCCTCGTCAACACCATCCTGGAGGACCAAGACCATGCGTATCGTCATCGCTCTCGGCGGCAATGCCCTGTTGCACCGGGGTGAACGCCCTGACGCGGACGTGCAGGAGGCGAACATCGACAGGGTGACCACCGCGATCGCCGGCCTCGCCCTGGAACACGAGATCGTCATCACCCATGGCAACGGACCCCAGATCGGCCTGCTCGCCATGGAGAGCGCCGCGGATCCGGCGCTCAGAGCTTCGTACCCGCTGGACCTTCTCGGCGCCCAGACACAGGGGATGATCGGCTCCCTGCTGGTCCGCGCGATGTACGACGCCTTGCCGGGGCGCCCGATCGCCGCGCTGGTCACGCACACTCGTGTACGGGCCGACGATCCGGCCTTCGGCACACCCACGAAGTTCGTCGGCCAGGTCTACCCCCGCAAGATCGCCGAGTCCCTCGCTCGCACACATGGTTGGCACATCGCCAAGGACGGCACGGGCTGGCGCCGCGTCGTCCCCTCACCATCGCCCGAACGGATCCTGGAGACCGAGACCATCCACGGACTGCTGGGCAGTGGCGTCCTCGTCATCTGCGCCGGCGGTGGAGGTGTACCGGTCACCGCCGACCAGGACACCGGTGCACTGACCGGGGTCGAGGCGGTCGTCGACAAGGACCTCACGGCGGCTCTGCTCGCCGAGGACCTCAAGGCCGACTTCCTGCTCATCCTCACCGACGTCCCGTGCGTCTACGCCGGCTACGGCACCCACGACGCGCAGCCCGTCCTCGACGCGACCCCCGACGACCTGCGCCGCGGAGGCTACCCGGCCGGGTCCATGGGCCCCAAGGCGGAGGCAGCCGCCAGGTTCGTCGAGCGCACTGGAGCACTCGCGGCCATCGGTGCCCTGGACGCGGCGTACGAGATCATTCACGGGAGATCAGGCACCCTCGTACGCCCTGACCTGGCAACCGGCTGAGTGGGCGATGCCGGCGCACCGCCGCGAGAGCCGCTCACACCCGTGAGGTGTGCCCGTCCGGCCCGCCGGCGGGACCATCGGCCTCTCACCGGGGTGAAGGCCAAGCACCCACGCTCGTAGGAACGCACTGCACTACCTGTCCCACGGCGACGTGTGAGGAGGGCATCGTGCACAACACAACCCTGGATGCCGTGAATCCGGAGACCTGCGTGTGGGCCGCTGTCGCCGCGCCCTCGATCCACAACACCCAGCCATGGTCCTTCCGCCTGGATCCCCTGTCGGCCACGTTCCAGGTGCGCGCCGCCCCGGAACGCGGTCTGCGCCACGCGGACCCGGCAGGTCGCGCCCTGCATCTTTCGGTGGGAGCGTCCCTCCTGAATCTCCGGGTCGCGATCGCGCACGCCGGATGGTCGCCGGTGAGGCGCCTGTTGCCCTCCCCGGAGGACCCGGGCCTGCTCGCCATCGTCCGCTTGGCAGGGGCCGCTGCCCGGCGCCCCACGGAGCATCGGACCGATCTGTATGAAGCGATCTGGCGCAGGCGCAGCAGCCGCCTCCCGTTCTCAGGGCGGCCGTTGCCACCGTATCTACGGAACGAACTCGGTGAAGCGGCCCGCGCGGAGGGCGCTCGGCTCTGGTTCCCCGACCCCGTCGAGACGGGGCGGCTGCTCCGCCTGACCGCAGAGGCCGAGCGCCGCAACCGCGTCGATGCCGACCGCGCCGACGAGAGCAACCGCTGGGTGCACCAAGACCTGCGACCAAGGCCAGACGTGGGCCTGCCGCGGGCGGTACTCGGCCTCCAGGACGCCCGCGAACACCTTCCCTTGCGGGACTTCACCGCGCAGCGGCACACCGAGCGGCTGCTCGCCCGACCGTTTGAGGCGGCACCCGTCATCGCTGTGCTCCTCACTGAGCACGACCGCCGCGCCGACTGGCTGCGGGCCGGGCAGGCTCTTCAGCACGTGTGGCTCCTCGCCACAGCGCATCGTGTGTGCGCCTCGCTGCTGCACCAGGGGCTGGAGTGGCCGGACCTGCGGAGTTCGCTGAGTCCGATGCCCGGTCGGACCGGTCATGTTCAGATGCTCATCCGCCTTGGATACGGGCCCGAAGGCGTCGCGAGTCCGCGGCGCGTCCCGAGCATGGTGCTCGATGGCGTGCCGGCTGAGCGTTGAGCAGACCGGGCGCGTTCTGTTGGGGGTTCAGTAGCCCCTTAGAGGGGGCGCGCGGGGCTGCGGCAATGCGCGGCTCCGCCGTGTGAAGCGACCGGCTACGACGGTGCCGTAGACGATCGACGGCATGTCGCGGCACGTCCAGCGGCGCGCTCGGCACGTCCGCATGGACATCAACTTCCGGTCACGACCTGCGGTGCACGGGCCAGGGCCGTGGCCAGGTCTGGACGGAGCTCGAAGACGCCTGCCGGACCAACGGCGTGAAGGATCCGCCGGAGAGCCCCCTGTCGGTGACCGGCCGGAACCGGCCGCGCCCTCGTGGCCCACCCGACCGCGGGCCCGTTCTCCGGCGCGACCGGGACTCGTGGCCCCTCGTCCTCGGGCCCCGATCGGCTCAGGGTAGAGGCACGCAGCACCGCTGTACCAGGCGAAGGACGGGCCGGCAGATGAACCCCAACGACGGATCCCGCGCACTCGGGCGGCAGGAGTGCCTGCGGCCGATGGACAGGGCACCCATCAGCCACGTCGTCTGCACACGCGGGGCGCTGCCCGCCGTGCTGCCGGTCAACTTCGTCCTGGACGCCGACGGTTGGGTTCTGCTGCGCGCCTCTGCGGCCTCGGAACTGGTGCGCTCGATCGACGGCGCGGTGGTTGCCTTCGAGGTGGACGATGTCGACGCGGCCGGACACTGCGGCTGGAGCATTGTCGTCACGGGCGCGGCCACGGTGGTGACCGACGCCGCCGAGCATGAGTGCCTGGACCGCACAGGCCCGGTCTCCTGGGTTCCCGCGCCGCAGGAGGTCTTCGTTCGCATCGAGCCCGAGCTGGTCGCCGGGCGTGAGTTCGTCGGTGGGCGAACCGTGTACGGGGTGGATGTCACCGCATGAAGGTCCGCCAGCCTTCTTGGTCGGGCCCGGGGCCGTACGGCCCGCTGGTTCGGGACGTACGGCGTGTCGACAGGTTCTGTCGGCCTCTCCTTGGGGCGTCCGCGGGCGGCGAGCATCGCTCGTGCGGGGCGTCCTGGTACCCCGCGTGCCGGCGGCTGCGAATTCGCCGCCGACGGCACATCACGGGAGTGACCGGCGCACGGAACAGAAGGGAGTCAGAACAATGCCTGACCGTCATGTGGTCGTTGGAGTGGACGGTTCACTGATCGCCGTACGGGCGCTGGACTGGGCTGTGGAGGAAGGGGTGCGCCGCGGCGCCGTGTTGCGCGTGGTCTACGCCGTGGCCGACCGCGATGAGGCGGGGCCCGTTCTGGCGTCGGCCGCCTCGCGGGTCCGCGAGCGCCACCCCGGTGTGCCGGTGGAGACGAGGGCAGTGGAGGGCGGGGCCGTGCGGGCGCTGGCGGGAGAGAGCAAGGACGCGGTTCTCACGGTCGTGGGCACCCGGGGGTTCGGCGGGGTGAGCGGCCTGTTGGCCGGTTCGGTGAGCTGGCGCCTGGCTGTGCAGGCGCACGGTCCGTTGCTGGTCGTCCGTGGGGACCACCCCTGCGACGAGGGGCGCGAGGTGCTGCTCGGTCTGGAGAGCGACGCCGACGAGGCCGCAGCCGTCTATGCCTTCCAGGAGGCGGCACGGCGCGGGGTCCAGCTGCACGTCCTGCATTCCCCGACGCACCGGCGCCCCACGCCCGAACTGCCTTCACTGGTGAGCGCGACGAGTGCGGGCCGGGAGCGCCAGGCGCGCGACGACCTGGCGGAAGAAGCCGTTCCGCGGTTCGGCATCGCCCGCCTGCGCGAGGAGTATCCCGAGGTCGGGGTCGACAGCCGGACGGTCAGCACCAGCCCGTCCCACGCCCTGCTGACGCGTACGCGCCACGCTGGCGTCGTGGTCATCGGCGCGCGTCGGCGAGCAGGCCGGCTCGGTCCACAGCTCGGCCCGGTCGCGCACGTTCTGTTGCACCACTCCCACTGCCCAGTGGTGCTGGTGCCGAAGACCTGAAGACAAGCGCCGGGGCCGAGGCGGATGGGCCGGTCGGCCCTGATCCGGGAGTGGGCCGGCACCGAGAGCGGCGAGCGGGAGCCGGACGTGGTGCGAGCGACTTCGAGTACGACGGCCGGTTCACCCCGCACAAGCCGGTGGTCTCGGCGTGCCACGGCCACCCCCGTCACCGTACAGACCTGCCTGAGATCGCCGACTGGGCCCGGGACCGCTGACGGAAGCCAACGGGCCCCGCACAGAGGGCCGTTCGGCCCGCGGTCCCGGGCCCTGCAGCCCCTCCGAAGGGCGTCGCCGGGGCGGGACATTGAAGGTGCAACAAGAGTCGTCCATCGCATTCTGCGCGTCGCGCCCCTCGAAAGGGATGAGCATCATGGCAGTGCACGACCACCCCACCCGGCACCTGGGATTCCGTTTCCCGTCCCTGCGCAGGACCGGGACGGCTCCCGCCTCCGACGCCGAGACGACCGCCGCCGCGACGGCGACCCGTGCGTACGTGTTCGCCGGTCTGCGGGTCCTGACGGGGTTCGTCTTCCTGTGGGCCTTCCTGGACAAGACCTTCGGCTTCGGCTACGCGACCCCGTCCGGCAAGGGCTGGATCGACGGCGGCTCGCCCACCATGGGCTTCCTCAGCGGCGTGTCCGCCGGACCGATGGAGTCCACCTTCCATGACTGGGCCGGGGCCACCTGGGCCAACTGGCTGTTCATGCTCGGTCTGCTCGCCATCGGCCTCGCCCTGATCGCCGGCATCGGCCTGCGGCTCGCCGCGGTCGCGGGCACGCTCATGATGGCGCTGATGTGGATCGCCGAGTGGCCGCCGGCCAAGCATCTGTCCGACGGGTCGCTGAGCATGTCGACCAACCCGTTCGCCGACTACCACGTCGTCTACGCCGTCGTCCTGATCGCCCTCGCGGCCGCGGGCGCCGGTGCCACCTGGGGCCTGGGCAAGGCCTGGGCGCGGCTGCCGTTCGTCAGCCGCAACCGCTGGCTGATCTGAGGGCTGTATGCCCGTCGGACCGGGGCGCCCCCACTTGTCTGCGGGGGCGCCCCGGTCTGTGTGCCCCGGCGAGGCCCGGCCTGACCAGGCCCAACGGCCCCTCCGAGAGAGGGACCGTTGGCGCGCCCGGGGTGCGCCGACCGGCCCTGCCCGCAGGCAGCGCGAGCCACGAGTATGACAGTGCAGACAGTTCACGTGCGGAGCGAGGGAGAGACCGGCGATGACGGCAACGGTGACAGCTGGACCCCAGCCGACGACCGAGGCGTGGCGAGGCTTCGCCGGCACGCGTTGGCGGGGCCACATCGACGTGCGCGACTTCATCCAGTCCAACTACACGCCCTACGAAGGCGATTCCGCGTTCCTCACCGGGCCGACCGAACGCACGCTCACCGTCTGGGACAAGATCGCTCGGCTGTTCCCCGAGGAACGGCGCCTGGGCATCCTCGACGTCGACCCGGGCAACCCGTCCACCATCACGTCGCACCGGCCGGGCTTCATCGACCGTGACCGCGAACTGATCGTCGGTCTGCAGACCGACGCCCCGCTGAGGCGGGCGATCATGCCCAACGGCGGGCTGCGGATGGTCGAGAACGGACTGAAGGCGTACGGCTACGAGGCCGACCCCTTCGTCACGCGCGTCTTCAGCACGTACCGCAAGACCCACAACGACGGCGTATTCGACGCCTACACCCCCGAGATGCGCGCCGCCCGCAAGGCCGGCATCATCACCGGACTACCGGACGCGTACGGCCGTGGCCGGATCATCGGCGACTACCGGCGGGTCGCGCTGTACGGCACGGACCGCCTCATCGAGGCCAAGCGCGCCGAACGAGCTCTGCTGGACGCGCGGCCCTCCAGCCCGGACGTCATCCGGGACCGCGAGGAACTGGCCGAGCAGGAAAGGGCGTTGGGCGAGCTGGCCCAGATGGCGGCCTCGTACGGCTGCGACGTCACCCGCCCCGCCGTCACCGCGCACGAAGCCGTGCAGTGGCTCTATCTGGGCTTCCTGGCGGCGGTGAAGGAGCAGAACGGCGCCGCGATGTCACTCGGCCGTACCTCCACCTTCCTGGACGTCTATCTCCAGCGCGACCTGGATGAGGGGATCCTCGACGAGACACGTGCCCAGGAGCTGATCGACGACTTCGTGATCAAGCTGCGGATCGTCCGTTTCCTGCGCACACCCGAGTACGACGCACTGTTCTCCGGCGACCCGACCTGGGTGACGGAGTCCATCGGCGGTATGGGCGCGGACGGCCGCACGCTGGTCACCCGCACCTCGTTCCGCTTCCTGCAGACCCTGTACAACCTCGGCCCGGCCCCCGAGCCCAACCTGACGGTCCTGTGGTCGCCCCGACTGCCGTCCGGATTCAAGGAGTTCTGCGCGCAGGTCTCGATCGACACGAGTGCGATCCAGTACGAGTCCGACGACCTGATGCGCCCGCGCACCGGTGACGACACGGCGATCGCCTGCTGTGTCTCGGCGATGGCGGTGGGCCGGCAGATGCAGTTCTTCGGCGCACGCGTCAACCTTGCCAAGGCTCTCCTGTACGCGATCAACGGCGGCCGGGACGAGATGACCGGCGAGCAGATCGCACCCGAGGCCCCCGCGCTGACCCGCGAACACCTGGACTACGAGCAGCTGTCGAAGGCGTACGACCACATGCTCGACTGGCTGGCGGCCACCTACGTCAACACGCTCAACGTCATCCACTACATGCACGACAAGTACGCCTACGAGCGCATCGAGATGGCACTGCACGACCACCCCGTGCACCGCTTCATGGCCTGCGGCATCGCGGGTCTGTCGGTCGCCGCCGACAGCCTGTCCGCGGTCAAGTACGCGCGGGTGAAGGTGATCCGCGACGCGACCGGCCTGGCCGTCGACTACGAGATCGAGGGCGACTACCCGGCGTACGGAAACAACGACGACCGCGCGGACGAGATTGCCGCCGACCTGGTCCGGTCGTTCATGGCCAAGGTGCGCAAGCACCCCACGTACCGCGACGCCGAGCACACGCAGTCGGTGCTGACCATCACCTCCAATGTGGTGTACGGCAAGCACACCGGCAACACCCCCGACGGACGCCGTGCCGGACAGCCCTTCGCCCCCGGGGCCAACCCGATGAACGGCCGCGACCTGCACGGCGTGGCCGCCTCGGCCCTCTCGGTGGCCAAGCTCCCGTACGAGCAGGCCCGGGACGGCATCTCGCTCACCACGACCATCACGCCCGAGGGACTGGGGCACGACCCGGCCGAGCGAGCGGGCCACCTGGTCGGCATCCTGGACGCGTACACGGCCTCCGGCGGCTTCCACATGAACGTCAACGTCCTGGACCGGGCGACGCTCCAGGACGCCATGGAACACCCGCAGAAGTACCCGGAGCTGACCGTCCGGGTCTCCGGATACGCCGTCAACTTCGTCCGCCTGACCCGTGAGCAGCAGCTCGACGTGATCAGCCGTACCTTCCACGGATCGCTATGAAGACCACGGTCGAACCGGTCACGGGCCGGATCCACTCCTGGGACCTCTCCACGGGGGTGGACGGTCCCGGGACCCGGTTCGTGCTGTTCCTCAGCGGCTGCCCGCTGCGATGCCTGTACTGCGCCAACCCCGACACCTGGCACATGCGCGACGGCAAGCGGACCACCGTCGACGAAGTGACGGCCGAGATCGAGAAGTACCGGCACTTCATCACGACCGCCGGCGGGGGAGTGACGCTCACCGGCGGGGAGGCCCTGTTGCAGCCCGCGTTCACGGCGGGGATCTTCCGTCGCTGCAAGGAGCTCGGCCTGCACACGGCCCTCGACACCTCTGGCTTCCTCGGCGCCCGCGCCAGCGACGAACTACTCGCCGACACCGACCTGGTCCTGCTCGACATCAAGTCGTTCGACGTCCGGACCTACCGCAGGCTGACCGGAGGGGACCTCTCCCCGACCCTCAATTTCGCCACCCGCCTGGACCGGCTCGGCGTCCCGGTGTGGATCCGCTACGTCCTCGTGCCCGGCTGGACCGACGATATGGCAGCGGTCGACGGCCTCGGCGCGTTCCTCGCCGGGCTGGGCAACGTCGACCGGGTGGACGTCCTGCCGTTCCACAAACTCGGTGCCCACAAGTACGACGCTCTGGGGATCACCTTCCCCCTGCGGGACACTCCCACCCCGGACCCGGACCTGACGGAGCGGGTACGCGAGCAGTTCCGGGAACACGGGCTGCGGGCGCTGTGACAGGGCTGCCTGGCGCGGCGTGACCGGGGCACAGCGAGCCAGAGCCCCCGACCGGCGGTGATATCCGGTCGGGGGCTCGGGATTTCCGGGTCGGGCGCTCGCGCTCAGTAGGCGGAGGCGGGCCAAGTGGAGGCCACCGCCACGACGACGCCCACGTCCAGCAGCGCGCCGACACTGAGCCACGGATCGAACCAGATCGCTTTGAGGACGAGACCGGTCGCTGCCCCGACAACGGCTGCCGTGGGCCACCACTCGCTGCCCGCGAGCGTCCCGGCACCGGCGACGGTGTAGACGACGGCGGTGTACCAGGCGAGCGCCAGGGCCGTGGCCCTGGCCGGCGCGGGGGAGACATGAGCGGCTGCCAGAGCCCACGAGTGTCCGGGGTCGAACGGGGGCGGCTTGTCCGGCTGCTGCGGCGCCGTCCAGACCCCCGGGTGCAGTAGCCCGTGCACGATCAGGAACGCCGCCACCAGAAACGCGATCACGGCAGTACCTCCGGTTCGCTCGGTTCGGTGCCGCCCATGTCGAGGCGGAAGGGGGGATAGGTGTCGGTCATGAGGGCGGTGTAGGCGGCGACGCGTAGTACCCAGCGGTTGAGGCCGAGGATGAGGTCGAACAGGCTCTTCGGGTATTTCTCGGTGAAGGCGAGGGTGATGGCGGCGATCAGGGCGAGTACGGCGACGAGTCCGCCGTCCCACCAGCCGAGGTGCCAGCCGCCGAGGAAGAAGCCGATGATGATGTAGTGGGGTATGGCCAGCAGCCACCACTTGACCAGGACCAGGCCGCGGGAGAGGTGTTGGGGGTAGGCGATGTCCAGCCGGGCCGGGTAGTCGGGTTCTTCGCCCAGGCTGAAGGGCGGGTAGCGGTCGGTGCCCAGGGCGCCGTACGAGTAGTAGGCGACCCGCCAGGTCCAGCGCAGTACGCCGAGGTTGAAGTCGAACAGGGCGCGTGGGTAGTGCTCGGTGAACAGGATGGCGAAGAACGCGATCATGCTCACGGCGGTGAAGGCGATCCAGAGGAAGAACAGCGCCACGTAGTGGGGGATGACGAGGATCCACTTCACCAGCCACAGCCAGCGGGACAGTGGTGTGTCGAGCACCGCGTTCACGCGGACCGGGCGGTTGGGTAGTCCGGCAAGGGTCGTCATGGCGATCAGCTCCTCCGGGCCCGGAGCGACAGCCGCGAAACCGGGCCCATGACAAGCGTCGCCCGGGACCGGGAGCAGTGAGGAGGGCCGCCCGGGGTTGAGGTGAGGGCCATGGGTCCCGGGCCGAACGACTGGCACCGCTCTGCCGTCAGTCGTCGAGCAGCGAGGGGTGCACGACTCCGCCCGAGGAGCGCTACTCGGGCGCAGGCGTCTCGTCGACAGGGGACGTCAGGCTGTTCACGACCCCGACGACCCCGTCCACCCGCCACGTCAGCTGGGCGGTGAGGAAGATGTCACTCCGCCGTTCCAACTGCCCCTCCAGCGTGACCATGCCGTCTCGCACCGAGACCGTCACAGCGTGAGGTGCCAGACACATGGCGCGCACCAGGACGTCGTCGGTGACCTCCCGGCGGATCTCCTCATCCGTTCGCAGGAAGATCCGCAGCAGATCCCGTCGGGTGGCGATGCCGATCAGGCGGTCCTCCTCGTCCACGACAGGAAGCCGGTCGACGTGGTGGCGTTCCATGACGCGTGCCGCGTCCGCGACGCGCTGTTCGGGGTGCACGGTGACGGCGGGTGTCGACATCATCTCTCCGGCGGTCATGGCCGGGGCCACCGCGGTCATGTGAGGGGCGGAGCGGCGCAGCGCGGAATTGCGGAACCACCGCACGCGGCCACGGGAGGACCGGTCTGTGTGCCGGCGCATCAGGTCGGTCTCGGAGATCACTCCCAGGACCTTGTCGTCGTGGTCCACCACGGGCAGACCGCTGATGCGGTGTTGGTCCAGCAGTCGTGCCACGTCCTTGAACGACGTGTCCCGGTGCGCTTCGACGACCTCGCCGGTCATCACCTCGCCGACTGTGCGGGTCATCACGCCGACTCCCTTCCGCCTCCACCGTCCGCCAGAGGAGCGCGACGGATGCTGTGCCGGGACGCCCCCGGCGTGAAGCCCTGCGAGGCGAGGCGTCTGTGATGCCGTCCCTCGTCCAGCCGCTCCGGGGAGGAAAGTCCCTGATGCTGCTCCAGCCTTCCGTACGACGAGCTCCCGGGCATGGGCCGACCGTCCCGAGGTCGGGGGACCGAAGCCCCGGCTTGCCGGTCCATGCGGCACGCGGGCACGTCCTGGCCCGGACGCGGGCCGCCATGCGCCGTTCCTCCGCCGTGTGGCGGCCGGTCACAGCAAGGTGCCCCAGTACGGCCAGAAGCGGGTCAGGACGAGCAGTGTGATCACGCCGTACCAGGTGCCGAGCAGCATCCAGTGTGTGTCCCGCACGATCTGCAGGACACCCTGCGCCACGGGGATGATTCCCCTGTCCAGGCAGTGCACGGTGCGTACCAGAACAGGGCGATGGTGACGCCCCCACCAACGCCCCGGCGTCCGGTGCGAGCCACAGCCGACGGTGCAGGCGCGCGCCGGTGAGGACGGCGATGCCCAGGGCGGTCACTGCGGCGAAGGCAGCCAGCCCGAGCAGCATGGTGGGGAAGCCGAGCAGGCTGCCCTGCGGACTGGACATGCCGCTGCCGCAGCTCACGACGGGGAAGATGTCGCAGGGCGGTTGGTAGGCGGGGTCCTGGAGCAGCCGCCAGTCGTCCACGGCGAGCTGACAGGAGGCGAGCCAGCTGACGGTCCCGGCGAGGGTCATCACCCATCCGGTTCGGCGGCCGGCGCCCACTGTGGGCGGGCGGCGGATGGTCGTGGCGTCCGGTGCGAGGGCGGGGCCGTGACTCATGCGGCTCGCCTACGGGGCCGGCCCCCTGCCGTCGGGGCTGCCGTCGTCGGCGTCGACCGCCGCCGGTAGACGAGGTAGGGCCGGACCAGGTATCCGATCGGGGCGCTCCACACGTGCACCAGCCGGGTGAACGGCCAGGCCGCGAAGAGCAGGAAGGCGGTCAGGGCGTGCAGCTGGAACAGCATTGGGCTTCGGCGATGGCCTCCGGTTGGGGCTGGAGGAGGAACAGACCGCGGAACCACACCGAGACGGTCGAACGGTAGTCGTAGCCGGCCGAAGACGTTGTGGGCGGCGGTGGCGGTGATGCCCAGCAGGACGGTGGCGGGTAGCAGGGGGAAGAGCAGCTTGTCGCTGCGGTCGGTGCCGAGCCGGATGGTGCGGGTCAGCAGTCGACGGGCGCACAGCATGCCCAGTCCCGCGACCATGACGATGCCCGCCACCGAACCCGCTCAGACAGCGGTGGTGTGGTAAGCGTGCTTGGAGATGCCGACGGCCTCGGTCCACGCGTCGGGAACGGCGAGCCCCACGACATGCCGGGCGATCACCATGAAGGCGTCCACATGGAACAGCGGGCTGCCCCAGCGCAGCCAGCCGACCCGTGTCCCTATCGCCCCGATCAGCCGCACGGGACCGGCGTCGGTGTCGCCCTGGCGGCCACCGCGGACGCCCTCTCCCTGCTCGTCGAACCCTTCCTGAACGGGACTGTCGGCCCTGTTGGAGAAGACCTTCGGCCGCCGCGCCGACCACCGCCGCCGGTGGATGCTGACGGCGACCCCTTCCAGCGCCCCGACCTCACCGAACTCATCGCCTACGGCCGGGAGATCGGCGTCCGGGTCGCGGTGTCCCCATTCGGCACCCCCACGCTCACCTCGCAGCGGCTGCGGGACCTGCACGGGGCGGGCAGGGTCGGAATCTCGCTGAGCCTGGACGGGTCCACCCCCGAAATCCACGACGCCTTCCGCGGCGTACCCGGGGTCTACCGCTGGACCCTGGACGCCTGGGACACGGCCCGCGCCCTCAAGCGAGCCTCATCGGGATACTCCGATGCATCGCGCGTGAGCTTGAGATTCTGGTTCTTCGGCGGCGTCGGCTCACCCCGCTCCTTCGCCGCCCGGGTGTGTTCCTCGGCCCATCGGGCACGGAAGGTGGCCGTCCTCTCCTGTTCTCGGGACTCCGGTCCTCGATGCGGTCATGGTTGCGGGAATCGGCCTACACCTGCGCGCGGATGGCTTGCGTGCACTCGGCCTGTCTCATCACGGCCTCTGCCCACCTGCGCACGCCGCGGGAGATCCCGACGCGGGCCGCGTGGCACCGTCCCCACCGGAGCCCGGCCGGCGCACCTCACTCCATCCCGCGCGTTTCCCGCAGCTCGCGTCCGGTGACCATCTCCGACTCGATCCGTACGAACACCCCGTCCTGCAGGGGCATCCAGGACGTGGGGCCGGTTTTCGACAGCCGCTCGTGCTCGGCGGGGTCGGTCACCACGGTGGCCCGGCCGGTGACGACGACACTCCAGCCGGACCGGGACGCCGCGTCGAACTCGTCCGCCTCGAAGGCGACCACGACGCCGTCGACGGCGCGTACGAGGTCCGAGTCCGGCGAGGTCGACAGCAGGACGGAGCAGTCCGTATCCAGGGAGAAGTTGATGGGGAGGACCGCGGGCAGGGCCTGCCGGGTGTAGACCACGCGGCCGACCGGCACCTTGGCGAGCAGGCGCAGGCACTCCTGTCGGTCGAGTCCGCGAGAGGCGTCGTTGTGGAACATCAGTCCATCGTCCCCAGGGTCATGGTGCGGGGGTAGGGCCGAGTGGCCCTACCCCCGCACCATGCGAAAGCGGCCTTCGGTGCGCTGGAGCCGCGCGGGCCACGCGGCACACGGGGCCGCGCGGAGGGACCGCCGGGTCCGGACTCAGGGACCGTCCGTCTGCCGGCAGGGACTCATGGCCCCATTCCTCGGTGAGCCCGGATGCGAAGAGCGTGACCGGAAGCCGTTCCGCGGGCAACGGGCCCGCGGTGCACATGCGATCCCGGTCGCGCAGTACCACTGCGAAGAGGAAGAGGACGGACAACGTGGTCCAGGAGTTGAAGTCGAAGAGCGAAGGCTCACCGTCGGGTGTACCGGTCTCCCGTCAGGCATGGCTGATGCTGGCCCTGGCCACTGTCGGTTTCGCCGTGAACTTCTGGGCGTGGGCGCTGCTCAGCCCACTCGGCCCCCGGTTCAAGGACGGCCTCGACCTGTCGTCGTTCGAGCAGTCGCTGCTGGTGGCGGTACCTGTCGTGGTCGGCTCGCTGGGCCGCATCCCGGTCGGGGCGCTGACCGACCGGTTCGGCGGGCGGGTGATGTTCCCGATCGTGTCGGCGGCCACCATCGTGGCACCGCCATCAGTGCCCTGACCACGGTGAAGCTGGTCGACGCGAACAGTATGTCCACCCCCTTCCTGATCACCGCCGCGGCACTCGCCGTGTACGCCGTGACCGCCGCCCTGCTGCTGCGCTGCGCGACGACATCCTCAGCAGTCCCACAGGCTCCGTACCTTCTCTCACCGCGAGCGGGGGTACGGAGCTTTGCTGACTCGGCATGGTCACGCGGAGCCGGGAACCGCCCTTGCACGCGGGTGATCCCTGCCGAGCCCCGCAATGTTCGTGGTCTGGCTGCTGACCTTCCCGGGGACGGCGGTCGTAGAGTCATGTGCTGCCGGAACCGATCGCAAGTCGAACGGGACTGCGGCGCCCGAGGCGGAGTGGCACGGGGAGCGCGGAGAGCAGCCGGGAACAGAGGCGGACGGGCCTGACCGGCCTGCTCGACACCGCGGTTCCGTATGAGTACGCCGAGCACCTGGTCGCGAGGCTCTTTCCGACACCGCCAGGCACGCCCGCGCCACGGCGGCCGGCATCAGCGCCGAAGCGACCGGCACGACGGATGTGGCATCGCCCGGCCACCAGCCGTCGCAACGGTCTTGCCAACCTTCACTCCCGGGCTCAGGAACTCGGCGGCACTGTCACCCTCGCCCGGAACGGTCCCAGAGGCACTGCCCTGGACTTCTCTGCGCCGCTTCCGGCCTTCTGAACGCGTCACGACATGCGGCACCGGGCCGCCTCCACCTGAGACGGCCCGGTGCCGCATGCCGCGGTGCAGCGGTTTACCGGGCTGCTGCCTGGCCGTAGTAGGCCGTGCGCATCAGTTCCTGCATGTCGTCGAGCATCGGCATGCGCGGGTTGGCGGGCGCGCACTGGTCTTCGTAGGCGTTGAGGGCCTGTTGGGGCAGGGCGGCGAGGTAGCTCTGCTCGTCCACGCCCAGGGCCTGGAACGACGGCTCGATACCCACGGCGTCACGGAGCCGTTCCACAGCGCAGGCCAGGGACTCCACACCCTGTGCCGGGGTGGCAGCGGGCAGGCCGAGTGTGCGGGCGATGTCCTGGAAGCGTTCCGGGGCGCGGTAGCTCTCGTACTTGGGCCACCCGGTCAGCTTGGTGGGCACGGTGCCGTTGTAGCGGATGACGTGCGGGAGCAGGACCGCGTTGGTGCGGCCGTGGGCGATGTGGAAGGTGGCACCGAGGGTGTGCGACATGGCGTGGACGATGCCGAGGAAGGCGTTGCCGAAGGCCATGCCGGCGATGGTGCCGGCGTTGTGCATCTTCTCCCGGGCCTCGGGGCTGCCCGCACGGTCGTTCACGGCGGCGTCGAGGTGGCCGAAGATGAGGCGGACGGCGTGCAGGGCGGGTCCGTCGGTGAAGTCGTTGGCGTAGACGGAGACGTACGCCTCGATGGCGTGGGTGAGGGCGTCGAAGCCGCTGTCGGCAGCCAGGGCCGGGGGCAGTTGGGCGGTGAGCAGGGGGTCGACGATGGCCACGCTGGGGGTGAGGGCGTAGTCGGCCAGCGGGTACTTCTTGCCGGTGGCGGGGTCGGAGATGACGGCGAACGGGGTGACCTCGGCGCCGGTTCCCGATGTCGTGGGAATGCACACCAGGCGGGCGCGCTCGCCCAGGACCGGGAAGCGGAAGGCGCGCTTGCGGATGTCGGAGAACTTCTGCCGCATGTCGGCGAAGTCGATGTCCGGGTGCTCGTACAGCAGCCACATCACCTTCGCGGCGTCCATCGGGGAGCCACCGCCGAGCGCGATGATCGTGTCCGGGCGGAAGTCCCGCATGAGGCGGGCGCCGCGCTGGACGGAAGAGATGCTGGGCTCGGGTTCGACGTTGTCGATGATCTGCAGCGTCACCGGTTCGGGCCGGCGTTGCAGGACGCGGCTCACCCGGTCGACGAAGCCCAGACGGGTCATCGTCGCGTCCGTGACGATCGTGACGCGGTGGACGTCCGGCATGGCGGTCAGGTAGCGGATGGCCTGCGGCTCGAAGTAGATCTTCGGCGGCACCTTGAACCACTGAAGGTTGTTGTGGCGGGTGCCGACCCGCTTGACGTTCAGCAGCTGGGCGGCGGTGACGTTGTTGGACACCGACGTGCTGCCCCAGGATCCGCAGCCCAGCGTCAGCGAGGGCAGCAGGCTGTTGTAGACGCCGCCGATGGCGCCCTGTGAGGAGGGCGAGTTGACGATGATCCGTACGGTCTTCATGCGACGGCCGTACGCTTCCGCGAGCTCGCGGTCCTCGGTGTGGATGACCGAGCTGTGGCCCTGACCGTGGAAGGCGACCATGGCGGCGGCCAGATCGAAGCCCTGGGCCTCGGAATCCGCGCGGAGCACGGTGAGTACCGGGCACAGCTTCTCCCGGGTCAACGGCTCGTCCGGGCCGACCCGTTCGGCCTCGACCAGAATGACGGACGTGTCGGCGGGCACGGTGAACCCGGCCTGCTCCGCGATCCACGCCGGGCTCTGTCCGACGGCCGCGGCGTTGACCTTGGGCTCGCAGCCGCCGCCCGCCGAGCCGACGGGAAACAGGAACGTCTCCAGCTTCGCCTTCTCCTCGGCGGTCGCCAGATGGGCGTGCAAGGTGCGGAACTCGGCGAGCGCAGCGTCGTAGATCTCGGAGTCGAGGATGACGGCCTGCTCGGAGGCGCAGATCATGCCGTTGTCGAAGGACTTGGACAGCACCAGATCGTTGACGGCCCGGCGCAGCTTGGCGCTCTTGTGGACGTACGCGGGGACGTTGCCGGCGCCGACGCCGAGGGCGGGCTTTCCCGCGGAGTAGGCGGCCTTGACCATGGCGTTGCCACCGGTGGCGAGGATGAGCGCGACGCCCGGGTGGTGCATCAGCGTGTCGGTCGCCTCGAGGGAGGGGGTCTCGATCCACTGCACGCAGTGCTCCGGTGCCCCTGCGGCGATGGCCGCGTCGCGGACGACGCGGGCCGCTTCCGCGCTGCAGCGCTGGGCGGAGGGGTGGAAGGCGAAGACGACCGGATTGCGGGTCTTGAGTGCCATCAGCGCCTTGAAGATCGTGGTGGAGGTGGGGTTGGTGACGGGCGTGATCGCGCAGACCACGCCGACCGGCTCCGCGATCTCGACGATGTCCTCGATGTCGTCGCGGGCTATGACCCCGACGGTCTTCATCCTGCCCATGCTGTGGGTGACGTGCTCGCAGGCGAACATGTTCTTCGCGGCCTTGTCCTCGAAGACACCTCGGCCGGTCTCCTCGACGGCGAGCGCGGCCAGCCCGGTGTGCCGGTCCAACGCGGCGACCGATGCCTTCTTGACGATGTGGTCGACCTGCTCCTGAGTCAGCGACTCGTAGTCGGCGAGCGCCTTGAGCCCGTTCGTGACCAGTCGGTCCACCGCGATAGCGGTTTCTGAGGGTCCGCTGTCGGGGGTGGTGGGCCTGCCGTCGTCCTTACCGGGCATGGAGATGCGCCTCCGTCGTCGAGTCCGCAGCGTGGGTGAGGAACGGCACCGTGCGGGATCAGTACCGCTTCCCTCACCACTCTTGCTTCTGACCAGCCCCGCGTTCAGGCGCCGAAGGTCCCCGACGGTGTCCCTATCGGCCCCAATTCGGCGAACCGGTGAGGCTTCCGTGAGCTTTGAAGGAAGGGAGGAGACAACCACCCCCGGCGCTCCGACGACGCACGGCCGGAAGGGGGCCGTGGAGCCCAAGGAGAGGGCCCATCCGGCCCGTGTGCACCGCCCGGAGTTCGTACCAGGCTGGGTCGGAGGACAACGCGTACACCTAGGAGGCACACGCCATGGACCGACACGTAGTCGCGGGGATCGACCTTTCTCCCGAGAGTCGCGCCGCCGCGCACTGGGCGTCCCGGGAAGCCCTGCGCCGTGGCGCAGCGCTGCGGCTCGTGCACGCCTGGCAGCTGCACCCGCGTCCCGCCGCCAACGTACCCATGGGCATGACCGAGCGAAGCTGGGCTCGGCAGATCCTGTCGGAGGCGTCGGACAGCGTCCGCGCCGCCCACCCCGGGCTGCAGATCGTGGACCAGCAGGTGAAGGACTCCCCGGCCGCTGCCCTGCTGGCAGCGGCGGAGGACGCCGAGCTGGTGGTGCTCGGGTCCCGCGGGCTCAGCGGTGCCACGGGGTTCCTGCTCGGTTCGGTGTCAGCGAAGGGCGTCGCCAGGTCGCCGCGCCCTGTCGTGCTGGTCCGCGAGGGTGAGAGCGCCGCCGGCGAGCACTTCTCGCCCCTCGCCGGTGTTTCGCCCGACGAGATTCCCGAGACCCCCTACCGCGATGTCGTCCTCGGCCTCGATACCGGCCAACCCTGCGACGAGCTGATCGAGTTCGCCTTCGAGACCGCCCGGCGGTGCGGTGCCGCGCTGCGTGTGATCCACACCTTCACGGTCCCGCCGGGATACGCCGTCGCCGACCGGGTCGTCCCGCCGCCCGGCCCGGAGCTGCTCGCGGAGCGCGAGCACGCCGTGGTCGCGACGCTGCGCCCGTGGTGTGAGAAGTTCCCCGAGGTCGCCGTCACCGAGACCGTCGTCGAAGGCAGGGCGGCCGCCGAACTGCCCCGCGCGGCTTCCGGGGCGGCGCTGGTCGTCGTGGGACGCCGGATCCGGGACAGTCGGCTCGGTGTCCACACCGGTCCGGTCACCCACGCGGTCCTGCATCATGCACGCTGCCCGGTGGCGGTCGTCCCGCACGCCTGAACCACTGTACGGAGCGGGACTCTTTCTCCTGAAGGAGCACCCGACCATGCGGTCGGCCGCTGACACCGCCGCAGGAGCCGGTGTGCCACTTCGCCCTGGGCGCTGAGTGGCACACCGGTTCCTGTTGGTCGGTCTGCTCACCTCAAGCCTCACGCCTCAGGACGACGAGACGGCCGACCACAAGAGCCGGCCGCCCTCCGCACACGCAGTCGTGTCCGGAGGGCGGCTCCAAGCCGGTGGTGACGCGGTGTCGCCTCACATCTCGAAGACGATGCGCGCCTCGACCTCCCCGCGCAGTACGTCCGCGATGGACTCGTTGACGGTGTCCAGGGAGCGGGTCTGGTAGATGACCTTCGTGCGGCCCGCCGCGTGCAGCCGGAACACCTCGTCGAGGTCCTGGCGGGTGCCGACGATGGAGCCGATGACGGAGGTGCCGTTCAGGACGGTGTCGAAGATCGGGACCTGGATGGTGCCGCCGGCCGGCAGCGCCACCATGATCAGCTTGCCGCCGCGCCGCAGACCGCCGTAGACGGCGGCGAAGGCTTGCTCGTTGACCGCGAGCGCGATGGCGGAGTGCGCGCCGCCGTGCCGCTTGAGCACCTCGGCCGGGTCCTCCTTGCGGGCGTCGATGAGGATGTCCGCGCCCAGCTTCCGGGCAAGCTCCAGCTTCTCGTCGGTGACGTCGATGGCGGCGACGGTGGCACCGGCGATCTTCGCGTACTGAACGGCGAGGTGACCGAGGCCGCCGACGCCGGAGATCGCCACCAGCTGGGCCGGAGCCACGCCCGCGACCTTGAGCGCCTTGTACGTCGTGACGCCGGCGCAGGTCAGCGGGGCGGCGTCACGCGGGTCGATGCCCTCGGGCACCGGGGCGGCGAAGTCGGCCGAGGCGAGCATCTTCTCCGCGTAGCCACCGTCCACGCCGTAGCCGGTGTTGCGCTGTTGCTCGCACAGCGTCTCCCAACCGGACAGACAGTGCTCGCACCGCCCGCAGGCCCAGCCGAGCCAGGGCACGGCCACCCGCTGCCCGATCGCCAAGTGGGTGACGCCCGAGCCGAGTTCCTCGATGATGCCGACGCCCTCATGTCCTGGGACGAACGGCGGGGTCGGCTTGATCGGCCAGTCGCCGTGCGCGGCGTGGATGTCGGTATGGCACAGGCCAGAGGCCTCTACGCGGATACGGACCTGGCCGGGGCCCGGCTCGGGATCGGGGCGCTCCTCGATGACCAGGGGCTGACCGAAGGCTTGGACGACTGCTGCTCTCATGACGGGCATCTCCTCTGCGGGGTGGACGCGTTGCCGGTCGCACGTCTTGGTATTCCGGCTCGCGGAGCCTGGTGACTCGGGGTGCCGGTAACAGACTCGTCCGGGTGAAGCCGTGGGCGGCAGGTCCGAATGCCCCCGGCCCGTGGTCCGGTCGGCCCTCAGGCGTGGGGTACAACGGCGACGGGCGCGACGGCGTGGTGGATCACCCCGTGGGCGACGGGGCCGATGCGCATGCCGAGGGCCGGCCGGCCCGTTCTGCGGCCGACGACCACCAGACCGGCGTCCCGAGAGGCCTGGAGGATAACCTCCGCGGCGGATGCGAGATCGATCTTGTGGACCACCTTGACCTGTGGATATCGCTGCCTCCACGGTGTCAGGGCATCCAGGAGTTCCTCTTCGACGCGGGCTTCATCACCGGTGTCCTCGTCACCCGTGGGCACGGACCCTGGGTTGTAGGCGAACACCGGTGGACGGCTCCACGCGTGCACGGCACGCAAGGTGACCCCTCGGGCCGCCGCCGTGGCGAAGGCGAACTCCAGCAGTGCTTCGGCCGGTTCGTCCCGGTCCTGGATGCCTACGACCACTGCGCCGCCGTCCTGATCGACATCGACGCTCTGGGCGCCCTCGACGGTGCCGTGCTTGATCGCGCGTACGAGCACCACGGGGGTTTCGGCGCGGGCGAGCACACGCTGACCGACGGATCCGAGAAGGAAGCCCGCGATGGCGCCGTGCCCACGCGAGCCCAGCACCAGCATCTCGGCGTTCTCCGCCTGCCCCAGGAGCGCGCGGGGGGCCAGATCGGACACCTGCTCGACATCGATCGGCAGTTCCGGATGTCGCGCCGTCAGATTTTCCCTCGCCTCGTCCAATATCTGCTGCGCCCAACGCTTCTGGGCTTCCGACTCCTGGGCCGAGGGCACGTCGACCGGTCGCCAGATCCAGGCAGTCACCAAACGCAGGGGCACCGCCCGGCGCTGTGCTTCGCGGGCGGCCCAGTCCGCTGCCGCCAGGCTTTCGGGGGAACCGTCCAGACCCACGACGATGGGGCGAAGCATGGGAAGTACCTCCATGTGCGATGCGGTGGGCCGCGGACGTTCCGGGTGGCCCTTGCCTCGAGCGTGGTGGGGGAGTGAGGTCGGGCCCAGGGGCCAGTGGTCCTTGGTTCGGTCCCGAGAGTCCTGGAAGCCCTGACGGCAGGGGTCCATTGCGGGGCTGTGGCCGAAGGCAGCTCTTCACACCGACCGCCTGCGGAGCCGTTTCCCAGGTATCCGACGTCGGGCCGAACGGCCCTCGACCCGCCCCCGTACGGCCCACGTCCCACACCCCGCGGAACCCGCAGGCTGGTCTCACACATCAGAGACCGCCCAGGAGGACAACCGACATGACCGTGCGTGTGGGAATCAATGGCTTCGGGCGCATCGGACGGAACTACCTGCGCTGTGTGCTGGACCGCGCGGACGCGGAGTCCGGCACGCCGGTCGAGGTCGTGGCGGTCAACGACCTCACCTCCCCGACAGCGCTCGCCCATCTGCTGGAGTACGACTCGACGTACGGCAGGCTGCGCCGCACGGTCGAGCACGACGATGACTCGATCACCGTCGACGGTCACCGCATCGCCGTGACCGCCGAACGCGACCCGGCAGCCCTTCGCTGGGGCGACCTGGGTGTGGACGTCGTCGTAGAGTCGACCGGCCGCTTCCGCAGCCGCGAGGACGCCGGACTGCATCTCAAGGGCGGAGCCCGCAAGGTGCTGCTGTCCGTGCCGGGCAAGGACGTCGATGCCACGGTCGTGATGGGTGTCAACGAGAGCACGTACGACCCGGACAGCGACCACGTGGTCTCGAACGCCTCGTGCACCACCAACTGTGTGGCGCCGATGGTGAAGGTTCTCGACGAGGCCTTCGGTATCGACAAGGGCCTGATGACCACCATCCACGGCTACACCAACGACCAGGTCGTCCTGGACGGTCCGCACAAGGACCCGCGCCGCGGCCGTACCGCTGCCGTCAACATCATCCCGACCAGTACCGGAGCGGCTCGTGCCGTCGGTCTGGTCCTGCCGGAGCTGGCCGGCACGCTCGACGGCATCGCGGTCCGCGTGCCCGTCGAGGACGGCTCGCTGACCGACCTCACCCTGGTACTGAATCGGGCCGTGACCGCGGACGAGGTCAACTCCGCGTTCCGGGAGGCCGCCGACGGGCGGCTGAAGGGCATCCTGCGGGTCTCCGACGCCCCGATCGTCTCCCGCGACATTGTCGGTGACCCCGCCTCCTGTGTCCTGGACGCCCCGCTGACCCAGGCACACGGCAACCTGGTCAAGGTCTTCGGCTGGTACGACAACGAGTGGGGCTACACCAACCGGCTGCTCGACCTCACCGAGTACGTCGCCGCCCGGCTCCGCCAGAGCTGACCGTGCCATGAGGCCGACGCCGGCCGGTGATGTTCTGCCGGGAGTCCTGTGCCGGTCACAGCCGGAGGGTGAACCAGGTGGTCTTTCCGCGCTCGTCCGGGCGGACTCCCCAGGTGTCGGCGATGGCGTCGACGAGGATGAGGCCGCGTCCGGACTCCTCGTCCTCGGAGGCCAGTCGAGGCTGGGGCAGGTGGGGACTGAGGTCGCTGATTTCTACAGCGAGGTCGGTTTCGGTCCGGCGCAGGTGGAGGACGAGCGGGCCTTCCGCGTGCTGGACGGCGTTGGTGAGGATCTCGGAGACGAGGAGCCTTGCGTCGTCGGCCGCGGGGACGCAGCCCCAGTCGGCAAGGGTCTTGATCACGAACGAGCGGCCGATGGACACCGCGGAGGCCGTGGCCGGTAGCTCCTGGGTGGCGATGGCCAGAGGCGCAGCGGGGAGTTGGGCCAGGAGCAGGGTGACGTCGTCGTCGTGGCCCTCGGCGTCCGGCAACAGGGAGGCGAGTACGTGGTCGGCTGTGTCATCGAGGCAGCTCGTGCGAGTGAAGGCGTCGACGAGAGCCGTGGCGAGCTTGTCGATCTCGTCCTCGATGTCGCCGCACGGAGTCTCCACAAGGCCGTCGGTGTACAGCACGAGGGTGGCCCCGGGTGAGATGGCCGCGCTGGACTGCTGGTAGAGCATGTCGCCGACGCCAAGCGGGGTGTTCACGGGGGAGGGGAGGCGGCGGACGCCTTCGCCGGGGGCGGAGATGAGCGTGGGCAAGTGGCCGGCGGAGCAGATGGTCACGGACCCGGAATCCGGTGCGATGACCAGATAGCAACAGGTGACCAGTTGGTCGGGCACATCGAGGTCGGCGACGACCGCGTCCAGGGCTTGCATGAGCTGGCGGGGTTGCATGCCGGTCTTGGCCAGCGCGTGGGCGGCGGAGCGCAACTGGCCCATCACGGAGGCCGCTTCCAGACCGCGGCCCATGACGTCGCCGATGAGAACGCCGACCCGGCCGGCGCCCAGGGGGATCAGGTCGAACCAGTCGCCGCCCACGCCGGCTCCCTGGGTGGCCGGCCGGTAGCGGCTGGCCGCCTCCAGGCCGGGGATCGCGGGCGGGGTGCCCATGAGGCTGCGCTGCAGGGTGAGCGCGATGTGCTTCTGCTGCTTGTACAGTGCGGTGAGTTCGGCCTCGGCGCGTTTGCGGTCGCTGATGTCACGAATGATGGCGCAGGCGCCGATGACGGTGCGGTCCGGGCTGCGTGTGGGCCACAGAGTGACGTCGACGTCGAGCATGGCGCCGGTGCTGGTGAGACGCAGCGTTTCGAAGTGCTCGATCTTCTCGCCCTTCCTCAGCCGGTCCAGCAGCAGGCTGATCTCGTCCTTGCGCTCCGGCGGCGCGAGCATGGACACGTGCTGGCCGATGGCTTCCTCGGCCGTGTAGCCGTACAGGCGCTGAGCGGCGGCGTTCCAGTAGGTGATGCGGCCGTCGAGCGTCTTGGCGAGGATGGCGTCCTGGGAAGACTCGACCAGCGCGGCCAGCTCGTTGATGCGCGCCTCGGCTGCTTTGCGGTCGCTGACGTCGCGGACGGCGGCGGAGACGAGGAGTCCGTCGGCGGTTTCCAGGGGGCTGAGGCTGATCTCGACGGGGAACTCGCTGCCGTCCTTGCGGAGTCCGTGCAGTTCGAGTCCGGCTCCCATGGGGCGCACCTGGTGAGCGCTGCCGTAGCCTTCGCGGTGCCTGGCGTGGGGAGTGTGGAAGCGGTGCGGGATGAGCAACTCGACCGGGTGGCCGAGGAGTTCGTCGCGTGGGTAGCCGAAGAGTGCCTCGGTCTGGGCGTTGACGAGTCTGATGGTCCCGGTGTCGTCGACGATCACCATCGCGTCGGGGGCCGATTCCAGGAGGCCGCGGAATCGCGCCTCGGCTGCTTTGCGGTCGCTGACGTCGCGGACGGCGGCGGAGACGAGGAGTCCGTCGTCGGTTTCCAGGGGGCTGAGGCTGATCTCGACGGGGAACTCGCTGCCGTCTTTTCGGAGTCCGTGCAGTTCGAGTTCGGCTCCCATGGGGCGTACCTGGCGAGTAGCGGTGTATCCGTCGCGGTGGCCGGAGTGCTGCGCGCGGAACCTTCCGGGAATCAGCATCTCCACCGGGTGGCCGAGGAGTTCATTGCGTCGGTAGCCGAAGAGTGCCTCGGTCTGGGCGTTGACGAGCCTGATGGTCCCGGTGTCGTCGACGATCACCATCGCGTCGGGAGCCGCTTCCAGCAGGCTCCGGAACCGGTCTTCGGCCGTTCCGGGCTTCTTCGTACGGCCCACGGCGCTGCGTCGCGGGTCCTGGCCCCGAGTGTTGGCGGTGCTGCCAGTTACCGCTGACGCAATCGTTTCGCTCATATCGGCCCCAACTGGCTGGTGGTGTGCGGCGAATCGATCCATCTCAGCGCATCCTGATCGCATCCACTGCCGTCTGCCGCTTACTGGCGCAGCATCGGCCGTACCTGTTTTCTTACGATCGGGTGCCTCCTCTGTCTGACGAAAGAGGAAAGGGCGTCCTGGTGGCGCTGGGAGAGGCCGGCCCATCAGTAAGGAGTATCCGCGCGGCTCGGCGCACGGACAGTCGGCCGGCCGTGGGGCCTGACGTGAGGGCCGACCAGGTTCCGCATGTCCTCGGCGACCTTGACGCCAGGGAGGCCGCGCGGGTCCTGGTCGATGGTGAGGCCTCGTTGGGGCAGGGGGCCGGTGCGTGGCATCCGGTGGTCCGGGTGGGGCGACTCCGATGCCCCCGTCGGCTCCACGTTCCTTGTCTCCGAGAGCTGGACTCGCACCCAGAAGCAGGGCTTATCGGCCCCCGTGGTCTTCGACGGTGATCCCGCCGACGGCCGTGAGCTCCAGATCTTCCGACTTGAGGAGGAGACCTCGGCCGACTCCCTGAACGCAGCCGAGCACGGCCCTGGCTTTAGTCGCACGGTGATCGACCACCGTTTTCAAGCAGACGATAGCGAGCTGTACGCGATGCGGGCCAGTGACCCCGAAACGCGGCCCCTCGCCCTCATCCGTGAGCCACTTGTGACGGCAGTGAGTACCTTCTGCGCGGCTCGGGCGCCCTGTTGAACAGCGAAGTCGGGTCCTTTGCCTCGGCGTGTGCTGTAGCAGGTCAGCCAGACGAAGACGGTTCACCTCTGCAGGTCTTGGCGGCGGCACAGGACCGTAAATGATCGGGAAGGCCGGTGTGGGCGGTCTCTTTCGTCCGAAGTGCGACGGTCATACATCGACTGCAAGATCGACGGCTTCGGTGCGATGCAGCTGAGGTCGAGCGTGGTCAAGAAGGGCTGATCCGCCGGCCCCCGTTCGCGGGGGAAGCCGACAGCATTCGGATGCCGAGTTGCTAAAGTTCGCAATTGGTTAGATGCTGTGTTGACAATGCGTGCAGGTAGCCGCGGGCGCAGTCTTTGCTTGCCCTGGGTGGGGCGCTGCCGGGGGAGTCGAGGGGTCGTGTCCGTTCCGCTGTACCAGGCCAAGGCCGAGTTCATCCGGATGCTCGGGCATCCCGTGCGGATACGGGTGTTGGAGCTGCTGCAGGGCGGGCCCATGCCGGTGCGGGCCCTGCTGGCGGAGATCGAGGTGGAGGCCTCCGGCCTGTCGCAGCAGCTGGCGGTGTTGCGACGCTCGGGCATCGTCACCTCCCGCCGCGCCGGGGCGACGGTGGTGTACGCGCTCGCCGGCGGGGACGTCGCCGACCTGATGCAGGCCGCGCGCCGGATCCTGACCGAGATGCTGGCCGGGCGGAACGAGCTGTTGGCCGAGCTGCGAGAGGGCGGGGTGGCAGCGTCATGAGGGTCTTGTTCGGCCGGGCCGGGGCCCGGCTCACCGCGCTGCTGCCCGGCCGTAGGGACGTGGCGGACATGCGCCGTGGACCGCGCCGTGACCTGCTGGCCGGCCTGACGGTGGCCATCGTCGCGCTGCCGCTCGCACTCGGCTTCGGGGTGTCCTCCGGGCTCGGCGCGCAAGCGGGGCTGGCGACCGCCGTGGTTGCGGGCGCGCTGGCCGCGATCTTCGGTGGGTCGAATCTGCAGGTGTCCGGGCCTACCGGTGCGATGACGGTGGTGCTGGTGCCGATCGTCGCCGAGCACGGCCCGTCCGGTGTACTCACGGTCGGGCTGATGGCGGGCGTGATACTCATCGCGCTCGCCGTCCTGCGGGCCGGGAAGTACATGCAGTACGTGCCCGCACCGGTCGTCGAGGGCTTCACCCTCGGAATCGCCTGCGTGATCGGCCTGCAGCAGATCCCGAACGCCCTCGGGGTGCCCAGACCGGAGGGCGACCGCGTCCTCGTGGTGACCTGGCGTGCCCTGGACGAATTCGCCCACCGCCCGAACTGGACCGCCCTCGCCCTGGCCGTATCCGTCGCCGCCGTCATGCTCATCGGCGCCCGCTGGCGGCCCACCATCCCGTTCTCCATCCTCGCGGTGATCGCGGCCACCGGGGTGGCGCAGGTCGCGGGCCTGACCTCAGCGAAACCGATCGGCGACCTGCCCTCCGGGCTGCCGGCGCCCTCGCTCGCGTTCCTCGACCTCGGCTCGCTCGGCACCCTGATCGCCCCGGCCGTGGCGGTCGCCGCCCTGGCCGCGCTGGAATCCCTGCTGTCGGCCGCGGTCGCCGACGGGATGACGGTGGGCCAACAGCACGATCCGGACCGGGAACTGTTCGGCCAGGGCCTGGCCAACATCGCGGCCCCGCTGTTCGGCGGGGTCCCGGCGACCGGCGCGATCGCCCGTACCGCGGTCAACGTCCGCACCGGCGCGGGCTCCCGGCTGGCCGCGCTCACCCACGCCGCGATCCTCGCCGCGATCGTCTTCGCCGCCGCACCCCTCGTCTCCAGGATCCCGCTCGCGGCACTCGCGGGTGTGCTGTTGGCCACGGCGATCCGCATGGTCGAGGTCGGCTCACTGCGGGCCCTGGCGAAGGCCACCCGCTCGGACGCCCTGATCCTTGTGCTGACCGCCGTCGCGACCCTCGCGCTCGATCTCGTCTACGCGGTGATCATCGGCTTGGTGGTGGCGGGCGGACTCGCCCTGCGTGCCGTAGCCGAGCAGGCACGCCTCGAGGAGATCCCCCTTGACCGCGGCGACCACAGCGATGAGGAACACGCCCTGCTCGCCGAGCACATCGTCGCCTACCGCCTCGACGGCCCGCTGTTCTTCGCCGCCGCCCACCGCTTCCTTCTCGAACTGACCGAGGTCGCCGAGGTCCGCGTCGTCATCCTGCGCATGTCCCGGGTCACCACCATCGATGCCACCGGTGCCCTGGTCCTCAAGGACGCCGTGGAAAAACTGGCCCGGCGCGGCATCGTGGTCATGGCGTCCGGCATACGGCCCGGCCAGCGCCAGGTTCTGGACTCGGTCGGCGCGCTGGAGCTGTTGCGTCTGCGGGGAGGCGAGTTCGCCACCACGCCCGAAGCGATCCAGGGCGCCCATGCCTACCTGGAGGGCGCCGGTGTGATGCGGCCGATGCCTGCCCGGACCTCCCGGCCCGTCAGCGAGGAAACCGAGGAAACCGTCGGATGAGCATCCCGCCCGCATCCCTGCGCATGGCCGAGGTCTCCGGTGCCGAGGCCCTGTGGCTCCTGGAGGGCAGCTCGCTGGGACGTCTGGTGTACACGCAGCGAGAGCTGACCATCGTCCGGCCCGCGCGGCACACCGGGCAGTACGGCCATCTGGTGCTGCGCACACCCGCCCCTGCGGCCGCGGTCCCCATGACCGCGACCTACCACGTGGACGAGGTCCGCGCGGTCGCCGGCACCGGCTGGAGCGTCACCGTCACCGGGCCGGTCGATCTGATCACCCACCCGGACGAGGCGGCCCACTACCGGCGCACCCTCACCGGCTGGAGCCACGGCCCGCACGACACCCTGCTGCGCCTGTACCCCAAGACGATGAGCGGATTCCGCCTCATCCACGCGGAGCCCTGATGAGCACCCACCTCGAGGCCCTGCCCTACCGGCATGTGCTGACGCTGCCCGCGATGCCGTCCGCGGTCCGGACCGCCCGGGAGACCGCCGAGCTGGCCCTGACGGAATGGGGGATAAGCCCCCGCCATCCCACCATCGGCCCGGCCCTGCTGATCCTGAGCGAGCTGGTCACCAACAGCATCCGGCACGCCGTGGCGCTCTCCCCGCAGGTGACGGTCGTCTTCGCGGCGAGCGAGGACTGCCTCGCGTTCGCCGTGCATGATCGCCACCCCTACCAGCCGCCCCTGTACGGCGCGGCCACCGGCACCGGGAGAGGCGGTCTGGCCACCGTCATGGAGCTCACCCTCGGCCTGGGCGGCACCGCGGTCGTCAGGGGTGATGCCGACGGCAGGGGCAAGAGCATCTGGATCACCCTCCCCCTGTGACCCCCTCCTGCGAACCGACAGGCCCATGTGGAAGGACGTTCACGACCATGACCATCGAGTGGCGCTACACCGTCGAGCAGGACCTCGGCATCCTGTCCGTCGCCGGATTCCTGGGCCCGGATGCCGTCCGCCGCTTCAGTGGTGCCATCGGCTGGGTGGTGGGACGCGGGAGCGGTCCGGTCATCGTCGATCTGACCGGACTGCGCGGCTGGTCGACCGAGGGACAGCTGGCGATTACTGAGGCCGCCCAGCACCTCACCGCAGCGGGACGGAGCCTGGAACTGGCCGCGATCCCCGCCCACGGCCTTCTCGTCCCCGACAGCGGGAGCCCGCCCATCCCCGTCCACGCCGACCTGCCGCACGCACTCGCAGCCCACAGCACACGCCACGGCGAGCGACCGGAAGGCCGCCACGAGTGGCGCACGACAGGATGGCCGCCGGCCGTCGACGCCGGCGAATGAGCCCGCTGGGTCCGGCCGGGGCGATGGCGCCGTCGCTGCCCCGCACCGGGACGACCAGACAGACGGCCTCCGGGGCCAGGCGGTTCGCAACTGCGCGGCGAGGTCAGGTCAGTGCCGGTCGCGGTCCGACGCTGGCCTTGCCGACGGCTCCGAGGCGGCAGTCAGGGCATTTCAACCGGGCGACCGACCCGCCACGCGGTGGAGCGACTCTCATGCAAGCCGCCTCACCACACCGTATAGAGTTGCTCATATTAGCAATTAATGACGTTGGCACCGCCGCTTCAGGCGGTTCGGTTCTCCCGCACGGATTCGGCGTGGCCGCCGCCGCAGGCGAGGATGGCCCGCATGGGTTCGACGAGTGGGTGGACACGATGCGCCGAGGACGGGCCGGCAGGACCGTACGGATCGGCCGGAGAGGGGACGGCACGGTGAGTACGCCGCTGTACCAACTGAAGGCTGAGTTCTTCAAGACCCTCGGCCACCCCGCGCGCATCCGGGTCCTGGAACTGCTGAGCGAGCGCGAGCACGCGGTCGCGGAGATGCTGCCTGAGGTGGGGATCGAGGCGGCCCATCTGTCCCAGCAGCTCGCGGTGTTGCGCCGGGCGAACCTGGTGGTGACCCGCAAGGAGGGCTCGGCCGTGTACTACTCACTGACCAGCCCGCACATCGCCGAACTGCTCCGTGTCGCCCGCACCATCCTCTCCGGCGTACTCGCCGGCCAGGCCGAACTGCTCGCCGATCTGCAGGCCGCCCAGCCGCGGGGAAAACCGCCGTCGTAACGACGGCCCATGATCAGCGGCCGCCTCGACTCCGGTCGCTCGATGGCCTGCCGGACACCGGCTGACCAGGCATCGCGCCACGGAGGGTGCATGGGCCGGCTGCGCGCGGCCCGCGACACCGTGCCGCCAGCTGAACCTGCCCCGGCTGCGGTGGGACCAGAGTCAGGGGAGCTTCCCGCAAAGGCACAGTGATCCCCCGCCGTCGGCGGGCCCGTCAAACATGAGGGGGCCATCGAACTGCCAGACGCAGTTCGATGGCCCGCGGGTTCATCTGTGGACGTGGCGGGGCCGGCTCGCAGTCGCGCCAGCGTCCTTCCGATGGAGGGATGCCGGAGCGAGCTCGGTCAGGTGAGCCAGCTGTTCGCGGCGCACCCGGTGCTCTGCACCCACCGATGGGAGGAGATGCGGTCGGGCACGCTGCCGCTGGTGTACCTGTTGTCGGTCACGTCGTCTGCATACAGCTCGTACGGTGAGAGGCAGACGTACCCGTGCTCGGCGGCGTAGTTGAGCGCCAGGTAGAAGGCGACGACGTCGTTGCCGCCGATCGTGCCGTTGTTCGCGACGGACTTGGGCTGGCTCCAGTCGTTGCCCTGGAAGGGGCCCGAACTGTCGCTCCAGTCGGGGTCGTTGCCGGGGGTGACGCCCAGGAGCGTGCCCGTGCAGTCGAACCCGTTCCAGGCGCGGACGTTGCCGTCGCGGCCGTGGCTGCCCCACTCCGCATCGCAGTACTGGCCCTGTTGCGCCGCATGGGCGGACGTGGGGACGGCGAGACCGAGAGCCATCAGGCCTGTGGCCGCAATGGCCGTGGTCAGCTTGCGCATGTGTACTCCTGTTGTCTGTCTCGTGGGAGGTGTGCTGATCCACGGCGGTGACCATGGACATGGTGTCGCGACCGTGCGCCGTCGTCACGGGAGGCCCTGAACGGAGCTCTCACGTGCGCGGTTCGACGACCTTCGTGGCGCGGGCGAGCGCCTGGAGCTGGAGGCGCGCATAGGTGTCGAGGTCGCTGCCGTAGCGGTCGCGAAGCTGGTTGACGTAATGACTCTCGCGTTCGTTTCCGATAGACCGCAGCGAGGTGTTCTTGGCGCACGTCGCATCGGCGACGGCGAGCTTCCGCTCTGCCTCGAATGCCTCGCCGGGGCCTGCCTTCAGGCCTTGCTCGACGGCTGCCTGACGGGCCTCTTGGGGAGTGCGATACGTGTGCCCGGAACGCGCCATGCACCGGGACCAGGAAGCCAGCGCCGCAGCGAATCGCTTGTCGGCCATCACCTGGGGGACGTAAAGGGGTTGCAGACCCATCACCGTCTTCTCGGCACGGAACCAGGCCACCCGGTCGCCGTAGAGGTGTCTTTCCGCCTCTGCCACGCAGCCGCCCACTCGCTTGCGGACAGTCCCGCCGGTGGGCACCTCGGCCGTGATGACCGGGGCAGCGGTGCCTTCGTCCAAGGCCTTGTCGTAGGCCGCACGCCGTTCACCGGAGAGGCCGGCGCGGTAGGCGACGTTCCTGTTGGTCAGCTTGGCGCGTTCGTGCTTGGCGTCTATGCGGCTGCCGTAGCCGTGCTTGTTCGCCCAGGGGACATCGTCGGTGACCCAGCCGAGCGTGCGGCTCTCCTCGAGGCTCAGCCGCTCCGCCTCCCAGAAGTCGAAACCCTTACGCGCCATGCAGCGTTTGATCAACCGCTGTTGGGCATCAGCGATACGCAGCTGCTCGGCGTCCGTCAGCTCTCGCGGGTGCGTGCTTGCGGCCGAGGTCCCCCGATCCGTCCCGGAGGGCCTCGCGTCCTGTTCCTGCGGGCCGCACCCCGCCGTGACAACGCCCAAAGCCGCCATCACGACGAGCGCGGCAGCGCCCACGCGCTTCATCAACAACCACTTCCCCCGATGCGGCTCGTCGTCCCGGCCCTCGGTTGACCTGCGGACCGAGAGCAACGTACGCGACAACGCGCCGCTTGCCGTCCTGACATCTGTCAGGGCAACGAACTCCGTGGGCAAGGAGGCCGGTACGTTCCGTGGACGGCCGGAGTCAGCCAGTCGGGCTCAACTCCAGGGGCGGCATCCGCCGGCGCTGTACGACCATCCACTAGCCGGGAGCGGGGGCGGAACCCCGGTGATGGATGCCTTCGCCTTCGGTGACGCAAGACGTTCCGGCTCCGGCAAGCCCTGCCGGAGTCGACGGCACGAAGGCGGCCGCGACTGACCGGCCTCCGCTCAGCACTCATCTCCGGATACCGGCCTCCGGCACTTGAGCACCTACCAGAAGACGCCGCGGGCGAGGTGTAGCCGTAACCGCGCTCAGCTCCATCGCGCTACGTCCGGTCACGTCCGGTTTCCCGCCGGGGCGGCAGTGTCCGGCCCCGGCGGGAACCCCCACCTGCCAACACTCGTCGGAGCTCTCTGCGTGCCCCCGCCGTGACCGCTGTCGTGACCGCCGTACTGCTCGCCGGAACATCCGTGGCGTGCGGCGGGCAGTTGGCATCGCGAGAGGGCGCTGCGCCCGCTGCCGGGCTTCTCGCTCTATGGCGGAGGGCGGGTCATCGTCCCCGGAGATCCCGCCGGAGCACTGCAGACGGCCCGCGAATTCCCTCTCTCAGGCCGCCAGTACGAGCAGGTCATGGCGGATGCCCGGGTAGCGGGCCTCGGCCGGGCCCGTGGCTACGAGGACTCCGGCAGCACCGACGCCTCACTGCTGCGCGTGACACTGCGGACGACGGAGGGTTTGCGGACCACTCGGATCGCCGCTCCCGAGGCGGGTGGGACAGGCTCGCGGCGGGAGCTCCTGGAGTACGTCGACCGCCTCCCGGACGCTCCCCGTGGGGCACGTGAGTTCCGGCCGACAGCGCCGGCGGTGCTGGCCACAAGCGGGGTGAGCGCGGGATCGGCCTCGGTCACGCCGTGGCCCCTGCGCCCGCTCTCCGACGGCACCTGGACCCGTGAGGGAAGGTGCACCGTCCTGACCGACGAGGCGCTGACACAGGTTCAGCGCCTCGCCCGAGACGCACGTCAGGACAGCCGCTGGACCAGTGGTGGCAGCCTCTACGCGGTGTCCTTCCGGCCCCTGCTGCCCGACGGACACACCTGCCGGGACCTCGACGTCCGCTGACACCGACCGCCGACACCCATGGGGCCGCACTCGAGCCAGATCCGGGCAGGACAAGTCGAGAGGTACGCCGCCGCATCCCACCTGTCAGACCCGTGATGTTGGATGGAGACATGACCATTCACCGTGTGGCCCGGCGACTGCCCGAGATTTCCGCGCTTCGCGGTCACTGCCGTTCGATGGCGATGCTGGAAGCGATACTCAGCCCGGAATGGGCCGACCGGCACTACTCCTTCGACGCGCATTGGTCCGCCGGAGAGGAGATGGCCTCGATGCGCAACGGATCGGGCGACGAGTACTCCATCGTCTTCTCGGACGCCGGCGCCTACATCCGCGGCTTCGCCCACGAGTCGCCCATGAGCCCCTACGCCAATGACGGGCCGTGGCCCGGCGTCCTGGACGACGTCCCGGACGTCTTCCGGTCCTGCGTCGAAGAGCCCGCGTTCGCAGACGAGGACGGAATGCCGGCCGTGACCGCCTGTGCGTGGCGCGAACGGGGCGATGGAGCTTGGACGGCGGGCACGATCGAGTTTCCCGACGACGGTGCCGCAGATCCGGATGGCTCCGAGTATCTGTTCCGACTCCTTACCGACCGCTCTCCGGAGACATTCCAGCGTTTCGCCGAGGACTACTACGAAATCCCGGTGCCCCTCGCGGCCATTCAGCACGTGTTTGCACTACGTCCTCTCACGAGCGAGGTGGTTGTGGCCCTGAATCCGGAGGTGGCTTTGGATGCTCTGGCAAAGGACACGGCCGAGATCGGCTACCCGACCGGCGACAGCACGGAGACCTGATACATCGACCACCTCGTGAGCTATCCCCCCTCGCTGTCCCCGCGCAGAGAATGGATCATGCTCTGCAGGATTCGGAAGGCCTCTGACTGCTCGGTCTCGGTCAGGCCGGCCTGCATTCTGGCCTCGACGGACCGGACGGCCGCGCTCGCCTTTTCGAGGCTTCGCCGGCCGCGAGGCGTGAGCCGTGTGGGAAGGACCTTCCCGACGGCTGCCTCCGCAGGTCTGGTCACGTAGCCGTCGCGTTCCAAAGCCTGGAGCAGCACGTTCATCGTCTGCCGTGTCACGAACGCGCCCCGCGCGAGCTCGGAGTTCGACAAGCCCGGTCGCTGCGCCAGCAGCTCCAGGCAGGAGTAGTGCGTCACGCTCATCCCGAGCGGCCGCAGCACTTCCTCCATGGCCGCGCGGAGGGCGCTCGAGGCTTCTTTGAGCAGGTAGCCCAGTGACGTCTCCAGGTCGACGCCGACACCTTCTTGACTCATGTCAGTATTCTGACATACGTTCATGCGTGTCAGAAAACTGACATGCAGAGAAGGAGCGTCATCATGCCCGCTACCGGCCCCGACTTCATATCGCTCCAAGTGCGCGACCTCGACACTTCGCAGGCGTTCTACGAGCAGTACCTGGGACTCGTCCGCTCGCCGGCCGGACCTCCGCACGCCGTCGTCTTCGAGACGAAGCCGATCGCGTTCGCCCTGCGCGACGTCATTCCCGGCACCGACCTCGCATCCGTCGCGCAGCCCGGCATCGGTGCCGCGATCTGGCTCCACGCCACCGACGTCCAGGCCATCCACGACGCGCTCGTCGCCGACGGCCACACCATCGCCTCCGCGCCGATCGACGGCCCCTTCGGCCGGACCTTCACCTTCGCCGACCCCGACGGCTACCAGGTCACACTCCACGACCGCACGTGACCGACCAAGCGTCACCGCACCATCACCGGCGGGTCGCACCCCAGGGCCGGTCCTGACGTCACCTCTGCCTTCCCGACGTTCTGCCAACTGGACGACCTCAGCTGGGAAGTGGCTGGCCAACAGCGGCACCCCGACACGCCGTGTTGAGCTGGTCAGGGCGCCCTGGCCTAGTGTTCGCTGCTGGACGAAGGGGGTCGCTTGTCGCGCGATACGTTCGAAGCGGAGGCGGGCATGAAGGGGATCACGTTTCCCGCCTGGCACGGGAAGCACTACGTCACCCTGGCTGAGCTACTGGTCCGCCTCGGCAGCTTCGGCCTGGACCTGACGTGGCGCGTCGAATTCGACGAGCTCGTCGATCCTCGCTGTGCCGAGATGGAGAGACGGTCCGCCGACGCCGGCATGGACACGTTGACGCTGTTGTCGCTGACGACCCCCTTCCTCCAGCTGATCGACGCCGAAGCACGTGGATCCGCCGAGGGCAGGGTCACGGTCGTCCTGACCGAAGTGGACAGCTCGTTGTGGGAGGTCAGGGCTGTCGACGAGCGCGTACTCAGCGAACTTCGTCGCCACTATCCGGGCGCAACGGACCTCTGAACGCAGGGTTGCGTGACGAGTACGCCTTATCGCCTCTGACGCGGGCGGGCCGGGTGCGCGGTCGTCCAACAGCCCGTGGGGGCACGAGTGGAGGCACCAGCCGCGTGCTGATGGGGGCGGCAGGTCGTGGAATCGACGCTGACCATGCTCCGGTCGAACCGGCCTTCGGTAGGCGTCTGCGTGGACGGCCCGCAGGATTCTCTCCCGCGTGCCGTCCGCCGACCACCTGTGATGACGGTCGTGAACCGTCTCCAGGGCGCCGGATTCGACCACCGGGGCATCCGGGCAGCGGGGACCCCCTCGCCCAGATGCGCCCTGACCAGGAACAGCGCTGTTCACGCGGTCTTGGCCCCCGTCGGCGACGGCAGCGTAGGGCCGGCGTGCGGCGTTGGGCCGGTGGCCTGGTCCGGGCCGGTGGAGTTGTGTTGGTCGCTCTCGCCGAGGAAGCCGCCCGACTGGTGTTGCCAGAGCCTGGCGTAGGCGCCCTGTGCTGTGAGCAGTTCTTCGTGGGAGCCCTGTTCGATCACCCTCCCGCGGTCCAGCACGACGAGACGGTCCATGCCCGCGACGGTGCTCAGCCGGTGGGCGACCACGAGCGCGGTGCGCCCCTTCATCAGCCGCCACAGCGCGTCCTGGACGAGGATCTCGCTCTCCGAGTCCAGGGCACTGGTCGCTTCGTCGAGCAGCAGGACCGGTGCGTCCCGCAGGATGGCGCGGGCCAGGGCCACGCGCTGGCGCTGGCCGCCCGAGAGCTTCACGCCTCGCTCGCCCACCAGCGTCCTGAAACCGTCGGGGAGCTGCTCGGCGAATTCCGTGACGTGCGCCGCCTCGGCTGCCGCGAGGATCTCCTCGTCCGACGCGCCGGGCCGGGCGAAGGCGATGTTGTCCCGCAGCGGGCGGTGGAACATGGCGGGTTCCTGCGGGACGTAGGCGATCAGCGACCGCAGATCACTCTGCCGCAGGCGGCTGATGTCCTGGCCACCGATCAGGATGCGTCCGCCGTCGACGTCCGACATCCGCAGCAGGAGACGCGTCAGGGTGGTCTTGCCGCCGCCGGACCGGCCGACCAGCCCGATCCGCGCACCCGCCGCCACGTCCAGGTCGAGCCCTTCGAAGATCGGTGCCGCGCCCGCGTGGGCGAACGTGACCTTGTCGAAGCGGACACCGGAGTCACGCGGCGCGAGCGGCTCCGGCGTCGGCGGGTCGAGCACGGTGGGCGGATCCAGCAGCAGCTCCGTGAACTGCGCCGCCTCGGTCATCGAGCTTTCCAGGCGCCGGTAGATCTGATTGAACTCGAACATGATCTCGGTCGCCTGGGAGTAGTAGGTGAAGGCGACGACAACTCCCTCCACCCCCAGCCCCGGACCGCCGAAGGCGATCGCTATCACCAGCCCCAGCACATTGGTGGCGACGGACAGCGGCGCGATCACGGTGTCGACGCGCAGGTTGCCGTAGTCCCACGACCTCAGCGTCAGCCGTCGGGACTCCGCGACCCGGCTTCGGTGCTCGGCGCCTTCCCGCCGTTCGGCCGCGAAGGCCCGGATGGTCTCCATGTTCATGAGGCTGTCGGCGACATGGCCGGAGACACGGGCGATCGCCGCCTCCCGTTCGTTGACCAGCCGTTGCCGGCGACGGATCAGCGGGGTCGCGGCCACCAGGGTCAGCGCCATCATCACGAGCAGACCGGCGACCAGCATCGGCGAGTAGGTCCACAGCACCGCCGCACCGAACAGCAACGGCACGAGACTGCCGACGATTCGGTACGTCATCGTGTCGATGAAGTCCTCGAATCGCTTGCCGTAGCTCAGGACCCGCTTGGTGAGAGAGCCGGCAAAGTTGTCGTGGAAGAATGCCGCGTCCTTGGCCAGGAGTTCGTCCATGCCGTCGACGTACAGGTGCTCCATACCGAGCGCCGCCACCCGGTTGAGACAGTGCTGCCCGACCCGCCACACAGCCTCGGAGAGCAGCAGTGTCACCCCGAAGCCCAGCACGTACGGCGACGCGGAGTCGAGGGTGAGGCCGCCGTCCGAGGCGGCCTGCCCCGCCAGCTTGGCGATCAGCAAGGGGGCGATGTAGCGGATGCCGATGTTGCCCAGGGCCGGAAGCAGCAGCGCGGGCAGCGCCAGCCACCGTAGGCGCAGGAGTTCACGGTTGTAGTGGCGCAGCGCCAGCAGGACCGCGCTCTTGCGCGGAGCGGAGCCGTACGTGTCAGAGGTGCCCATCACACTCCCGGGGGTGAGGAAGCGGGCAAGTGTCCCGTCGAACAAGGTTCTCAGTCCATGCATTTACGGCGGAGCGGTGATAATCGGACACTCCGCCGCCGGGTTCCGCAGCATCAGACCGCCCTGCCGAGCCGTATGCGGGCTCCGCCCGGCTCGCCTTGCGCGTACGGATGGCGTCTGTCGGCGCAGACACGGCGGAGCACGGTTTCCGATCCAGGGCAACGATCGGGCCGGTTCGGTAGTCGTAGAAGGCGACATACGCCATCCCGCTGTACCTGCCGCCAACTGCCCTCGTTCGGTGCGTGGTTGGGAGCATGGTGCGCTGCCCGTGGAGGATTCATGAGCCGTTACGTCCCACCGATGGGCGAGAGACAAGCCGGGGAGCGTGAGGTCTCCTCGCCGGCCCGCGCCACGCACGCCTCGTGGCGCAAGCCGATCCGGAGCGCAGCACGGCGCGGAGCCGTGGTGGGAGCCGTCGCCGTAGTGGCGGTGGGGGCGGCCGCTTCGGCTGATGCCGCGCCCGATACCTCACGCAGTGAACCGGTGGTCAGCGGTGCCGTCATCAACGCGGGGCATGACGTCATCGTGGGGATCACACGTGACGTGGTGTTCCCGGTCACGGTCACCGGATCGGACGACTCCGGGCTCTCCTTCGTCGATGTGGACCTGAAGGGACCTCACGGCGGCTTCTACACCACCGACGCGTTCTGCGAGACCGCCACGGACTGCACGACGGTGTTCACCGTCAACGCCCACCTGGCTCCCGGCAGCGACGACCCGGTGGACCTGGCCAACGCCAACGCGGGAACCTGGTCGGTGGACTCACTGGTCGACGCCAACGACGGCGATTCCGTCTACTCTCCCGGCGTAGCGTCGTTCGCCCTCAAGCGTGCTGCGCGGCTGACAGTCAACGCGGCACCGGAACCGGTCGCCAAGGGTGCGCAGATCACCGTCACCGGCAAGCTGGTGCGGGCCAATTGGGACACCTACAGGTATGCGGGATATACGGGCCGGGCGGTGCAACTGCAGTTCCGCCCCAAAGGCAGCAGCACCTACGCCACGGTGGCCACGGTGAACACCAACAGCACGGGCAACCTGCGCACCACCGTCAAAGCGGTCAAGGACGGCTACTGGCGGTGGAACTTCACCGGCTCGGCCACCACCGGACCCGCCAAGGCAGCCGGCGACTTCGTCGACGTACGGCCCTGAACGGGCGAGCGTCACCGCACAACGGCCGCTGCCCCGGACGGATCCGGGGCATGCCGCCTGCGAAACGCGGCAGGTTGCGGGAGCGCGGGGCCGCCACGAGGTTGCGTTGGCGGTGACGGGTGGGCGGGTGGAAATCGAGGTGCCGGAACCGGGCGCGCATCCTTACTCTCGGTTCCATGCCCCATGAATCGTCGCTCCTGAACGTCATTGACGTGGAGGCCACCTGCTGGGACGGGCAGCCGCCGCCCGGCTCCGTGAACGAGATCATCGAGATCGGTCTCACCGTCGTGGACGTATCGGCACGACGCCGTGTGTCCCGGCACCGTGTCCTGGTCCGCCCTGTCCGGTCGGCGGTGAGCAACTTCTGCACCGAACTGACCGGACTGACGCAAGCTGAGGTGGAACGGGGCGTCACCTTCGCCGAGGCATGCCGGATCCTCGTCGAGGAATACGAGGCTGGGAAGCGCCCCTGGGCGAGCTGGGGCGAGTACGACCGTCGGCAATTCGCTCGACAGAGTCAAGCCGATGGGGTGGCCTACCCGTTCGGCTATCCGACGGAACGCACCCACACCAACGCCAAGGCGGTATTTGCCGCTGCGTACGGGCTGCGGAAGAAGCCCGGTATGGACCATGCTCTCCAGATCGCCGGACTGCCGCTCGAGGGGCGCCATCACCGAGGCGAGGACGACGCATGGAACATCGCGGCGCTTGTTCTCGACCTGTTGGATCGCGGGACATGGCCAGTGACGGCCACCGTCGTTTGACGCTCCGGCTCCAGCCCCAGCTGCAGACGCCTGGGACATCTCCTTGTGTCAGTACCGGCACGTAGGCTTCTGGCCACCACTCACCTACTGGGAAGACACAGAGACTTGACTGACCTGTCTGCTTTTCCGCTGCCTTTTCACGCTTCCCGGTCCATAGCGTTCGCGACACCCCGAACACTGCGGGAACTTCAGATGATGGAGTGCAGCTCCGAGATTCGGGCGAAGCCGCGGTGGTTCGACAAGATGAACGACGCCGACATCGTCGCGAGATGGACGCGAGAGGCGATCGCCCAGGGGCTCACCGAGGCACAGGTGCAGTACGTACTGGCCGAACTTCGGCATTACGCCGCGCTGCGAGACGCACGGACCGGCATCGAGGTGTCCACCGTCGATGGAGTGTGGCAGTCGGACACCCTTGTGGACGACAAGCTCAGATTGCGGCTGCGCGAGGCGGTGCGGGTTCTGGAGCAGGTCCCCGAAGCAGAACAGGACTGGCATCCCGGATCTGACGGCCTCGTACTGGATCTGGTCCACCCCTCCCTGTTCTGCCTGGTGAGAGAGGTGAGCGGTGCACCCGAGCGGGCTTGGCGCAATCCGACGGACCGATACTCGAAGTACGAGTTCTCGGAGAAGTTCCAGTGGCTGCCGACGGACGTGGACGTCGACGACGAGGGCGAAGTCGCTTTCCGTTCGTACGTCAACAACGTACATCCCGAGACGCATCGCGAACTGGTCTCCGTGCTGCCAGACTTGTTCGCTCGCTTCCGCCCGCTCTGGGAGAACGTACTGACCGATCTGCGGCATCCGCGACCGCTGCGGATCGAGGCCGATCCGTACGGATGGTACGACTCGGAGCCGGAATACCCGAACAAGTCCTCCTACAGCGATGATGAGGCCTACGCCGAAGCCCTCCAGGCATGGGAAGAAGCCCACGATTCCTGGTGGGAAGACCGCCGTCCGGTCATCCCGGATGCCCCCGCGTTCACCCCGCCCGCGATGCCCGATGCGGCCGAGCGAGTCGACCTGCGTGGCCGCTCACTCCAGGTCATCGTCAAGATTGCCGCTATTCATCTGACCCCGGACAAGCCTGAGTACCCCGGCGGTTCCTGGCATGTCGAGGGGATGATGAACGAGCGAATTGTCTCAACCGGCATCTACTACTGGGACAGCGAGAACATCACCGAAAGCCACCTGAGTTTCCGGGCGGCACTCGATGACCCGAGCTACGAGCAGAACGACGACAACGGATTGCGTGAGGTCTACGGCCTGGAAGACGAAGACGCACTGAACCAGGTACTGGGATCGGCATCGACCCCGGCAGGACGCTGCCTTGCCTTCCCGAACGTCCTGCAACACCGCGTCGGTTCATTCCGCCTCACGGACCCAACCCGCCCGGGCTATCGCAAGATTCTCGTGTTCTTCCTGGTCGATCCGTCAGAAAAGATCGTCTCGACATCTGATGTGCCACCGCAGCAGCCCTGGTCCGACTCCTCGACCATGACACTCGAACAGGCCCATGAGTACCGCGACCAGCTCATGCAAGAACGCAAGTTCTTCGTCGACGAGCACAACGAACAGCTCTACGAACGAGAATTCTCCCTCTGCGAGCACTGAGCCTATTCCAAGGCCTGCTGGGCAAGGCCGTATTCGAGCAGCTCAGGGTGCGTGACCGCACCTGACTGCTCATGATGCGAAGTCGAGATTGCGCGTAGGGGGTGACGGCCTGGGCTGTGTGGTGCAGGCCGTCACCCGGCACCTCAACGTTCGCGGAGAGGCAGGAGCGAGCGGGTGGCGTCAGCTCTGGCCATCTGCGCGGGGGAGTTGGCCATGCCCTGGGATCGAAGTGCCTTCCGAGGGTATTGGCACCACGTTCGTGTTCATGCTTTGTTGCGAAGGCGGGTGCCAAGACCATGGCCGACGATGCTCTGTTGTTCGTTCTCCCCGAGCGCCATCCGCGTCTGGGCGCGGCCCTGGCCGCTGTCGGCGACCTGGAGTGCATCGAGACGCCCGCGGTGCGGGGGTGGCTTGATGCGCACGGGGTTCCTGCGAGCTCCGAATGCGTCAGGATCGTCCCGGCCGGAGCCGAGGTGCTCATCCCCGAGGACGCGGAGCGGCTGCCGGTGCCCCTGACGCAGGAGGAGACGGTGCGGGTGGAGCACGCCTGCGCACCGCAATCCGTCACGGACATGGAGTCCGAGCTGCTCAACTTCCGCGACACCACCCAGGACTGGCAGTCCCTCGTCCACCGGGCGCTCACGTCCGGGATTCCCGAGGCGCGGATCGCGCAACTCACGGGCCTGGACCCACAGGAGATCGGCCAGGCTGTGCAGGGCTGAGCTGCGGGCTCTGGGTGTCCACTTCCTTTGGGTGCCCCCTAGCGCCAGCAGCCGGTGAAGTCGCGGTTGCTGATAATCGCCCGGAGCTGGAGGAGCCGCGTCGTTCGTGTTGCCGCCCCTGAAGTCGATTCGGCCGAGGTGGCGGGCACTGTCGGCCGGGAGGATCGGACCATCGTCCCGGCCGTGCCGCGGCACGATCAGCGCCTGGTCGACATGGCGGTATTCGGCGCGGTACGGCTCAGGCCTGCCAGCGGTAGAGGTCGCGCAGCAGGGAAATCTCAGCGCCGTGATGGATCAGCTCCCTGTTGACGTGCAGGACGATGCCCTCCATGGGAAACCGCTCGGGACCGAGCGTGGGCGGATTCTCCAGGCCAGCGTCCGAGAGCTTGCGGACCCCCGCGTTCCATCTCCCGTACATCTCATCGAGCTGCTTCAGCGCCTCGTCAGCGGTCCCCGCGTAGGCGAATGTCTGGGAGTCGACGTCCTGGCCGCCGAAGTGCCACCCGACCCGATAGCCCAGGCAGGAGACGATGATGTGCGCCAGCCGCCAGGCAATCGTGGTCACCGGCGCCGGCACCGGGGCAGGGGACGCGGAGTCCATCGTCCATTCGCCCGAACCTGCCGACATCGGTGCGGCCGACCTGCCACGTGGGCGGATGCTCCAACAGCCACGCACCGGCTCCCAGAAGTACTCCTCATCGGCAAGACCGTGCAACCGCGGCCGCAGGTTCTTGTGCCAGTGCCGGTCCAGCTGATCCGCGATGCGCTCGCTCCTTGCCACCTCCGCACCCTACATACGACGGAGATTTGCCTGTGCCCTTCGCGGACGCCGTCGCCGCGAGCGGCTTCTCACGGGTCTCACCTCACAGCCTCGCCGAACGGCATCGGAGCGGAGAACCCGCGCCAGCGTGTGACGGCCACGCGGCTGGCGCACTACACCAGGCGTCTCAGTCGTTCGGCGTGCAGGGTGGCCTCATGGCTACCGATCATCCCGTCGTCGTCTACCCGCCCGCCGCGGACGGAGGTCGACGCGTGCGGATCGATGACCACTTCGTCGGCATCGCCTACAGCGTTCTCGACATCGCCGCGTTCGTTCAGGAGGCCGGGCTGCAGGACTGGGACGAGATGGACGTCGTCCGGTCCTCGCTGATCGAGTGGCGCAGCGGCGGGCCCGACGTCTGGACGTCCGTCTGATGACTATGTCGAGCGCCGCACAGCAGCGGTCAGTGAACCTGGTGATCAAGATGGTTCAGGCCGCGGGCCGGGGCACGCTTTGAGCGCGGGGAGGAGAACCAGAAGGTTGCCGCGGAACTGCGGGTGAGCGAAAGCGGTCCGTTCAGCTGCGGCGGTCCTGGCGCGCAGGGTGCGGACGGTGGCGTCTCCTAAGGATCACCCGCGCGTACTGAATCAGCCGCTTGAAGGTGGCGGCAACCGACCAGGAAGCGATGATGAACTGCCCGGCCGGGCTGTCGGTGCGTGGTTGATGGCATGCGCGATCTGCCGGTAGGTGGTGCCGTGGTCGTGAGGGCCGGACCGTGCTCGGATATTCGGTGTCCTGCACGCTCCGTGAGGACACAAGATGGTGCGCATGACGTTGGCCACCCCGATACTCCACACCACCCGCCTGCGACTGCGCCCCTTCGCCGACGCCGACGCGGAGCCCCTGTTCGCGCTGCACAGTAGCGCCTACGTGATGCGCTACTGGGACTCCCCGCCGTGGACCGACCGGGCCCGCGCGGAGCGTTTCCTCTCGATGTGCCGGACGATGGCGGACGAAGGCACCGGGGTGCGGGTCGCCATCGACCGTGCTTCTGACGGGGCCTTCGTAGGCTGGTGCGTTCTGACCGGATGGAACCCGGACTACCGCAGCGCGTCGTTGGGCTACTGCCTCGCCGAGGCGATGTGGGGCCATGGCTACGCGACGGAGGCGGCACACGCCCTGCTGCAGTGGGCATTCGACACGCTGGACTTGAACCGGGTCCAAGCCGAGGCCGACACGCGCAACGTGGCGTCTGCCCGGGTGCTGGAGAAGATCGGGTTCGTGCGTGAAGGGACGTTGCGGGAAGACTGCGTCGTGAACGGCGAGGTATCCGACTCGTGGGTGTTCGGATTGCTCAGGCGAGAGTGGCAGCCGTCGGCCGTGCCGATTCCCGCTCGCGAAGCGCAGCGTTGAGCCCGTTTCTGATAGTGGCCACGTCCGGGTCGTCAGCGGGCATGCCGAGGACCTTGTGCAGCTCGCTGGACCTCCTTGTCGGCGTCCGGTCCCGTCGCGGTCTCCAGGACGCCGGCTGTCGCGCGGACCGGGTTCCCGGTCGCTGCCCGCGCCATCAGGCGACTTGACGCCCCGTCGGAGCCGCGGGATGTCGGATCTCGGGTCTGGCGGGTGGCCGCCCAACTTCCCTTTCAGGGCGAGGTGATGGCGCAAAAATTGGCATGGCAGGTACATGACCTACAGGGCTCGTGGGGCATACCATCGCAAGGCCCCGGAGGGGCGGTCGACGAGGCGTCCGGCCCCACCGGACGTTCGTGCCGCTCCTTCGCGTACCCGGCCCCGCCGGGGCCGGAATCCCCCCACGGACAAGGAGCAGAAATGCCCCTCGGCACATGGCTCAAGGCAGGAACTTCCGCCGCTGCGCTCACCCTCGCGATGGCGAGCGCCGCGACTGCCGCCCCTGCGGCTGAACACCCCACCGCACAGGCGGCCGTGGTGACCCTTCGCTACGACGACAGCCGCGCCGCAGGCTGGGAGGCGGCGATCGCGGCCGGAGTCGCCTCATGGAACGCGAACGTCAGCAACGTCAAACTGGTGGAAGCGGCCTCCGGCACCGGGGCCGAAATCGTGATCGTCGCCACCACGGGCTGGCCGCAGGCCACCCTCGGCCCCGTCCGCCCGGGCCGTCAGGTCCGCGTCGAGCTCGGTAGCCAGGCCGTGAGCCAGGGCTACGACAAGACGCGGATCGCCGCCCACGAGCTGGGTCACAGCCTCGGCCTGCCGGACACCAAACCCGGCCCCTGCTCACAACTGATGTCGGGGTCGAGCGCCGGCACGGCCTGCACCAACGCCGTACCCAACGCTACCGAGCGGTCCCGTGTGCAGTCCGCTTACGCAAGCGGCGTCGCCGCGCTCGTACCCACTGATGGCCGGATCCTCATCGACGCACCCTGAGCACACGGCCTCAAGGGACGGCGCTTCCCGGGGACCTCGCGAGATCCCCGGGACGTCGTCCCCCTCTCATCCCCGCCGCGACCCTGACAACTGTCAGGGTCCGCTCCCTCCCCGGGCTCCCTACAGTCCTGAGCGTCAGCCACACCACTCAGGGGGAACTCGCCATGTCCACTCACCTCTTCGCCAGGACCGCGCTCGTCGGCGCCGGGGCGCTCGCTCTGCTCAGCCCGCTCACCATGGGGACCGCTGCCGCAGCCGAGCAGGGGACCGCCCGCGTCATGGCCGCGCCGTACGCGGTCGTGCCGTACGAGACCGTCAACGTCCGCACGGGCCCGGCCACTGGCTTCCCCGCGGTGAGTACCGTGGCCGCGGGTGAGTCGCGCGGCGCCTACTGCTGGGAGTTGGGTGGGTGGGTCAGCGACTACGGCTTCACCAACAGGGTCTGGGTGAAGATCGCCGAGGGTTACGTCAGCGCCGTCTACCTCAAGGGCAACGAGTACGGCGACCTGCCCGCCTCGGCGAGTTGCTGACCGTGGCGTGACAGCGATCGGCCGCGCCATCGTCGCGGGGGACGGACATGCGGCCGGCCACTGATCAGCCGTAGCGCCATGGCCCTGGCCGCTGCCGTGCTCGCCGTCGGCGGCCTTGCCACCACGGCCCAGGCAGCTCCGGCCGCGACGGCAAGCAGCGGTGCTCCGACCTTGGTGGACGTCTACGTCTGGGCCACCGACGTCGGTCTGCGCCGGCTGCGTCCACGGTCCGTCCTACGCCGGTCGGTGGCCGGTCGGGTGTGGCCCGGGTCCTGGAAGGGAACCTGTCCAGCCTGATCGTGGCGCGGCGGAAGGAACCTTGTGGCGGTGTCTGACTCGGCGGCGAACGGACCGCGCGCGGGCGGGGCCGAGGACGGGTACGTTCCGGATCCCAACCGGTGGCATGCGCTGTGGGTCACCCTCGTCGCGGGGTTCATGAGCCTGCTCGACGTGACGATCGTGGCGGTGGCTCTGCCCACCGTCCAGCGTGAGCTGGGCGCCACCCCCGCCCAGGTGCAGTGGGTGGTCTCCGGGTACGCGCTCTCGTTCGCCCTGGCCCTGGTCACCGCCGGGCGGCTCGGCGACGCGCTCGACCGGCGCCGCATCTTCCTGCTGGCGCTGAGCGGGTTCACCCTTTTCAGCGCGGCGTGCGGTGCAGCCCCGAGCATCGTCTTGCTGGTGGCGGCCCGGCTCGCCCAGGGGCTTGCTGCCGGTTTCATGGCCCCGCAGAACTCCGCCCTCATCCAGCAGATGTTCCGCGGCGCCGAACGCGGCCGCGCCTTCGGCTTCTTCGGCGCCACCGTGGGCATCTCCTCCGCCGCCGGGCCCCTCACCGGCGGCGCCATCCTCGCACTCGCCGACGGCTCCGACGGCTGGCGGTGGATCTTCTTCGTCAACGTGCCGATCGGTGTCCTCGCTGTCCTGCTCGGTCTGCGCCTGCTGCCACGCGTCGAGCGCTCCGGACGCGGGTCGGTGGACGTCGCCGGTATCGCGCTGCTCGGCCTGGGCGTGCTGGCGGTCATGTACCCGCTGGTGCAGGCGGACGCCGGTGGCATCGGAGGCTTGTGGCGGCTCTTCCCGGTGGGCGCGGTGCTGCTCGCGCTCTTCATCCGGCGTCAGTTCCGCCTGGTCGCTCGTGATGCCCAGCCCTTGCTGGATCCGCGCCTGTTCACCACCGTGCGGGGCTACGCGGTCGGTGCGGGCGTCGGCACCCTGTACTTCATCGGGTTCAGTGGGGTGTGGCTCGTCTTCGCGCTCTTCTACCAGGGTGGGCTCGACTTCACTCCGTTGGAGTCCGGCCTTGCGGTCACCCCCTTCGCCCTCGGCTCCGCCGCCGCGGCGGTGGTGGCGGGCCGACTCGTGGACCGTTTCGGTCGCCTGCTGACGGTGTGCGGGCTGAGCGCCGTCATCCTCGGTATGGGTGGCGCCGCGCTGTTGCTGTGGCTTGTGACAGACGATGTGGCGCCCTGGGTCGCTGCCCCGGCCTTGTTCATCGCGGGCATCGGCGGGGGCTTCGTGGTCTCCCCGAACATCACCATGACCTTGCGGGACGTGCCCGTCCGCATGGCGGGAGCTGCGGGCGGCGCCCTGCAGACCGGTCAGCGTCTCGGGGCGGCCGTGGGCACCGCGGCTCTGCCCGGCATCTACTACCTCGTCCTGGGCGGCACCGATCACTACCGCACGGCACTGGTCACCGCGCTCGGCGTGGCCCTCGTCGGCATGGCCGCCTCGCTGGCACTGGCCACCGCCGACTGGCTGCGCGACCGTGGTGGCGATGCTTCGGGCCGCCACTGCCCGGACGAGGTCGCCAACAGTCCTGTCCACTCCCGGCAGGGCTGAACTGGTCGACCCTGCGTCCCGATCGCGGCACGGCATCCGGGAGTTCTGACAGGTGGCCCAACACAGGGCCTCCGGACGGCGGGCGGCACACCACCCTCGTCCGGGCGCGTTCGTACCCGGGGCAGTGCTGGTCAGGCGGTCCTGTTCGTTGCGGGCCACGGCGGCGTAGTGCCACCGGTAGCTGGCGGGCCGGTCGCCCGGTCCGGAGTCGGCGCGTCGAGGGGCTTGACCTCGGTGATGGGCATCGTTAACTTTCGTCAGGTCCGCCACTTGGACATCGTTCAGGATGTCGAACAACATGGGTGCCCCGGTGAGCCGCTGAGCGGGTATCGGGGCGACGGCCAGTACTGCTTTCCGTCATAACGGCACGTGTGCAGTCATCTACGCGTATGGGAGCGCTCCCATATCGCCCGTACCGGTGGAGGCCGGCGACGGCCTCGAAGGTCCGGAGCAGAACCTGCGGCCAACGGAGGAGACATGGCACAGAGTCGGACAGAGCCCGCCAGCGGGGAGCGGAGATCGCCGAGCCGGAGGACCGTCCTGGCCACGATGGGGGCCCTCCCTGTCCTCCCCGCCACGGCGTCGGCCGCACGAGCCTCCGATGCCGGGACCGCGCTGGTCGCCGCCACGGCGGTCATCGATCCGTCCGCGACCCGGCAGACCATCCGTGGCTTCGGCGGGATGACCCACTCGGCCTGGATCGGCGACCTCACGGCGGCTCAGCGGGACATGGCGTTCGGGACCGGCGACGGACAGCTGGGGTTCACTGTGCTGAGGATCCCCGTGCCCGAGGACCGGGCGGCATGGAACCGCGATCTGGCGACAGCGCAGCGTGCGGTCGAACGAGGGGCCGCCGTCATCGCCTCACCGTGGAACCCGCCCGCCTCCATGGTCGAGACCTTCGTCCGCGGCAGCCAGACCGACGCCCGGCGTCTCCGGTACGACATGTACGGCGCCTACGCCCAGCACCTGAACGATTTCACCACCTACCTCCGGAACAACGGAGTCAATCTGTACGGCATATCAGTGCAGAACGAGCCCGATTACGCGCATGACTGGACCTGGTGGACCCCCGCCGAAATGGTCCGGTTCCTGCGCGAGAACGCCGGCTCCATCGGCACCAGGGTCATCGCGCCGGAGTCCTTCCAGTACCTGAAGAACATGTCGGACCCGATCCTCAACGACCCGGTTGCGCTCGCCAACGTGGACGTCATAGGGGCCCACCTCTACGGCACGCCGTTCGCGAACTTCCCATACCCCCTCTTCAAGCAGAAGGGGGCGGGCAAGGAACTCTGGATGACCGAGGTCTACTACCCCAACAGCAGTGATTCGGCGGACCTCTGGCCCCAGGCGCTCGACGTCGGGGAGCACATGCACCGGGCGATGGTGGACGCCGAGTTCCAGGCCTACATCTGGTGGTACATCCGGCGCAGCTACGGCCCCATGCGCGAGGACGGCAAGATCAGCAAGCGCGGCGCCTGCATGGCGCACTTCGCCAGGTTCGTCCGGCCCGGGTACGTGCGGGTCTCGGCGACGGCGAATCCGGCGACGAACGTCTACGTCTCCGCGTACCGTGGCGCAGGTTCCACGGTCGTCGTCGCCATCAACAAGGGATCCGCTGCGGTGAGCCAGCAGTTCACCCTGGCGAACACCTCCGGTTCCAGTGTCGCTTCGTGGCTGACCGACGCGAGCAGAAACGTCGCGTCTCAGGGCACGAGCGGCGTGACGAACGGCTCCTTCACCGTCTCGCTGCCAGCGCGAAGCGTGATGACGCTCGTGGTCCGCTGAACCACTCTCTGCGGAGCCACAGCTGCTGGTGCGGCGGCTGTCGGAGGACTGGTGTGCGCCCCGCTGACGGGTTTCACGCCAGGCCCGAGCAGCGGGCCGACGTCCGGCGACGCGGGGCCGCCTCGCCCTGAGGGGCGCGGCGGCCCCGCCGCGTTCGCCGGATCGGACGCGCAACAGTTGGCCTGCGGTGCCGGGATTCACTGCCCTCCGCGCGCAGGAAACGGCCGCCCAGCGCCCGACGAAGACGACAATCCGTCGCTCATTTGTGAGGCATATATACCAGATGGGCGCGAAAGGGTGCTTAGTCATCGCCGCTCTGGGCACTTGGAGATCGTCATCACAGCCGCCGCGTCCGCCCCTCGAGGGCACGTTTGCAGGGACGTGGGGAGTTCGGGTCAGACCGCTAGGAGTGACGTGAACGTACACATCGGAGTGGAGGAGGAGTTCCATCTCCTGGAGGTGGAGAGCGGGCTGCTCGTACCGCGGGCCGAACAGGTCCTGCGACGGCTTCCCGGGCGGGGCTTCACCGCGGAACTGCACCGGTCCAGCGTGGAGGCGAACAGCGGGGTGCACGCCTCGCTGGACAGCCTGTACACCGACCTCTCGCACACCAGACGCCGACTTGACGCGGCCGCCTCCTCGCTGGGACTGGCCGTGGTGGCCGCGGGGACGGCTCCACTGGCGCCCGCCGCCTGCGGTCCCCCCACCGCCGACGCGCGCTACCGCCGTATGGTCGAGGAGTACCGCCGGGTGGCCGACGAGCAGCTCATCTGCGGCGCGCAGGTCCACGTGGACGTACCCGACCGCGACACGGCGGTGCGCCTCATGTGCCCGATCTCGCCGTGGCTGCCGGTGCTGCTGGCACTGTCCGCCAGTTCGCCCTTCTGGCAGGGGGCCGACACCGGCTATGCCAGCTGGCGCACGCTGGTGTGGCAGCGCTGGCCGAGCGCGGGTCCGGCGGGTTGCTACCCCGGCGCGGCCGAGTACGAAGCCGCCGTCGACGAACTCGTCCAGGCCGGGATCATCAGCGATCCGGGGATGATCTACTACGACGTACGGCCCTCCGCCCATCTGCCCACGCTGGAACTGCGCATCTGCGACGCCTGTCCGCGCGCGGAGACCGTCGTTCTCATCGCCGGGCTGTTCCGTGCCCTGGTGACCGACGCCGGCGACCGTCTGGCGGCCGGCCTGGTGGCGTGCGACGGCCACCACGAGTGGTTGCGAGGCGCCTCCTGGCGAGCCGCGCGATCCGGGCTGGAGGGGACGTTGGTGGACCCCGAGACGCGTCGGGAGGCATCCGCCGCACAAGTCGTGCGCAAGCTTCTCGCTCGTCTGCGTCCCGCGCTCGAAGCCCACGGCGACTGGCAGACCGTCAACGCGCTGACCAGGAGGGTTCTGGCCGAAGGCAGCGCTGCTCGGCGTATCCGTCACGTGGCCCAGGAAGAGGACCTGCTGGCCTGTGTCGATGTGCTGATCGCTGAAACCCGCGGCGAACGCAGGGACCGTCGCACCCCACCCCGCGGCCGCAGGAAGACCCTGCCCGCCACCACGGGCCCCGCGGTCGCCTCCACCGTCTCCGGGGCGCCGGAGGTCATCGCCCGCTGATCCGCGCCGCCACGTGCGGCCTTCCCCGATGTGACAGAAGAGGTTTCCATGTCCAGCCATCCCGTCCGGGTCGCGGTCCGCAGCCGCGGCCCGGAGGTCTCCTACCGGAGCGTGACCGACGAGGTACGCAAGGGAGGTGGCGCCGCATGTGCGGGCTGAGCGGTGAGATCCGCTTCGACGGTCGGCGCCCCGACCTCGCGGCCGTCGAGCGCATGAGCGACAGGCTTGCCCCCCGTGGACCCGACGGGCACGGGACCTGGACTGGGGGAGCGGTGGCGCTGGGACACCGACGCCTCAAGATCATCGACCTGTCGGACCTCGGGGCGCAGCCGATGACCGACACCGACGGCGAGCTCACCGGCGTTTTCAACGGCTGTGTCTACAACTACCGCGAGCTGCGTGAAGAGCTCCAACGCCTCGGCCACCGCTTCGCCTCCCATTCCGACACCGAGGTGGTTCTCAAGGCTTACCGCCAGTGGGGCACCGCGTGCGTCGAGCGCTTCTACGGCATGTTCGCCTTCGCCCTCGTCGAGCACCGCACCGGCCGCGTCGTACTGGCCCGCGACCGCCTCGGCATCAAGCCGCTGTATCTGGCAGCCGCGCCGGGCCGGCTGCGGTTCGCCTCGTCGCTGCCCGCCCTTCTCGCCGCCGGGGACGTCGACACCACCCTCGATCCGGTGGCCGTCCACCAGTACCTGACCTGGCACGCCACGGTCGCGGCGCCGCACACCGTCCTCAACGGCGTGCGCAAGCTGCCGTCGGCCACCGTGCGTGTCGTCGAACCCGACGGCTCCCACCGCGACCACCGCTACTGGCAGCCCTCGTACACGCGCCGGGCCGAGTACGCGGACATGGGTCCCGACGAGTGGCGGGACGCGGTACTGGAGGCCCTGCGCACGGCCGTGCGCCGCCGGATGGTCTCCGACGTGCCCGTCGGCGTCCTGCTCTCCGGCGGCCTGGACTCCAGCCTGATCGTGGCGCTGCTGGCCGAGGAGGGGCAGCGGGATCTGATGACGTTCAGTGTCGGATTCGAGGCCGAGGGCGGGGAGGAGGGCGACGAGTTCCGGTACTCGGACCTGGTGGCCCGCGAGTTCCGTACCGACCACCGCCGGATGATGGTTCCCTCCCAGCGGGTGTCGACCGCCTTGGACGACACTGTCGCCGCGATGAGCGAACCGATGATCAGCCATGACGTGGTCGCCTTCCACCTGCTGTCCGAGCAGGTCTCGCGCGAGGTGAAGGTCGTACAGAGCGGGCAGGGCGCGGACGAGGTGTTCGCCGGATACCACTGGTATCCGGAGCTCGCCGCGGTGGCGCGCGAGGAGGAACCCGACCGGTACGCCGAGGTCTACTTCGACCGTTCGCATGCCGACCTCGCACGCATTCTGGAGCCCGACATGCTGCCTGCCGACGACGTCTCGGGCCGCTTCGTCAGGGAACACATGGCGCTCCCCGGGGCACAGACCGCCCTGGACGCCGCGCTGCGGCTGGACACCCATGTCATGCTCGTCGACGACCCCGTGAAGCGGGTCGACAACATGACCATGGCCTGGGGCCTGGAGGCCCGGGTGCCCTTCCTCGACCATGAACTGGTGGAGCTGGCCGCGGCCTGCCCGCCGGAGCTCAAACTCGCCGACGACGGCAAGGGCGTACTGAAGGAGGCGGGCCGCAAGCTGCTGCCGAGTCAAATCGTCGACCGTCCCAAGGGCTACTTTCCCGTCCCCGCCATCAGGCAGATGGCGGGCCCCGTCCTGGACCGGGTGCGCGAGGCGCTCGAAGCACCGGAGGCGAAGAAGCGCGGGCTGTTCCAGGAGTCGTACGTGGCCGAACTCCTCGCGGCACCCGACGAACACCGGACCAAGCGGGGGGCCAACGCCCTGTGGCAGGTGGCTCTGCTGGAGATATGGCTGCAGACGCACGGAATCCAGTGACCGGCCGCCCGCTCACGCCGACCGTGCGGACAGCGCCACCGGGCCACCGTGCCGCCCCCGTCCCGGTGCCGCTGCCCGACGCCACAGGCCCCCGCGACGCCATCACGCGGCTGCACGCGCACGGGTGCTGGTACCCCTCCGCCGACCCCGACGGCGCCCAGGCGGCCTTCATCTGCGACCGGGGCGGCAGTCCGCAACTGTGGGCCGGCCCCGTCGACGGCGAGGAGGTCCGACTGCTCGACTCCACCCCGGACCCGGTCACCGAGGTCTCCTGGTCACCGGACGGCCGCTGGATCGCCTACACCATCGCACCCGGCGGCGGCGAACACACCCGGGTGCTGTGCGTACGGCCCGACGGCACCGGCCGGCGCATCCTGGCGGGCGCCGACCCGGCCACCTCCGCCTATCTCGGCTGCTGGGCGCACGACGGAACGGCCGTCGCGGTCACCCTCTCGGCACCGGCCGCCCGCGGCCACGGCACACGGCGTCCCGGCCCGCCCGACCTGGCCGGCAGGGACACCGGCGCGACGCTCCCGGGCGCGGTCACGGACGACGGCGGGCCCGGGACCGCTGCGCCGGGCACGTCGGCCCCCGCCCTGGCGCCACGCATCGCCCGGGCGGGTGGCGGGCTGTCGTCCTATCTGGTCGATCCGGACGGCCTCATGTCCCCCGTGCTGCTGGCCACGGAGACCAACGCCGCGACGCTGCGGGTGTGCGATCTCAGCCCCGACGGCTCTCTGGCGCTGTTGCGCCGCGGACCGCGCGGGCGCCGGGAGGCGGTTCTCCGGCGTCTGGACGACGCGACGACGACCTCCACCCTGCCGGTCGCCGACGGTGATCCGTGGATCGGCCGGTTCTCCCCGGACGGGCGCACGCTATGGCTGCGCAGCGACGCCGACCGTGAGTACGCGGCGCTGTTCGCCCTCGTGCTCGACGCCGACGGCGTACCGTACGGCCGCACGGTGGTGGCGGAGCGCGAGGGCAGCGGTCTGGAACTGCTGTCGCTGGGCCACGACGGCCGCACCGCCGTGCTGACCTGGAACGTCCGGGGCGCGAGCGAACTCGAACTTGTCGAGACCTTCCCCGCACGCCCCGTCCCGGACATCATCGGATTGGCGCGGCCCGTGCCTCTCCCGCATGAGGTCGTCACACGGATCGTCCCCGCCGGAGCAGGACGGCTGCTGCTGGCCCTGTCCGGCTCGCCGCGCCGCCCAGGCGTGTGGTGGGCCCACGAAGGGGTGTCGCTGCTGCGCACCCCGTGGTCCGCCCGCGATGAGGACACCGTCCCGCCCGGCCGCCCACCCGTACGCCCCGTCCCCCTGCGGCCGGCGGCGCGCGACGGCCTGCTTCTCGGCGGCTGGTACCACCGGGCGCCGGGGCGCGCCCCGAGCGAACCGGCCCCCTGCGTCCTGTATCTGCACGGTGGCCCGGAGGAGCAGGAACGCCCGGTGTTCAACCCGCTCTACCACGAGCTGATCAGCCGCGGGCTGGACGTCTTCGCCCCCGATGTGCGCGGTTCCGCCGGGCACGGCAGGTCGTTCGTCGACGCCGACCTCGGCGCGGGGCGCTTCGCCGCGCTGGACGACGTCGCGGACTGCGCTGCCCACCTTGTCGGGGCCGGTCTGGCGGACCCGACCCGGCTGGCCGTGATGGGGCACTCGTACGGCGGCTATCTGACCTTCGCCTCGCTCGTGTGGCACCCGGATCTGTTCCGCACCGGCGTCGCCGTCTGCGGCATGTCCGACCTTCTGAGCTTCTTCGCCGGTACCGAGCCATGGATCGCCGAGTCGGCCGCACACAAGTACGGCGACCCCGCAAGCGACCAGGCGTTGCTGCGTGCCCTGTCGCCGATGAACCGCATCGACGCGCTGCGTGTCCCCGTACTCGCCGTCCACGGCGAACACGACACGAACGTCCCACCGGGGGAGTCCGAACAGTTCGTCCGGGCCGCGCGCGAACGCGGCGTCCCCGCCGAACTCCTCGTCGTGCGCGACGAGGGTCACGAGTTCCGGCGGGCGGACAACCGGCGCCTGTTCCGCCGGACAGCGGCCGACTGGATGGAACGGCATCTCGGCGGGCTCTGAACCAACGGCGTACGCGACGCCGACCCGCGCGTGGCCGAGATCGTCGACCTCGACGACCGCCGTCAGTCGCAGGGCGTGCTGGGCCAGGCTCAGGAGCTGATGGCGGACGCTGTCGGCGCAGAGCACTCGTTCTTCTCCACCTGCGACAGCTCGCTGTCGGTCAAGACCGCCATGCTCGCCGTGGCCGGTCCCGGCGAGAAGCTCTTGCGGTGGTGCGGCGCCGACGGTCGGGCAGCCAGGCGTACCCCTTGGCGAGGAGGGCGAGTGCGCGCTCGATGAGAGGGTCCCGGGGCCCATCGGCCAAGAGCTCAGGGACTCCTGACCGAGGGGCCCTGGACTTCACTCAGCGGCGGACGTCGTACCGGTCGAGGTTCATCACCTTGTCCCACGCGGCGGCGAAGTCCCGTACGAACTTCGCGTCGGCGTCACGGGAGGCGTAGACCTCGCTGAGGGCGCGGAGTTGGGCGTGCGAGCCGAAGACGAGGTCGGCGGCGGTCGCGGTCCACTTCACCTCGCCCGTGTCCCGGTCCCGGCCTTCGTACACGTTCTCGTCCGTGGCCGACGTGGACCATTGCGTGCGCATGTCGAGGAGGTTGATGAAGAAGTCGTTGGTCAGAACCTGGGGCCGGTCGGTGAGAGCGCCGTGTGCGGAGCCCTTGTAGGCGGTGTTGAGGGCTCGCATGCCGCCGATCAGGACGGTCATTTCGGGGGCGGTCAGGTCCAGCATGTTCGCACGGTCGAGCAGGAGCGTTTCGGGGGAGAGCTTCTCACCCGCCTTGAGGTAGTTGCGGAACCCGTCCGCCCTGGGTTCGAGTACGGCGAACGCCTCCACGTCGGTCTGTTCCTGGGTGGCGTCCGTGCGCCCCGGCGTGAAGGGGACGGTCAGCTCGTGCCCGGCGTCGGCTGCGGCCTTCTCGATGGCCGCGCAGCCGCCCAGGACGATCAGATCGGCGAGGGACACCCGCTTCTGGCCGGTCTGTGAGCCGTTGTAGTCCTGCTGGATCCGCTCGAGTGCGCTTACGGTGTCGGTCACCGCGGGGACGTCGTTGACCTCCCAGTCCTTCTGCGGCGCGAGCCGGATCCGTGCCCCGTTGGCGCCGCCGCGCTTGTCGGTGCCGCGGAATCCGGCGGCCGAGGCCCAGGCGGTGGTGACGAGCTGGGAGACGGACAGGCCGGAGGCGAGGATGGTTCCCTTGAGAGCGGCGACGTCCGTGTCGGTGACCAGGTCGTGCTCGACCGGGGGGACCGGGTCCTGCCACAGCTGCGGCTCGGGAATCCACGGGCCGAGATAGCGCGAGCGGGGGCCCATGTCGCGGTGCAGGAGCTTGAACCACGCCTTGGCGAAGGCCAGCGCGAACTGGTCCGGGTTCTCGTGGAAGCGCTTGGCGATCGGCCCGTAGACCGGGTCCATCTTCAGCGCGAGATCCGTCGTCAGCATGATGGGGGCGTGCCGCCTGGACGGATCATGAGCATCGGGCACCCTGTCCCGGGCGGAGGGGTCGGTGGGAGTCCACTGGTGGGCACCGGCCGGGCTCGTCGTGAGTTCCCAGTCGTAGCCGAACAGGTTGTCCAGGAACCCGTTGTCCCACTTCGTCGGCTCGTGCGTCCATGCCCCTTCGAGCCCGCTGGTGAGCGCGTCGCCGCCGACTCCACTGCCGCAGGTGTTTCGCCAGCCCAGGCCCTGCTGCTCGATGGGGGCGGCTTCGGGCTCGGGCCCGATACAGCTGGGGTCGACCGCCCCGTGGCACTTGCCGAACGTGTGGCCGCCGGCGATGAGCGCCACCGTCTCCTCGTCGTTCATCGCCATCCGCCCGAACGTCTCACGGATGTCTGTGGCGGCAGCCAGCGGATCCGGGGTGCCGTTGGGGCCTTCCGGGTTGACGTAGATCAGCCCCATCTGAACGGCGCCGAACGGACCGGCGAGTTCCCGGTCCCCGCTGTAACGCTCATCCCCGAGCCAGGTGTCCTCGGGCCCCCAGAAGATCTCCTCGGGTTCCCACTGGTCCTCCCGCCCGAAGCCGAACCCGAACGTCTTGAACCCCATGGACTCCATGGCACAGTTCCCGGCGAAGACCAGGAGGTCCGCCCAGGAGATCTTCTGCCCGTACTTCTGCTTGACCGGCCACAGCAGACGGCGCGCCTTGTCCAGGCTCGCGTTGTCCGGCCAGCTGTTCAGGGGAGCGAACCGCTGCGCGCCGCTGCCGCCACCGCCCCGGCCGTCCGCCGTCCGGTACGTTCCCGCGGAATGCCAGCTCATACGGATGAAGAGCGGACCGTAGTGGCCGTAGTCGGCCGGCCACCAGTCCTGCGATGTGGTCATCACCTCGAAGACATCGCGCTTCAGCGCTTCCACGTCGAGGGTCGCGAACTCCTTGGCGTAGTCGAAGCCCTCGTCCATCGGATTCGAGCGCGATGAATGCTGATGGAGGATCTGAAGGTCCAGCTGATTCGGCCACCAGTCCCGGTTCGTCCGCGGCCGACTCGCCGTGGGGGTGGGGGAGGGGATTGCCGGATTCTCGCTTTCACTGCCGGACATGCGCGCACCGTGCTTCCTGGTCGAATGTGTCCCTTTTGCTGGTTGTTGCTCCCGACGTTGTTCGCTTTGCGGGAGCCGGGCAATCCGACACGCACACGGAGGGCGCCATGGCGCCCACACGATGGAAACCCCGGCCCGCACCATCACCTTGCAGACGGGCACACGCGCAGCCGCTTACGGTCGGCGGCTGCTTCCCACGGTTGCCGCTGCTCCCTGCGGGATGCCAGGGGCACGCGCATACGACGGCTATCGGCCGTGATCCAAGTGGCCTGACACGTGTCTTGCGTCGGCCGTCGGGCACCCGGCGACAGAACGGGGGCAAGTGAGGAGGAACGTATGCAGCTGTCATTCCTGGAACCGCTCTTCGACCGCCCCGGCCCGTGGGCCACCGTCTACTTCGACCCCGCTCAGAACGACGAGTCGGGGGCCAAGCGGCGCGAGCTGTCCGTGCGGGAAGTGTGCCGGATCCTGGAGGAAGAGGGCGCTGACGCGGCCACCACCCAAGCGGTGCGCGACACCCTGATGAACCTCGGCCCCGCAGAGGACCCGGCGGGCCGAGTGATCTTCGCCGCCGCAGGAGAAGTGGTGCTCAGCCATCGTCTTTCCCGGCCCCCGCAGAACCAGATCGCCTGCTGGGCCCCGCTGCCCCGCCTGACGCCTCTGCTGGAGCTGTCCGGCCAGGACCCCGTCTGCCTCGTGGCGTACGTCGACCGGACCGGCGCGGACTTCGAACTGCGCGGGGCGGCCGGGCGGCACGACGCCGGGCAGGTGGAGGGCCGGCAGTGGCCGGTTCACCGCACGGCCAGGGCGGACTGGTCCGAGCGGCACTTCCAGCTCAAGGTCGAGAACACCTGGGAGCACAACGCCGGGGAGATAGCCGAAGCGCTGAGCTCGGCGTACGAGGAATCCGGCGCCGATCTGGTCGTCCTGGTCGGCGACCCCCGCGTACGGCCGGCCGTACGCGAAAGGCTTCCCGACGCCGTCCGCCACGTCACGGTGCAGACCGAGCACGGCGGCCGCGCCGCAGGCTCATCCTCCCCCGCGCTGGAAGAGGGCATCGAGCAGGCCCGGCGGCAGTACACCCGTCGCCGCGCCGAGGAGGCGCTCGACCGCTTCCGCGCCGGACGCGTGGGCACCGACAGGCCGACGGACGCGGTGGAGGGAGTTCCGGCCCTGGCCGAAGCCGCCCGGGAGCACCGCATCGACACGCTGCTCGTCCGGCCCGACGGGGCGGACCTGGCCCGCGAGGCATGGGTGGGCGGCGAACCCGACCAGGTGGCGGTGCGCCGGAACGACGCGCGGACCCTGGGGCAGGCTGATCCGGTCCCCGTACGGGCCGACGACGCGCTGCTGCGGGCGGCAGCCGTCACCGCCGCCGACGTACTGATCGTTCCTCCTGCCGACGGGGACGGTACGGACGATCTTCCGGCAGGCGGCCTCGGCGCACTGCTGCGCTGGACGTACGAGCCGACCGCCGTCTGACGACGGCGCTCCGTCACGGTGCAGGTCAGCGACGAGGAGAACCGGCTCCTCTCGCTCCCGGCCGGTGTCTGCCCGCCGTGACGCCCGGTGCGGCCCGACGATCGGAGACCTTCCGCCGGATTCCGGTGGCCGGCGGAACCGGCGGGCCGCGGGATCGCACCTGTGCGGACGGGTGCTCGCCACGGGCGCCCGAGTCGTGTGCCTCACAAGCTGGCCGGCCGCGCCTCGCCGCCCTCGAGCCGAGCGAACCCGACCGCCAAGACTCGGGCGTTTCCCCTTGCACGGCGGGAACAGCCGAGTCGGCCGGCACTGTTGCACCAGCTGAGGGACCGGCATCGCGTGGGCGGGGATCAGGGAGGAACTGGTCCGCTCCGACGCGGTCCGGCCCCCGGTCCGTGGTAAGCCCGGTCACTCGATATCTGCGTGCCCTCATGTGCGCCTGCCGCGGACTCGGACCGAGGCTTCTCACACAGGAGGACTGTTTTATGAACGACCGGCCGTTGACGCTCATGGCGGTGCACGCACACCCCGACGATGAGGCAACCGGGACGGGCGGTGTTCTCGCGCGGTACGCGGCGGAGGGCGTGCGCACGGTCCTCGTGACGTGTACCGACGGCGGATGCGGTGACGGGCCGGGGGGTGTCAAGCCCGGCGATCCCGGGCATGATCCGGCGGCCATAGCCCTGATGCGGCGTCAGGAACTCGAGGCAAGCTGCGACATCCTGAAGATCAGTCATCTGGAGATGCTGGACTACGCCGACTCCGGAATGATGGGCTGGCCGACCAACGACGCCGACGAATCCTTCTGGCAGACACCCGTCGAGGTGGGCGCCGCCCGGCTCGCGGAACTCTTTCGGCGCTACCGACCCGATGTGGTCGTCACCTATGACGAGAACGGCTTCTACGGCCACCCCGACCACATCCAGGCCCACCGCATCACGATGGCGGCGCTGGCGATGACCGGGCTGGCATCGAAGGTGTACTGGACGACGGCGCCCCGTTCGATGATGCAGCGGTTCGGGGAGGCCATGCGTGAGTTCGGTGCGGACGTACCCGAGCCGGATTCCGCCGAGGCCGAAGCCATGGCCGAGATCGGACTCCCCGACGAGGAGATCACCACCTGGGTGGACACCACCGCGTTCGGCGGCCAGAAGTTCGACGCCCTGGCCGCGCACGCCAGCCAGGGCGAGAACATCTTCTTCCTCAAGATGGGCCAGGAGAGGTTCACCGAGTTGATGGGCGTCGAGACCTTCGTACGCGTCCAGGACACCACCGGGGCGGCCCTGCCCGAGAACGACCTCTTCGCCGGCCTGCGCTGACCTGCCTCCCTTGAGGCCGTCAAGAGATGACGGTCCGTGCTGCTCGGCTGCGCGTGCTCGCACGTCCGCAGGCGAGCAGCACTCATCGTCCTGTTCACCGCCACCGCCGTGGAGGTGGCGGGTGTCTCGTACAGGGCGATGAAACGGGCCCCCGGCACTCCCGCTCGGTGTAAGGGCCATCGGTCGGGAAAAGCCGCTGACCGATGGCGAGGACGCTGGGGAAGGCCAGCAAGCGGTACTCGTCGACCAGACCCGCCGCCATCAGCCGGCACGATGAGATTCCAGCCTCAGGTCGCGGAGTTGTTTGCGGTGGCTGCGAGTCGTGGCGAAAGGCGAGTCGACCGCAGGCGGTCGTAGAGGGCCGCGAAGGCGGTGGCCGTGAGCGGGAAGGTCAGGGCGGCGGCTGTGAGGATGCCGATGATGACGGGCGCGAGGATGCCGGCGTAGTACGCGGCGAAGAAGTTGCCCGTTGCCTCTTCGAGGAGGTCGCGCAGGAACGGGCGGACCGGCAGCGCCAGTTGTGTGGTGAGCCGGATGACGGTGGCGGTCAGTGCGGCCAGTGGCAGTGCGATCGCGAGGACGCGGATCGCGCCCGCACGCGTTCGTGTGGTCAGCGTCCAGGAGTGACGCAGGGCCTCACGCGGTCTCAGGCCGGAGGCCGCTGCGGCGGGCGCGAGGGCCAGCGCGAGGCGGGCCAGCACGGCGACGCATAGGGCGACGGCCGGAGAGGCCGAGACGAGTGTGTAGGGCCATGATCCGCGGGCCAGGGGCAGTGGAGTGTCGAGCAGATTGCTGGTCAGATGACGCGTCAGCTCGAAGGCGAGCAGCGGCGGGGTCCACACGATCAGGCCGCGCAGCACGTATACGGCGAGGATCGGTCGCAGTCGGGCGCTCGCCGTCGTAGCTGACCGGTCGGACTGTGGGGACGCCTGAGCTTCTGCTGTGACCGTTCGGGAGCACACACTCTGCAGGGCCGCGCTGCCCACTCCGAGCAGCAGCAGGTAGAGGGGGAGAGTTGTCAGGGCGACCAGTCCCAGATCGGAGTGGTCGTGCGAGTAGGGGTCCTCGAGCTGGTGGTAGCGGATGCGTTCGCTTCGCATGTGGGTGAACAGGGGCCAGGAGAGGGCGAAGACCGTGACTGTCGTCAGGAGCCCGGCGAGCGCGGTCAGGCTGACGACGCGTACCGTCGCGGCCGTGAGAGTGCTCCGGTGGTGCAGCAGAACGGCGAACGTGGCGGCCGCGACGCCGCGTTGTGTCCCCCCGAGCGACGAAGGAGCGGTGCTGTTGTGCTGTGGGGGCATGGAGCAGCCTTCTGTGCGGGCGGGTGCGTTCTCACGAGGACGCTGAGCGGACCGGGTGCGGTTCTTCGCTCGTCGGCGGTGAGCAGGAAACAGCCGGCTCCTGACGTTGTTCTCGCCGGCCTGTGTCGAGCCTGAGCGGTCGGCCACCCCGGAGTGGACGGCGGTGGCGCCCGGACAGGAGCGACAGACGCAGGGGCCTCCAGGCCCTGTAGCCCTACAGGGCCTGCCCGCACACCCTCCTGTACGCCACCTCCGGCACATACGTCCGCCACTGCTCCCGCGAGAGGTTCGCCCCCTTGCCCGCCCGGGCGCACACCTGGGTGGCCGCACGTTCGGGGTCGACCGCGTACCGCTGGAGGGGGACATGGGCGCTGGCCGCGTACAGGGTGCCGCTGTCGGCGCTGAAGGCGAGCGAGTCGATCACCTCGCCCGGGGTGGTCAGCGGGACGCCCAGGGGCTGTTGGGTGGCGATGTCCCAGAGCTGGAGTGTGCCCGCGGTGCCCCCGACGGCCAGGGTCGCGCCGTCCGGGCTGACCGCCAGCGCGCTCACCGCTTCCGGGACCTCGCCCAAGGGAGCGCGGAAGACGTTGCGCAGAATGCCCGTACGGTGCTTCAACTCCCCGTCCCACAGGGCGACCCGTCCGGTCAGGTCGCCCGCCGCGAGGCGTGAACCGTCGGCTGCGAAGGCGAGTGCGCTGATCCGTTCGCCCTGGACGAGCCCCTTGCCGGTGACCTTCCCCGCGCGCAGATCCGCGGTGCGGTTGTCGCCGACGAGGAGGCCGCCGTCGGGGTGGATGGCCAGGTGGGTGCTGGTCAGGCCGGTGAGGGCGGTCGTGCGGCGGCCGGTTGTGGTGTTCCACGCCTCGTCGACCGGTTTGCCGGGGGCGGGCAGGCGGGCCGCGTAGAGGGGGCCGCCGCCCGGTCCCAACGCCAGGGCGGCCACGGGGGCGGCGGACTCGGGCGTCGCGAGTTCCAGGGCGGCCTGGAGCCGGTCACGGGTCAGGTCCCAGACCGTGAAGCGCTGGGGGGACACCTCCCGGCCGGGCGCCGAGACCCCGTACGAGAGTGCCCTGCCGTCGGGGCTGAACGCGAGGAGAGCCGCCGTGTGTGCCGGGATCGCCGGACCGGAGGGGGCGGCCGGCACGGGCGGGGGCGGGGCGGGGAGCGTGCGCAGGAGGCGGCCGTCGGAGGTGGCCCGGAGTTCGAAACGGTAGCGGGCGCCGACGATTCGGGCGGTCGCGTAGGTCCGGCCGTCCGGGCTGATGCGTACGGCCGACATCGGGTGCGCGCGCCAGGTCGGCGTGACCGCCATGCCCAGTTCCAGGCAGTGGACGGCGCCTCCTTCCAGGTAGCGCAGGGCGGTCCGACGGGTGGGGTCCCAGGAAAAGCCGTACAGGTGCTGGTTGTTGACGGGGTGGCGGAACACGGGGGCCGCGGGGTCCGACAGGCGCCACACCCGGATCTCCGCGCCGGCGTCGGTTGCCAGGAAGGTGCCGTCCGGGGTGAACGCGGCCTGTTGCGCGCCCGGTTCGTCGAGGCGGGCGACTTCGCGGGCGGACGTCGTGTCCCATACCGTCACACCGGACGCCGAGAGCGCGGCGAGCCGGGCGCCGTCGGCGCCGAACACGAGGGCTGTTGCCTGCGCCTCGGCGCACAGGCCGCGGGCCCGTTCCCAGGGGCCGGGGCGGGTGCGATGGTCGGCGGTGTCCCAGACCCGCGGGGACCCGCCCGCCGGGCAGACGGTGACCATTCGGCCGTCCGCGCTCACGGCCGGAGTGACCGGGCCGTGCGCCACCCGGCCCCCGAACAGCTCGCCGCCGCCGGTGAGGGACCGCAGACTCACCCGGCCGTCGCCGGTGCCGCTCACGACGTATCCGCCCTCCGCGACGTCGATGACGGAGGCGGCGGGGAGAGGGCGCGGGCCGCCGGTCCAGCGGCCGGTGGCCGTGTCCCACAGACGGATGCCGTCGGCCCCGGCGACCGCGAGGACCCGGGCGTCGGGGCCGGCCGCGAGCACCTCGCCGGCGGGGAGTCGCCCGGAAGCGGTGCGGCGGCCCGTGACCACGTCCCAGGTCCGCCAGGTACGACGCTCGACACTGAGCAGGGTCCGGCCGGAGTCGGCGAGGAAACGCTTCGGGTCGTCGCCCGGCGCCGGGTCGGTGAAGACGGCGTGTTCCACCTGGGCGAGAGACCCGAGCAGCGCCCGGCGGGCCTCCGGCAGCGGCGAGACGCGCCAGGCGGCGACGCCCAGCAGCATCGCGGTGCGCGGATCGGTCGTCCGCGTCGCGTCGGCGAGGTCGGCGATCCGGCGCGCGGCAGTGTCGGCGCGATGCCGTGTGTTGTCGACGCCCAGGTGCCAGGCGGCCACCCCGCCCATCAGGGCCATCGCCAGCAGGGCGGACAGCGCGCCGACGAGACCTCGGGTACGCCGGGCGGTACGGGCGGCGGCCCGGACCTGCGCCGCGCGGGCCGCGAGCGCCGCGTCGAGGAACTCCCGCTCGGGCGGGGTGAGACGGCCCTGTTCCCCGGTCGGTTCACCGGCGAACAAGGCCTCGGCGCGGGCCAGCCTGCTGCCCCGGATCAGCGCACCCGGGTCTCGGTCGTGGTCCAGCCAGAGCCGGGTCTCCTCGGCCAGCCGCCGGTGGTGGCACAGCCACTCGCGGTCCTCCTCGATCCAGTCGCGCAGCCTCGGCCAGCAGGTGATCAGGGCTTCGTGGGCGAGCTGGACGCCGTCCTCGTCGGCGGTGAGGAGCCGGGCCCGGGCCAGGCGTTCCACCACCACGGGCACATGGCCGTCGGTCGACTCGGCCAGTTCGGCCCGCGTCAGCGGGCGCCGGGTGTCGGCGCCGCCCTGCCCAGGTTCGACCATCCGCAGCAACAACTGACGGGCGCTGCGAGCCTGTTCGGGGGTCAACTGCCCGTACACCTGCTCCGCGCTCGCCGCGATCGCCCCGCGCACCCCGCCTGCCGCCTCGTACGCGGCCAGCGTCAGCAGCCGGCCCCGGCGCCGCCGCCAGGTCTCCAGCAGCACATGCGACAGCATCGGCAGCGCGCCCGGCCGGCCGAGGACCTCCTCGACGATCCGCGCGGTAAGTTCCCGCTCGACCAGGAGCCCGACGGCCGCCGCCGGCCGGGTCACCGCCTCCCGCAGCTCGTCCGCCGTCATCGCCCCGACCAGCAGCCCGGCACCGTCGAGCGCGCCCGCGAGTTCCCGCCGCTCGGCGCAGCGGGCGTAGAAGTCGGCCCGTACGGACACGAGTACACGCAACCGGCTGTCCGGGTTCCGGGCGGCCAGCAGCAGGTCGATGAACCGGGTCCGCTCGGCGCGGTCGTGGCAGAGGGTGAAGACCTCCTCGAACTGGTCGACGACGACCCAGCTCTCCGGGTCTCCCTCCTTCGGCACCAGCAGGTGCCCGTACGCCTCGGCGGGCCGTTCCCCGGGGGTGAACACCCGCACCTCGACAGGCGCGCCAGAGGAGTCCGGGGCGTCCGGCGAGCCGGGGGAGTCTGCCGCGACAGGGCCCTCCTGGTCGGAGTTGCGTCCCCGGTCGGCGCCCTCCTGCCGGAGGCGGGGTATCAGCCCGGCCCGCAGCAGCGACGACTTCCCGCTCCCCGACGCCCCGAACACCATCGCGAACCTGTGCTCGCGCACCAACCGCAGAAGCTCGCCGACCAGGTCGTCCCGCCCGAAGAACAACTCCCGGTCGTCCGAATCGAAGGGCGCCAGCCCCCGGTAGGGCGCCGCGGCCGCCCCGGTCTCGTCGCGGGCGGTGGACGCGGCCTCCGCCTCGGCGTCCTTCCAGCGCGGTTCCCACTCACCAGGGTCGGCCCCGCACGCCCGCACATACCCATGGACCACCGTGAGAGACGGCAGCCGTTCCCCGCGCGCCGCCTCGGACAGCGTCGCCGCGGAGAACCCGGCCGCCTCGGCCATCCGCCGGTACGAGGGTCCGCCCGCCGTGCGTCGCAGTTCCCGCAGCTCATGGGCGAACCGCTGCACCGGACCGGCCTGCGGGTCCACAGGTCTCTCGGGACGCCCCATGAGCTTCACCCTCCCCATCCCCGTACCGCACGGGAGTCACCTCACAGTCACATCACTGGGGTAAACGGGTCATGCGCCATACCTGTTCACAACGAAAACAACCGAAAACAGTCGGAGTGACGAATGCGAACTCCGGACGACGGAATTGAACGGCCTGATGAAAGGGGTGCCAGTCAACTTTCCGGCTGCCAGTCTCGGTCCCGCCACGCCGGACGACGGCACGACCGAGCCGTGTTCCCGGCACGACCAAGTGGAGAGCACCCGCAATGTTCAAGGCATCCACGCACCACCGCAGAACGTCCCGTCTCGGCCGAGCGGCACTCGTCGCGCTCAGCGCCGGCGCGCTGACCGTCGGTGTCTCGACGAGCGCGTCCGCCGCCATCCTGACCCCGCTGCCGTGGAACGCGAGCACCTTCCAGAACAAGTACATGCCGCTCTTCGACTACGACTCGGACAGCTGCTTCCCCGCGGCGGCTGTCGACGCGAGCGGAAAGCTCAACGGCGGTCTGGACAACACCGGGACGATCACCGGCGGCTGCCGGACCAACCACCTCGGCAAGGCCAACACGTACTCGCAGAGCTGGTGCAAGGACGGCTGGTGCGCGTACGTCTACGCGCTCTACTTCGAGAAGGACCAGACGCTGAACGGCGCCGACGCCTTCGGTCACCGTCACGACTGGGAGTCCGTCGTGGTCTTCCAGAAGCAGGGCGAGGAGAGCCCCCGCTTCCTGTCCGCCTCCCGGCACGGCGGCTACAGCACCCACCCGATCAACGAGGTGCCGATGGGCAGGCTGAACGGCGAGTCGAGCTACAACCGCGTCGAGATCGTCTACCACAAGGACGGCGCGAGCACGCACGCGTTCCGCTTCGCCAAATGGGGCGAGGCCCCGGTGGCCTGGGGCGACGGAGGCTGGGACCGCCCGGCCCTGGTCACCATGGAGAACATGGACAAGACACCGCGCGACCAGCTGTGGAACTCCACGTGGGGCAAGGCCAACTTCCCGCTGACCGGCAACCTCCAGAGCAACATCAACAAGGCCCGGAACGCCGACAGCCGGGCCGCGGCCGCCATCCCCGCGTTCTGACGCGCGAGTACACACGGGCCTGCGGCCTGACGCAGTCACCTTTCCGCAGGCCGCCCTGAGCAGCCGCCGGTGGGACCAGCTCCCCGCCCGTCCCACCGGCGGCACCCACTCGTCCGTCTTCATCCAGCACCAGCGGGTGGGTGATCACCTCACTTCCCGAGCTCCGTGAAGCCGTGTTCCACCGTGGTGGTGACCCGTACCAGGGACGGTGTGCGTGGGGTGGAACCGAAACCGAACCGGACCGGTGGCTCGACGCGGGCGAGGCGGCCGAGCGGTTCGCCGTCGTAGGTGGCGGTGGCCGTCGTGATCAGGTGAAGGTCGTGGGCGCCGTACCACTCACGCCGTCCGGCCCGCGCGCGCCCGTGCGTGCGGACGCCCAGGAACAGCCGAGCCGGGACACCGACGGCCGTGGCCCACATCGGACGGGCCGCCAGGGAACGGGGCACGGCACGCAGCAGAAGTGCCAGCGCGCTTCGCCGACCGGTGGTGAAGCGCAGCTGTACGGGTCCCGCGACGACGGTCCAGGTGCCGTCCCTGACGGTCACCTCGACCGGCACCACCCGAACGTCGTCGAAGACATAGGTGTCGGCGATGAAGCGAGCTGTCTGCCGCGACGGAGCGAACAACACCCGGTGTCCGTCCGCGCGTTCGAGCATCACGTCGCTGAACGCCCCGAACGGTGACCGCGCCCAGTGCCCGAGCACCACGCGGGTTCCGCAGGAGGTCCCGATCCCCGCGATCCAACCCTCGAACCGGACCCGTCCAGGCCCGCCGCCCGCTCTCACCGGGCCGCCGTACGGTGACCGCGCAGCCGGCCGCAACGCCACCAGGCGACGAGCCCGCCGGCCTGCATCGCCGCCTCCAGCAAGGAGGCCGGACGGATGCGGCCCCGAGGCACGTACGCCACGTCGACGGCCGGCAAAGAGGCAGCCGTGCCCACCGCCGTGCGGCGCGTCCAGGCCAGGCCCCCCTGTGGGGACGGAGTGCGCGGCAGCACCCACCCGGACACGGCGAGCAGGCCCGCTGTCGTCCGCCGCAGCCACTCCTCCGACTCGGGGCGGAAGACCCACTCGAAACTGCGCAGATGCAGCAACGGCCAACCTCCACCGACCAGATCGAACAGGCCCTGTGACCGGGCGGTGAGAAGCGGGTTCATCGATCTCCTCCGGGTGGGACGGGCGGATCGGCAGGGGCACACACCCAGGCGCACGGGTCGTACACCGTCCGAGCAGTGAACCAGGGGCTCCGCACGGAGCTCGGGAAGGCCGGCCGCGAGTGTCACAGTCCGAGGAGTCCTCGCGCCGGGACACGTCCAACCGGCCGGCTGCTGTGGCCCCGAGCCTGCGCACCGCCATGGGGGCGCTCGCCGCGCCTCCATGTGTCGTGTGCCGGGTACTCGGTACTCCGTACCCACAGATGATCAGAGACGTCCCGGAGGCGATGATGAGTGATGAGGACATGGCGGATGACGTCTACCAGCCCACGGGCGGCAACGAGGAACAGGAGGACGCGAACCCGCTGGACCTCCAGGACGCGGTGGACGAGCGCACTTACGACGATCAGTTGGACGAGGGCTATTCGCCGCCGGAGAGGCCTTTGGGCGTGACCAAAACGGGCACGACGGCGGCCGAGCAGTACGAGGGCGAGTCGTTGGATGACCGCCTGCGCCAGGAGGTCCCCGACGTCGAGGCACCGATGGGGGACGAGATCGGTGACCTGCCCGACGGGGAGGGCGAACCCCTCGACCCGGAGGCCGGGACTGAGCGCGCCGGCCGCCTGGTGGCCCCGGACGAAGGCGTACGGGAGGACACAACGAAGGAACTCGTCGCTGAGGATGAGGGCATCGACGGGGGAGCGGCAGGCGCGGAAGAGGCCGCGATGCACGTCGTACCGGAGGACCGGCTGCCGTAGCCGACACCCCTGGATCAACCGCGCTGCCAGATTCCGAACGGCAAGGTGGCGCCGTACTTGAGGAGTGTGCTGTCGGGGCCGGTCAGATCGGTGTATGTCTGGTCCAGGAACTGCCTGAGGCCCGGGCGGGCGGTGGTGCGCCAGGCCCAGAGGAAGTCGATGACGTCGTCGGGCCGTTCCTCCGGGAACTCGTAGTCGTCGATAGGGACGCAGAATCGCTGCCGGAAGACCTCGCCGGTACGGACATCCTTGATGTCGCCCTCGATCCACACAATCCCCTGGAAGAGCAGCAGGGCGTTGATGTACTCGATGAGCGCCGTGATGTTGCGGCCATGGACCGGCTTTCCGTTGCGGGCGAGCACGGAATGGTAGAAGTACGGAAAGAGGTGCGGGACGTCGCGCCGCTTCGTCGGGTCGCGGTCTCCCTCCTTCCAGTGGGACGACCCTTCCGGCGGCAGCATGCTGGCCGCGGAGGAGGGTGGGGGATAGGCACGGTCCGTGGCTGATGGGCGGCCGTAGAGCTGTACGTACAGGTCCGTGCCGTCCTTGGCGGATCTACGCGAGGCCATGACTCTGTGCTCCTAGCGGGTGTTGAGGGCTCCTCGGAGAGAGCCGTCGAGGATGGGATCTCCGGTTCAATGGGCCAGGCTGAGGGCCAGCAGCAGGCCGCCCTCCGTGGGATGGAAGGGCCGGCCACCGAACTGCGCGACGCATGCGCGGCCGTCGGGGCCGGACGTCTCGGCGATTGTGAACAGCTGACTGGCGAACCAGTTGCGGACCGCCTCACTGTCGAAGCTGAACATCGTGCCCATCTGGTTGCTGCTGAAGATCACCGATGCCTCGCCGGTCTCCCGGTGGACCAGGCACAGGTATGTGCCCGAGTTCAAGGCGAGGTTGCGGGCGTTGACCCAGTGCAATACGTCGTTGTGGCGGGCGGCGGGGATCTCGGTGGCGACGCCCGCGGTGAGGCGCAGCCACCACGGCTGCTGTCCCTGGACCGGGTCGGCCCACACCAGTCCCAGCCCACCGTCGTGGACGAAGGAGAACTCGATGTCGTCGGCCGGTGACCCGCCCCCGGCCTTCAGTGATCCCGGGTAACGCACTTCCGCGAGGTCGGCGAGGAAGCCGATCAGTTGACGCTGCTGGTCGGTGCCCAGGTCCATGGTGACTCCTGTCCAACGGTACGGTCTGAAGGGGTTCAGCTGTCGAGAAGGGCCGCAACGGCCTGTGCCTCACGCACGTCGAAGAGCGCGTGCAGCCGGGCGAGCGTCGTGCGGATGCCGAGGTGGCGGACCAGGTCGGCGTAGACGCTTCTGTTCCTGGTGAGTTGGGCGTCCTGTGCGTCCGGCTGGTGCAGGTGCAGGGTGGATTCGGCGAGTGCTCGCAGGGAGCCATCCATGAGGTGTGGCCGGTCCGTTCGTTCGGCGAGGGTGAGCAGGACGCGCGCCAGGGCGCACAGGCTCTCGGCGGCTCCCGCGTCCGCGCCGGCTTCGCTGAGGATGTGTCCGGCCCGCTCCAGCAGTCGGCGGGCGTCCTCCAGGTCGTAGTCCAGGTACGCCACGACGCCGAGGTGGTGGAGGTAGCGGCCCTCCGAGTCTCTGGCACCACGTCGTTCGGCGCTGGCCCGGCATTCACTCCAGCGTGTCCTTGCTGTGTCGAGGTCGCCCGCGTCCCTGGCCACCACGGCGAGCAGGTTCAGTGCCAGTTCGTGGTCCTCGATGTCACCACTGCGTTCGGCGAGCGCGAGGTGGTGCTCCGCGACGGCGCGCGCCGTGACGACATCCTTCTCCATGAGTGCCGCGTACACCAGGTAGGAGTACGCGCGGAGCATTCCGTCGGTGTCGCCGATCCGCTCGTGCTGGAGCAACGCCTCGCGGGCGTGGACCTTGAGCTCGTGCGGTTGCTCCAGGCGCAGGTAGACGTCGGCGACCACCAAGGTCGTCGCGGCGATGCCGTGCCGGTCGACGGGCTCCTCGCGGTCGTGACCCAGCGCTTCTTCGAAACACCGCAACGCGTCGGCGTACCGACCCTCGTCGATCGCCAGGCGGCCCCGCTCGGTCAGCCGTGCTGCCTGGGTACGACGGTCACCGGGTCCCCCGCGCAGCTCGTCGGCGCGGTCCAGATGCCATTTCTTGGCGGCGAGTTCGCCGCGCCGGTCCGCGCGCAGGGCGAGCGAGTGGTGGATGCGGCTCATCTCCTGGCGGTCGCCCAGCTGTTCACTGAGGGTCAGTGCCTCCTGGAAGTGGGCGTCGGCGAGGTCGTGGCGGGACAGGCTCGTCTCGGCGAGACCGAGCCGGTGCAGGCTCTGCACGATCGCTGCGGTGTCCCCTGCCTGCCGTCGGATGGCCAGGGCGCGCTCGTGGGCCGCCACTGCGGCGGCGACCTGTCCGGTCTCGTGGTCGCAGTCGCCGATGCCTTCGTGGGCGTCGGCGGCGAGGAGGGAGTCGGGGGGCACCAGGGTGAGGGTTTCCCGCGACAGCGCCCTGACCTGGTCGAACCGTCCTGCGACGAAGTGGCGTCTGCACAGCAGTCCGGTCACGCCGATGAACTCGTCGGTCATGCCCGCTTGCCCGGCGTGGTACCTGGCCTCGTCTGCGGCGTCCACGTCGGCGGCCCGTTCCAGGTCGCCGGTCCCGAGCTGGGCAAACCAGTGAGAGGTGGCCCCTCGGTGTGCGAACCGCCGAGCCTGTGGGGCGAGTTCAGCGAGGTAGGCGCTGATCCAGCGGGGCACGGTGAAACGCCGGTCCGGGTGGGGTGCCGAGGACGCGGACGGGGACAGCAGTCCCGCAGCGACGAGTTCGCCGAGCACGTCCGCCCCGTCTGGACGCGGTGGTGCGGGACGCGCGCGGCTCATCGCCGCCGCCATGTCCGTGGGGGACGTGCCGACCGTCAGGAACGCCTGGGCAGGCACCGGCGTACGGAACACCGAGGCCGCCATCAGGGCGCTGCGGGTGTCGGGGCGCAACTGGGACCATAGGGAGGGCAGTTCCGCGTCCTCGGCCGCCGTCATAGCGGCCTCCCGGAGGACCGCGCCCAGCCCCTGCGCCGCCACGGACCGCACGTGCTGTTCGGCGTCGTTCACCCCACGGGCGTGCAGTACGTCCGTGAGGCGCGGCCATATGTCCGGGCCGGCCGCATGTGGGGTTGCGCGCAGCAGACACGCCGCGAAGCCGAGGGCCCGCGGGTGGCCGCCCAGCGCGTGGGTCAATCGGTCGAGGTCCTGGGGGCGCAGAACGGACAGTCCCGGTATCCGCCGCGCCAGGTAGCGGGCCTCGGCCTGTGGCAGGGGCTCCAGCCGCAGGGTGGCCAGAAGGTTGTGGTGGTCTTCCGGCCCGGGCGCGTGCGGGTGTGCGTGCAGGTTCAGGGTCAGGGGGGAGCGGGAGGTAATGACGAGTCGCCGTTGTCCGCCGTTACCGGACGACGCCCAAGCCGTCAGGAACAGGGCCTTGAGGGATTCTTCCGTGTCTGCCCGGGTTCCGGGCGGGCGCGAGACTGCGGAGAGGGTGCGTGAGTCGAACAGCACCAGTGGCGGGGTGGACGGGTGGGTCGTCGGGGTGGCTGGGTGGTCGGCGTGGGCGTCGAACCATTCCCGGGCGCGGCGCACCCGCTCGGCCTCCGGCAGGCCTGGGGCGCGCAGGTCTTGCGCCGCCTGGGGGTCGACGCGTCCGGTGAGAGCCCGCATCATCCGCGTGAGGGATTCCAGTGCCGAGGTCCGGTCGTCCAGGTGTGCGATGCGCTGCCGCTCCACACTCTCTCGGGCCAGGAATTCCTCGACGAGTGCCGTCTTGCCAGTGCCCCCGAGCCCTGTCACTTGCACCGGTTCACCTGCCTGCCGGTACTCGCGCAGCAGCCACTGGAGTTCCCGGCGGCGGCCCACCCGGTCGCGAGAGTCGTTCGCGGCGTCAGCTGTGGTGCCGTCGGTCCTGCCGGACTCGTCCCGTGCGCGGGCAGCCGTCGGGGCCTTGCCGCGCAGACCGGTGGGCCGGCCTGCGGCGTACAGGGTGGGCGTCCCCCACTCCGCCGGGGGCAGCGGCCGTTCCTGCCCGCCCGGCCGTACGTGGAGGGCTGCGGGCGGTGCGGAGCGACGGTGTTGCTCCAGCTCCTGCCGGACTTGGGCGACCGTGCGGGGGAGCGGGGATGTCGGGTCCTCGGCGAGGCGCTCGTAGAGGCGGGCGGCGAAGTCCGTGGCGTACGCGTCGCTTACCTCTGCCGTCATGGCGAGTACGGCAGGGAAGCCTGCCGAGGCGAAACGCTCGGCCAGGCCGGGCAGTTGGGCGGTGTGCTGTGATCGGCCCGGTGCCGAGAGATCGGTGCGGGGCGTGAAAGGGCCGTGGGAGGCGCCGAGTGCCGAGGCGCAGGCCGACAGCATCAGCAGACCGGGTCGCGGCATGGTGTCGGGGAACGCGGCGACGAGCCGGTCGAAGGGCACGAGGTCGGGCTCGCCCGTGCTGCCCTCCAGACACAGACCGTGTTCGTAGCCGTGACACGACAGGTGCACGATGTCGAACGCGTCGCGGTGCACAGCGTCGCGCAGTGCGTGCCAGCTCCCTTCCCCCAGCAGCTCCAGCTCCAGCTGGCCGTCGTGGTCAGTGGCGTCGAGCAGCCGTCGTTGTTCAGCCTCGATGTCGAGACGGGCGAATCCGTATTCCTCGGGGGCGGCGATCATCGCCAGCATCCGCAGCGTTCCCTCTTTGACGTCCTGCCCCTGGCTCTCCAGGCCGTGGCCGGTGCCTGGCGAGGCCGAACGGTAGAGAGCCACTCGTGGGTCCAGGGCCAGCGGTGATCTGGTGCCCGGATGGCACAGCGCCTCCCACGGCAGGTCTTTGAGCGGTGCGTCCACGACGTGGATGCCCACGCTGTGCGCGGTGTGCGGGCCGGGAACGTGGCGCAGCAGGTTCTCGAGGGTTCGGCCCACCGGGCCGTCCAGGTAGGTGCGGGTGAGGGCGGCGCCGGCGGCGACGAGGTCGGCGTGGGAGGGATCCGTGCGGGCGGTGTCGTCCAGCGGACGCAACGGTGCTGCGGCCGCCGCGGCGGACCGGGTGTGCCAGGACCGCAGCACCCAAAAGGCCTGGTCGGCCGCGTGGTCGGGCACGCCGGCCGGTTGACGCACGATGCCCGCACGATGGGGCAGCCGGAGGGTCACCTCGGTGCTGTCGATGTGCAGGACGGCGTCGGTGGAGGGGGAGGCGGCAGGTAGGGCGTGGGACGGCATGGAGACTCCGTGGGTGCCGACGGGGCGTGCCGCGGCGGATCGTGAGGGGGCCGATAGTGTGCGCGGCCGTGCCGTACGGGGGCGTGATGTTCAGTGGGCCGGAGCGCTGGGTGAGGCGACGGCGGGTGCCGACGAGGAAGGCGAGACGGCGGTGGCCGGTGCCGGTGTCTTGTCCGCCGTATCCGCTTCGGAGGTCGCAAGGACCAGGCAGAGGGCACCGAGCAGCGTGATCCCGCACCCCACGAAGGTGTGGACGCGGGCCCTGCGAACGCCCGCACGGACATCCCACGCGTACATCAGGGCCGCCAGGCGGCTCACGCGGGCGTAGTCGTCGGCCACCCAGGAGGCGGCCTGGCGACGGGCTGCGGCCAGGGCCTGTCGGCGCGGAGGGTCGGTCTCCGCCGCGAGCAGCCGGGTGACGTCCTGCAGTGCCCGCCGGTGCCTGGCGCGGTCGTGGTCGAAGTCGGGCAGCGCGGTGGGGCCTTGGCGTGCGGACGGGCCGAGGAAGAGCTCCGGTTCGGCCTCGACGGCGGCCTTGATCTCGGCGAACCGCGGGCTGTCGAGGTCCTGGTAGGACACCAGACGCGGCATGAGGGCCTCGCTCGTGACCCACAACGCCCAGCCCACGCCGAACAGGGCGATCGCCAGTCCGGCCAGCGCGAACAGCAGCCGGCCCGTCGAGGCGGCGGAGCGCATGGCGGTCAGTGGGACACCGGCGAGCAGGACGGCGCCCACGGCGGCCAGGGCCGCGAGCATCCACTTCGCCGTGGCCCGCATGTCCGGGACCGCGTCGATCGGGGAGGAGCCGGGAACCGGTCCTCGACCTGGAGGGTCAGCCGTCGGGGTCGTCATCGTGGCCCTTGAAGAAGACGGTCTGTACGTCGTCCACCGGGGCGCTGATGCCCTCGTCGCCCATCACCTGCCAGTGCCCGTCGAGGTACACCTCGGGTGCGGGACCGGTGTAGCGGACCTCGCCCTCCTGGGGAGCGGAGGCCGTCACGACAGTGCCTCGGCGACCATCCGGTCCATCTCCCGCTGGGCGTGCGGGGGCAGCCCCAAGTACAGCGGGGACTGATACCGGCGGGCCCCGCGCACGGCGCGGTCCTTGCCCGCGTCGAGTAGTTCGTCCGCCAACCGCGACATCTCCTGGCAGATCTCCGCGCGCCCTTCGGGTGAGTTGCGTACGGCACCGCGTAAATGGGAGCGCACCAGGTCGTCGATGAGCGCTTCCAGTTGCTTCTGGCCCTCGGACTTGAACAGCACGACTTGTCCCCCTCATTATGTTCTGCCGGTTGTGTCCTTTGATGTCGTGTCCATTGATACGGCAGGCGTCGGTGGGCGGCGGGGCATTTTGCACGACGGTTCGGGCTGTGCAACGGCTCTTGCCGCATTGCCTTCCTTGGGCTAACGCCCGGCTGACACTCTGGTGTGATGGCGTACACCACCTCGCAGTCACCGCCCCGATCGCCGTTCCCTCCGGCAGCGGCCATCGGGGCCCGCGGGCGTGTGGCGTGGCTCTTACGGGTCAATCGGGTCCTGGGATCACGCGGCACGGATGCCTCCCTGCCCGCGTTCGCCGGCGCGTTCGCTGGCGGTTCCTACAACAAGCCGGTGAGTGTCAGCGCACTGTCCCGGTGGGAGACGGGGCAGGTCCCGGTGCCGGCGGCCGCGGTGAGCCGGTACGAGGAACTGCTGGCGCTTCCGCGTGATCTGCTGGTGACCACGGCGCGGACCACACTGCGCTATCTGGCCTCCTCGGCACTGACCCGGCCGCCCTTGCCGAGGACGGGCAAAGGGCTCGAAGCCGCCGCCGACCGGGCCCAGGAGCTGGTGGAGCGGGCGCTGTCACGGGATCTGATGCGCGGTGAGGACTGGGCCGAGCTCACCGAGGCGCTGTGCGAGATCGACCGGTTCGCGCTGCTGCCCGTATCCGCTTGGACCCAGATGACCGAGCGGCTCGTCGCTGAGATGGTCATCTCCGATGACGTGCCGTGGATGGCTCGGTTCGAGGCGCTGAACCGGCTGCTGAACCAACCCAGGGCCGCGCAGCACGCGATCGCCGTCTGCGCCTCGCTGGCTCGCGACAGCTCCAACTACGCGGCGACGGAGGTGATCTGCGCCCTCGACAACACCGCGCACCCGGACGCCGCCGCCCGGGTCCTGGCCGAGGTCAGCCGGCCGAGCAGTCAGCGCGCCCTGGAGGGAGCGGTCATGGCGTGCATCCGCAAGGTCGACTACCGGCACTTCACGGCACCGCAGGTGCGCCGTCTCGCCCAAGCTGTCGAGGACATCGGCCCCGGTTGGGATCTCTTCGGTCAGATGCAGGCGCTGTCGAGCGTCTTGTACGAGTTACCCGGGGTGGTGCCGGCGGAACGGGGTCGGCCGAGCCCATCCGCGACGGTCGTGCGCGACGCCGGTGTCGCACACTCTTCCTCCAGCCGTCCTCGCGTCCACCGAACTCCCCCTGCCGGGCTCATCGCCGCGATGCCGCCCACCGAACTGGCCGCCGTGGCACGACGGATCCTCCGACACGTCCGCCGCGGAACCGGCCCCGACCGGACGGACGCCACGCTGTCCCTTCTGGTCACGGAGATGTTCTGCCACCCGGTGTTCGACGTGCGCCTGCACACCTCGCTCCTGCTGGCCGCGACGCCGTACCGCAGGCCGCTGGCGGACGCGGCCGTCGCGGAGCTGTCCCGCTCGCGTATCGCCGCGACCGTGTCCTGCGCCCTGCCCGTTCTCGGCGCCCTGCGGATCATCGGCGACGCGCGTCACCGCGCGAGCGTAGAGAGGCTCGCCCTCACCTCCGGACTGCCGCGCGCCACCATTTCCGCCGCGGTGCACAGCCTGGGACACATCGACGCCCATCCAGGCGACGACGCCTTCTTCACCCGCGCTCTCACCCACTACGCCCGCCAGTGGGCCCAGCGTCGGGACCCGGTCGCAGCCACCACGCTGAGCGGCCTGGTCTACGCGATGGGCCGCGCAGGCCGTACTGATCTGCTCCGCGATGTCCGCGACCGCGCCGAGCACCCCCTCACCGCCCGGCAAGCGGCCGCCTGGTGGCTGAACCTCTCCATCCACACCCGGGCGAGCTCACTGACCTGAACGTCTCGAAGCGCGGCGGCCCCGCCCGACGTCGCCGTTCCCGCCACCGTGCCCTGCCAGAGCGCCGACGCCTGCCGTCGTCTCCGAGTCGGGAATGCCGACGGGGGCGGGTGTGTTGAACGCGGCGTGGGAGTGAAGGGGACAGTGTCCCCGGGCCTCATTTATTGCCTGCGGGGACGATCGTCCGGCTGAAGCCCCGTAGAGCCTTTCGCCGCGTAGGCGACCGCCCCTTCACCCCATGTTTCTTGGCCGTCGTCCAGGCGGGTAAGAACACGCGCCCGGGTTACGGCCGCACCGCTTCAGCCCGTACCGAGAGCGGTGACCGTCGGGAATGAGGAACCGGCCGACGTTGTTACAGAAAGCGTCTGACATGTCCGAGTCAATTAGCTCGGACGGTGGGCGGAAGGAGCACCTCATGGCACGCAGCACCACACGCGCCGTCGTCAAGCTGAAGTCGACGGCCGGTACCGGAGTCACCTACGTGACCCGCAAGAACCGTCTGAACGATCCCGACCGAATGGTCCTGCGCAAGTACGACCCGCAGGTCGGCGCGCACGTCCTCTTCCGAGAAGAACGCTGACCCCGACTTCGCGGCTCCCCATTCGGCAGCATCAGAAAGGCCACCCCATGAGGCACGGAATCCACCCCGTCTCCCGCCCGGTCGTCTTCCGCGACCGCGCGGCAGGCTTCCAACTGCTCACCCACTCCACCCTCCACTCGGAGCGCACGGTCGAGTGGGAGGACGGCGGCACGTACCCGGTCGTCGACGTCGAGATCTCGTCGGCGAGCCACCCGTTCTACACCGGCACCTCACGGGTCGTGGACACCGCGGGCCGCGTGGAGCGCTTCCACAGGCGCTATGGCGCCACCACTCCCGTCCGCGCCTGACAGCGGACCTCGTTCGATCCCTCGCAAGGAGACGGCTATGAAGGTGCGAAAGTCCCTGCGCTCGTTGAAGGCCAAGCCCGGCGCCCAGGTGGTGCGCCGACGGGGCGTCACCTTCGTGCTCAACAAGAAGGACCCGCGCTTCAAGGCCCGCCAGGGCTGACGGCCTGAGCCGCGACATGATCCGGCCCGGCACCGCAACTGCGGTGCCGGGCCGGACCCATGCCGTGTCCAGAGCCGGAAGCGACGGGGCGTGATCGGCTACCCCGTGCCCAGGGATGTGACGCCGTCCGCTACCCCTGCTCGGGCCAGGTGAGGCCCTGATCGGTCCAGACCACACCCTTGTTGCGGCAGAGGCAGAAGGGGTGGCCGATGGGGTCGGTGTAGACGCGGAAGCCGTAGCCGTCGGGGTCGGTGCAGTCCCGCTGCAGGGTCGCGCCGAGGGCCAGGACGCGGCGCTGTTCGGCCTCGATGTCGTCGACTTCGAAGTCGAGGTGGAACTGCTTGGGGTGCTCGGTGTCGGGCCACTGCGGAGCGCGGTAGTCATCCACCTGGACGAAGGCCAGTTCGAGCTCGCCGAACTGGATACCGGCCCAGTTCTCGTTACTGCTCTGCTTGACCGGCAGTCCCACCACCTCGGAGTAGAAGGCTGCCAGCTTCATCGTGTCCGGGCAGTCGATGATGAAGTCGGTGAGTCGTAGCATCCCGTGATCTTGCCATAAGACCAAATGAGTCGGCCTTCGAGACAGGTCCTGGCTCATTCCGCGTCTGGTTCCGTCGGCGGCCTCCCGTGCCATTGGCAGGACAGGACGGTGGCGTCGTCGTCCAGCCGGCCGTCGTGGTGGTCGAGGACGGCGTGGATGAGGCGGCGCAGGGTTTCCGCGACAGGCAAGCCGTCGGCGTGGTGGCGGATGATGAAGTCGGTGAAACGCTCCACGCCGAACAGCTCACCGTTCGTGTCGCGGGCTTCGGTGATGCCGTCGGTGAACAGCAGCAGCCGGTCCCCGGGCTCGAGCTGGTCGACGCACGCGTCGGCTCGCAGGCCGAACCCGGCGCCCATGGGACCGGCCGGTGCACAGCGCAGGGTGGTCACCCAGCGCCTGCCGCGGATGACCACCGGCAGCAGATGCCCGCGGTTGACCCAGCTCAGCTGTCCGGTGGTCAGATCGAGGGCGGCGAGGATGCCGGTGGCGTAACGGCTGTGGCCGAACTGCTCCACCAGGGCTTCTTCGATGGCATGACTGGTGGCGGCGAGAGGACTGCCCGAGCGGCGGTGGCTGCGGCAGGTGGCCATCGCAAGCGACGCGGTCAGGCCGGCGGCGGTGTCGTGGCCCATGGCGTCGAAGACCGCGAGGTGCGCGACGTCGCCGGCGATGGCGTAGTCGAAGGCGTCGCCGGCCACCTGATAGGCGGGCTCCATCACAGCGCTCACCGTGAGGCGGTCGTTGGCGAAGGTGCGCGGCGGCATCAGCGCCCACTGCATCTCCGCCGGCACGCTCATGTGCCGGGTGCGGGTGAGGCGGGCGTGGGCGTCGCTGTTGCTGCGCTTGGAGATCAGCAGCAACCCGGCCATCGAGGCCAGCGCCCGCACGACGTCCAGGTCGGGGAGGGTGGTCGGGCCGGGGGCCGGGTCGACACGCAGCACACCCAGGCGTTCGGTGCCGTCGAGCACAGGGGCCCAGCAAGCGCCACCCACGGGCGCGGTGGTGATCTGTAGCGTCCGGTAGGCGCGGCCGGGCAGCGTGCCCTCAATACGCGCCTCCTGTCCGCCGCGACCGGCATCCGCTCCGACACCGGTGACCTCCCGCACCACGTCCTCCTGCAGGTCCGCCACGAACAACCGCGCTCCGCCGGTACCCACGCCCCGAGCGGCTGACTCGAGAAGCCCGGGAAGTTGCTCGAACGTCGCTGTGTGGCTCTCCTCCAGCAGTCGGCTCAGCGCCCGTCCGAGCGCTTCGGCGCTCACAGCCGCTGCCCCTCGCCACGGCGCCGGCCGGTTGTGCACCGGCCCGTTGCGGCCCGTTCCGTTGCGGTCTCCGACCATGAAGACGGCACCGTGGGGCGCGGCACTCGCAGGCGGGGGCGCCGGTCACGGTCCGCTGTGGCCGTGGTCGGCACCCTCGCAGCAGTCCGGCTGGTCGGTCGTTTCATGACGGTGCCCCAGTTCGGGTGCGGTGCGGTGAAGGGGCTGGGTGGACAGCCCGATGGGTCAGCCGGTCACCGGGTCACCACGTGCCGTTCGTCCGGTACGCAGTGGGTCATGGTCAGACCGGAGACGTCGCGGGGCGGGTTGTTCCCGAGGTGCTCCAGGCGCTTGCGGTCCTCGTCCGTCAGCGTCTGGCCCGTCAGCGGCTCCAGATGCGCCACGTCGGAGGGGGCGATGCCCAGCCCCTCGCCGACCCGCAGCCCGAGGTCGTTCTCCACCATCAGGAAGTGCCAGACCATGCGCTCTTGGACCGTCCGGTCGCACTGGGAGATCAGACTGACGAAATTGCGCACCAGGTCGTCCCGTTCCCACTCCTCCATCAGCAGGTAGCGCTGACCGGCCTGGAGGTAGTCGTTGGTGCGCGGGATCCGCTTGCGGGTCAACCGCCCCCGGATCTCGGGGCCTTGCTCGTCGTGGGCCGGGTACTGGGACTCGCGCAGCCCTCCAGTGATCGACGGCTCGTAGTTGACCTCCGGGTTCTCGTTCGCCGCCCGGTTGTCGTACGCCATGAAGCCGTCACGCTGGTTGGTGCGCACCTCCGCGTTCTTGGCCTGGTTGACCGGCAGCTGGAGGTAGTTCGGGCCGACGCGGTAGCGCTGGGTGTCGCTGTAGGAGAAGGTCCGCCCGATCAGCATCTTGTCGTCGGAGAAGTCGAGGCCGTCGACCAGGACGCCGGTACCGAAGGCGATCTGTTCGTTCTCGGCGAAGTAGTTGTCGACCGTGCGGTCGAGGACCAGGCGGCCGACCGGTTTGGGCGGGAACTCCTGCTCCGGCCACGTCTTGGTGTCGTCGAGCGGATCGAAGTCCAGCTCCGGGTGCTCGCCGTCCTCCATCATCTGCACGAGCAGCTCCCACTCCGGGTACTCGCCCCGTCGGATCGCCTCGTACAGGTCCTTGGTGGCGTGGCCGAGTTCGTCGGCCTGTACGTTCGCCGCGTCTTCCTCGGTCATGCTGCGTACGCCCTGTTTGGGCATCCAGTGGTACTTGACGAGGACGGTGCGGCCCTCGGCGTCGACCCACTTGTAGGTGTTCACACCGAAGCCCTGCATGTGCCGGTAGTCCGCGGGGATGCCCCGCGGGCTGAAGAGGTTGACCAGCATGTGCATGCTCTCGGGGGTCTGCGACATGAAGTCGAAGATGCGGGAGGGCTTCTGTTCGTGGGAGACGGGGTCCGGCTTGAGCGCGTGGATCACGTCGGGGAACTTCACGGCGTCACGGATGAAGAAGACTCCCAGGTTGTTGCCGACCAGATCCCAGTTCCCGTCCTCTGTATAGAACTTCACGGCAAAGCCGCGCGGATCGCGGGCCGACTCGGAGGAGTCGCGGCCGCCGATCACCGTGGAGAACCGCACCGCCACGTCGGTGCGCCTGCCGCGCTCCTGGAACAGCTTCGCCCTGGTGAACTGGCTGATCGGCTCGTCGCCCCAGGCCCCGTACGACTCGAAGAAGCCGAAGGCGGTCACACCGCGCGCGTGCACGACACGCTCCGGTATCCGCTCGCGGTCGAAGTGGCTGATCTTCTCCAGGAAGTGGTAGTTCTCCAGGGTGGCCGGGCCGCGCGCGCCGACCGTGCGCTGGTTCTGGTTGTCGTAGACGGGGTGCCCCTGCCGGTCGGTGAGGACCGGGCGGGGGTCGTCCGAGGGGGATCCCATGCTCGATACGTCGGTCACGGCGTTCGGCTCCTTGCAGCGTTTCGGCGTGCCATGACGTGAGTCCCGGCACGCCTGCGGGCAGGACGGCGGAGCCCAAGTACCCACGTGCCGCGCTCTCACCCAGGAGGGTCCGCGGCGGGCGCGCGCGATACCGGGGCGTCGCCCTCCCGGCCCGGGCGCTGGTGGCAGCCGAGCGTGGGGCACGACGCGGACGGCGGCCTCTTGGACGCCCTCGTCCGGCTCCACCGGACGTGCGGCCCGGTACGCTCCGGCCTCGGATTCGACCGGCTCGCCCTCGTCGCCGGGCAGGCCGAGGCAGAGGACTGGCCGATGGCGTGTGCCAGCAGCTCTACGACGGCCTGCGACCGCCTGATTACTTGCCGAGAACGGATCCGAAGTAGGCGTTGTCCTGCGACGCGCCGAGCGCGGCGGCACCGAAGGACCAGGAACCGCTGGTCGTCACGCCCGACGCCGTGCCGTCGAGCACCCAGGCGAAACCTGCGGAGTCGTTCTCGTAGGGAGCCGTCGTGACGAGTTCGGCGTGGCCGTCGCGGTCGGAGTCGACCAGCCGCGCCTGCGCACCGAAGCGGTCGCCCGCCTCGGACGCACCCGGCACGCCGGCGGTGTTCTGGTTGAAGTTCTGCGCGCCAGCCGTCCCCAGTCCCCGTGCCGAACCGCGCAGCAGCCACACCGCGCCCGCGTCCGCCAGGTCGCCGATGCTCTCGCCCGGGGAGCCGATCGCCAGGTCGAGGTAGCCGTCGCCGTTGACGTCGCCGAGGCTGAGGTCGGCCCCGAACTGATCGCCGACTTCGGAGCTGCCTCCGAGGCCGCCCCTGCCCTGCTCGAAGATCTGATCCGGCGTCTGGGGGTGGGAGCCGAACAGGCCGTCCGGGCTGCCGTAGCGCACGGAGACAGCGCCCGGGGACAGGTCCCACTCGCCGTGCTCCAGGATGCGGGGGTCGCCCAGCACGAGGTCGGGGTATCCGTCCTTGTTGATGTCACCGGAGACGCCCACCGAGCCTCCGGCGAAGGAGCGGTCCAGTTCCAGTCCGTCCGCCGAACCGCGCAACAGCACCGAGTGGCTCTGCACGAACTCCAGCATCGGCGCGGTGCCGGTGATCACGAGATCGGCATAGCCGTCCTTGTCGTAGTCGGCGCCGGTCAGACCGCTGGGCCGGAAGCCGTCCTGCGTGGGCAGACCGTAGAGCTGCTCGGGGTTCTCCGGCGTGCGGGAAGCGCGGAAGTCGTGCACGTAGACGGAGTCCTCCGCATTGACGTGGGCGAGTTCCGGGCGTCCGTCGCCGTCGACATCGGCGGCTGTCAGCCCGCTGCCGTAGGACTCCCTCGCGCTGGGCTCGCCCAGGGTGTTGCTCTCCAGCCACGAACTCGTGCCGGTCAGCCCGCGGGCCGAGCCCCACAGGACAGTGACGCTGCCCGCGTCGACGGCGTCACCGATGTCCTCGCCGGGCACTCCCACGGCCAGATCGGCATATCCGTCACCGTCGAGGTCCGCGGACGTGACGGCCGCGCCGAAGGCGTCATGGGCCTCCGGGCTGCCGGGCACCCCTGTCGAATTCTGCGTCAGGACCACCCTTTTAGCGGTGTCGACGCCCTGGGGTGAGCCGTAGAGCACGGCGACGAACCCGGCTCCCGGCTTGCCGCCCACCGTCGCGGCGGGTGCCGCGGTCACCAGATCCGCATAGCCGTCGCCGTTGAAGTCGTCGTGGGCCACCGCGGTGGCGCGCTGGGCGCCCTGTGCCGCCCAGGCGGGCCCGCCGGCGATCGCGGTGCCGGTGACGCCGAGCAGGGCTACCGCCAGGAAAGCGGCGCGTGTGGAGCGCATGGAAATCCCCCTTGTGTGGCGCTGCGTCGATGCCGCAGCCTCATCAACCGGGCAGCACGCCGTGCCGGTCACGCACGGCTCGCCGCCCTTGCCACAGATCAGACCGACGACCTTCAACAGAAGTTGTACGCCCAGCAGTTGCGGCCGAGTCCTGTGGCACGGCTGTGACAGTGGCCATGGATCGATGACACACCCGAGGCCACCAACGACAGGCCGTCGGGGCCGCCGGGGCTGGGCCGGGCGTCCGCGCAGGCAGCGGAGGCGTCCGCCTGCGCGCTGCGGTCCGGAGGCCCCGGCCCTGCCTCACATCCCGATCCGCGCCGCGATGACCGGTGCCAGCCGGTCCGCGATGACGCGGTGCCCCTGGTCGTTGGGGTGGACCGAGTCCGTCAGGTCGCCCGAACCCAGCCAGCCGGTGGTGTCGACGAAGGAGACGCGGGTGTCGCCGCCGTCGATGGCTGCCTTGACCGCCGCCTCCGTCTGCGGGACGTAGCGGCCGCGAAAGGTCTCCAACGCGAAGATCCACGCCTGCGGGTACGCCGCGCGGACCTTGCGCAGCAGGCTGGTGTACGCCGTCTGGAACTGCGCGGAACTGACCGCGTGACCCACGTCGTTGGTGCCGAGGTTGATGACGACCGCGTTCGCCTGATAGCGGGAGAAGTCCCAGTCGGGGGTGTCCGCGTTCGGGTTGAGCTTGGTGAACCGCCGCTCCAGGCCGACGCATCCGTCCGAGGCGGCGACCAGACATGCACCGCCCTGGGCGATCTGGGTGTGCTCGGTGCCCAAGCGTTCCCCGATCAGCCAGCCGTACGCGGTGCGGGCGTTCTGCGACGACGTCGTCCCCACCGTGATCGAGTCGCCGACGAACTCGATCAGCTTGCCGGGCGCCGGAGGTGCGAACGTCGTGGCGCCACTGTCGAGGACCAGTCCCTGAAAGACGGCGTCCCCCCGATAGGAACCGGCGACCACCTGGTAGTTGACCTGGAGGGTGTGGTTGCCGGCGGACAGCGCGGAGGGCGTCAGGTTCACCGTTCCCTTGACGTCGTCGTAGAACTTCACCGGGCCGTTGTCGATCCTCGCCCAGAAGTCGATCGTCCCGCGCTGCTTGAGCTGGACGGTCCGGCCGGTGAAGCCGACCCTGTAGTAGGCGCCCGCCCAGTACGGGGTGTACGCGGTGGAGGTCCTGGTGTCCCAGCGGCCCACGAACTTGATGTTCGGGTCGCCGGGCTGGCCGGGAGCGGCCGCCCGGGTGGACGCGGGGTCGCCGAGCCGGGCGGCGATGACGGGGGTGAGCCGGTTCGCGAACTTGGTGTGGCCCGCCTCGTTGGGATGCCCGTTGCCGTCCTCGTAGTCGGTCCCGTCGGTCAGCCAGCCCGTGGTGTCGACGTAGTGCACCCCGCTGTCACCGGCGTTGGTGCGGGCGGTGACAGCCGCCCTGGTCTCGTTGACGTAGCGCTTCTTGAGCGTCTGCACGGCGAACAGACGCGCGTTGGGGTAGGTGGCGCGCAGGTCGGCGAGGAACTTGGTGTACGCCGACTGGAAGGCGGGGCCGGTCACTCCGTGGCCGATGTCGTTGGTGCCCAGGTTGATGACGACAGCGTCCGCCCGGTAGCGGGAGAAGTCCCAGTTCTGGCTGCCCGTGCTCGCCGTCCTGAAGAACTGCGTGCCAAGGCCCGTGCATCCGGACTGGGCGACGAGGCAGTAGCCGGACCGGGCGATCTGGGTGTGGCGCGCCCCCAGTTGCTCGCCGGTCTTCCAGGCGTACGAGTCCAGTGCGAGCCGGTCCGTGAGCGCGCCGGCGGTGATGGAGTCGCCGACGAACTCGACGAGCCGGGACGGGGTGCTCGGCGCGACCGTGCGCGCACCGGGGTCCAGCACCAGGCCCTGGAAGACGGTGTCGCCGGACCGGTACGAAATGCGCAGGGTGTGGGTGCCGGCGGACAACGGCTGGGGAGTGAGGTTCACCGTGCCGCGCACGCCGGCGTGGAAGACGTCGAGGCCGCCGTCGATGCTGGCGTACAGGTTGACCGCGTCTCTCGCCTTGACCTTGACCGTGGTGCCGGTGAAGGCCGTTTGCAGGTAGGCGCCGGTCCAGGAGGGCACCGCTGTCGTGCCGGCGCTGGTGTCCCAGCGCCCGACGTAGCCGATGTTGGGGTCGGAGACCGAGCCGTCCCCCGGTGCGGCCTGGGCGGGGGAGCTCCCCGTCCAGGACAGCAGGCAGGCGACGAGAACGGCCGTGACGAGCGAAGGGAGGGTACGGGTGAGGTGGCGTAAGCGGGTGATGTGGGGGGTGGTCTGCACGGGGATCCCTTTCAGCATGGGGTGGGAGCGCTCCCAGAGGCAGCTTCTCGAGAGAAGCAATGAAACGGTTCAGCGTCAAGGGTTCGCGTGAGGCGGGCAACTCACCGGCAAGCACGAGAAGTTGAGCGGGCCGATCTCCGCCGCTCACCGAGACGCACCCCTTCACAGAGCGTCAGTCGCCGCACTGCTTCGCAAAAATGTTCGCTTCGGCGCGCATGGACACACCACGGATGGGCATCGGTCGCACGTGTCCCACTCCTTTTCGCATGCCTCTCCAGGCACCCGATCGACGAGGACGAAGAACTGATGAGAAGACCCGGCTTACGAGCCGTAGTCGGTGTACTGATCCTGCTGTTGCTGCCGCTGTTCGGCCCGAGCGGCACTGCCGCAGCCAAGCCTGTGACCGACCCGGTTTCCACCGCACTTCCGATCTCCTACCACGCGGACATGGCCGTGGACGCCGTGCACCGCAGGCTCTTCATCGCCGACATCGTCACAGGTTCCGTACTCGTGACGGACTTCGACGGCAGGCTCCTCAGGACCCTGAAGAACAAACCGGGCGCGGCGGATCTCGTGCTGTCCCCCGACTCGCGCACGCTGTACGTGGCGCTCAGCGGCGGCGACGCGATCGCCGCCGTCGACACCGCCACGTATCGGGAGAAGGCCCGCTACGCCACCGGTGACGGAACCGCGCCGCTGCGACTGGCACTCGCGGGCGACACCCTGTGGTTCAGCTACGGATCCGACTGGGACAGCAACATCGGCTCCCTCGACCTGAGCGGCGCCCGTCCGACCGTGCGGCTCGCTCTGGTGCCCTGGGGCACCTGGGCCGGTCCGCCGATGCTGCTGTCCTCGCCGTCCGCGCCCGGTGTGGTCATCGCCGGCGAGCAGTACCTGTCGTCGGCGAACGTGACGGTGTACGACGTCAGCTCGGGCCATCCGGTCGTCCGCACCAGTCAGGACAACCCCGGTGGTGTCGGCAGCGTCGTCGATCTCGCTCTGTCTCCCGATGCCGCCACCCTCTTCATCGTCGGAGGCTACCCGTACCACCACCTGGCGTTCCGGCTGGACGACCTCTCCGTGGTGCACACGTATCCCACGACCAACTACCCGAACGCGGCCGCGGTGTCCGTCACCGGTGAGGTCGCGGCGGGCATCGACAACTCGTACGGCCAGGACGTCTACCTCTTCCGGACCGGCGCCGACACACCGTCCCGCGTCATCGACCTGGAACCGGGAACCGGCCGGTGGCTACGGGCGCACGGCCTGATCTGGTCCCCGGACGGGACCCGGCTGTTCGCCCTGACCGGCGAGTACGGCGCGAACCTGACCCTGCACGTGATCCCCGCGTAGCAGCCGCGCACCCGACGCGCCCGGCGTGACACGGCGACGAGGACGAAGGACCGCTGCTGCGGAGACCCAGTGGCGGTCCCGCCACACCCGGTACCGGATCCGAGGCTCAACTGGCCGGAGCCGGGCGCAGGAAGTCGGTGAGCGCGTGGGCCAGGGCATCGGGTGCCTGTTCTGCGACATGGTGTCCGGAGTCGACGCCGTACCCATGCACGTCGGTGGCCCATCGCTGCCAGATGGCGAGGGGGTCGCCGTAGAGGTCTTCCAGGTCGTCCTTGAGCGACCAGAGGATCAGCGCCGGGCAGGTGACACGCGCGCCGGCTGCCCGGTCGGCCTCCTCGTGCCCGCGGTCGACGGTGAGGCCGGCCCGGTAGTCCTCGAGCATGGCCCGCACCACGTCGGGATCGCGGGTGGCGTGCCGCCACTCGTCATAGTTCTCCTGTCCCATGACCTCCGGTTCACCGTGGTACCAGCTGTCGGGATCGGCGGTGATGACCCGCTCGGGAATGCCCGGCTGCGCGAAGAAGAACCAGTGCCACCACTGCGTGGCGAACTCGGCCGTGATCCGCGACAGATGCTCCGTCAGTGGCAGGCAGTCCAGAAATGCCACCCGGGACACGGTTTCAGGGTGGTCGAGCACCAGGCGCAGAGCCACGCTGCCCCCACGGTCGTGCCCGGCGAGCGCGAACCGCCGGTGCCCGAGGTGACGCATGACGGCCACCACGTCGTCCGCGACCGCGCGTTTGGAGTAGCCCTCGTGATCCGCGGTGAACCGGGGGCCTCTGGAACGCCCGTACCCGCGCAGGTCCGGGCAGACCACCGTGTGTCCTGCTGGCACCAGTTGTGGCGCGACCCGATGCCATGTGGCCGACGTGCGGGGGTGACCGTGCAGGAGTACCACCGGCGGACCTTCGCCGCCGAAGCGAACGAAGAGGGATGCCTCCCCGACGTCGACCTGCGCCTCCTCGAATCCCTCGAACACCCCAGCCTCCTCCTTCGGCCCGGCATAGGCCCCGCCGGCACCTGCGGGGCGGCACGACATCTGCCTTCCCGGTGCCCCGGACAGCAACTGGCACGCGTGTCGCGGCAGGAGGAGAGGCCAGGTCCGGCTCACGAGGCAGCACGTGTGATCCGGTAGGTGACCCTCATGGCCGTCTCCTGGTCCCGCGCGGGCGGCGACGGAGTCCCCGCGCGGCGAGCTTCCGCGGCAATCGTGCTCACCGAGCGAGTTGAGGGCAGCCTGGTAGCTACCTGTCGAGGCGTTCGGCCGGCTGACGCAGGATGGTCTTCAGCTTTTCGGGGGCGGTCTTGCGGGGGTCGCTGAGGTAGATCTCGTGATGCAGGCCCGATGGCCGCAGGCCGTTGGCGGCGAGGTAGGTGTGGTGGAGTTCGTGCAGCACGGGTGCCTCGTCGTCGTAGGAGCCGATGTGCAGCACCTGGGCGCTGGAACCTTCGTGCAGGGTGAAGTGTCGGAGCTGCGAGATCGTGGGGAGCTTCTTCTTGGACAGGGCGGTCTGCTTGGCGTCCTCGATCATCTCTTCGGTGATCCAGGGGGGCATGTTGATGAGCATGGTCCAGTTCCAGGTGTCCTTGGCTCCGCTGGTGAAGGCTTCGGGCCGGTCCGCCCACCACAGCCCTTCCAGCGGAGCGACGACGAAATCGCCGCCCGCCGTGCGCTTGCTGGCGAACTTGAGGGTGTAGGCAACCGCGTAGAGGGCCTCGACCGTGCTGGCGTAGACGGGCGCCGTGTTGGGGTTCCCCGTACCGTCGATGGCGATGAACTGTTGTTCGGGAACGTCCACGATGGCCCACACCGTGTTCTTGGGCGCGTAGAACTCTTTCCGCTCTCGCTTGACGTCGTACGGCGCCATGCGTGCCTCACTTCCTGGAAGATGCGCATCGCCCGGCGATGCCCGATGACGACCTTCGGGCACGTGAGCGAGGCTGACGGGATGTCAGTGGCGGGCGGCACGATCGGGAGAGACGTGACTCGTGCCCTGTTTCGAGCTGCCCTGTCCCATCCTGCCTACCCGGGCGTGACACGCCACCACTTTGCCGAGCTCGTCTTCGCGCTGGCGCCGCGCTGGGAAGTCGCCGATCTGCGACCCCGGCGGCCACCGAAAGCGGCCATCACCACGGCGGCACCGCACCACAGCTTCGCGCTCTCCGCGGACTCCTCCACCACCGACAACGCTTTGCCGACGCCGGTCGGCACCCTCGTACCGGCCTGCCGCGTCACGGCTTGATCGGCTTCGCCGAGCCCCGCCGGCCATCTCATGAACTGCGGATATCCCGAGGACCGCGCCCTGTACCCGTGATCAGCTCCCTGCCTGCCGTATGGTCGTCGCTTCTCATCCGGACAGCGCACCAGCGCGCGAGCAGCGCCGCATCCGACTGACCGACGCGAGCGAGAGCAGCGCCGGTGAACACCGGCGACGGCCCGTCAGCGCAACTGGAACCCATCGGCCCTGACGTGAGGCATGACCCTGCTGGTCACGCGGTACCGCCGGTTGGGGACGTCGGGGGACCTGGTGACGTGCACCACCAGCGGCCCTGCCCATTCGTACCCCTTCTTCTCGCCGTGCCCCGCCAGCCTGTCGGTGAGGACCTGCCCCACGCCGACGCCGTTACGGCTCAGCTCGTCATGGACGTGCTCGGCGAGCTCGACGTCGTACGCGTTGGGTACCACCACTCGGCTGCGACTGCACACCACGGCTTGGCTGTCGCACTCACGCCGTAGCGCGTCGACCACCTCGACCGGTTCCTTCGGGAAGATCTGTGCCAGCAGCGCTTCCTCGACCCTCTCCAGAGTCCGTTCCCATCCCGTCAACGTGCCCATCCGACTCGTTTTCCCCTTCCGCTTCCAGCCGAGCATCACGACCCGGGCACGACCGAGTCCTCGTGCTCGGCCGTGGTGTCCGCGTCCCCGTCGCGGGTGTCCGCGACACGGCGGATGACTCCTCTCGATCGGTGCCCCGCTCTGTGCATGTGACCGTCCGGCCCGCCGAACGGCAGCCTTCGAGTCCGACGGGCCATGGACTGCTCGGGGTCCGACGCAAAAGTCTGTCGTGTTTCGGAAGCGTCACGGGGGTTGTCACAAGAGCGGGCGTCGTGCGAGTGTCCGGGCAATGGTTACGTAACCATGGCCGGTTTACAGGGGTCCAAGTGTCTGTATCCGGACCCTGGTTCATCACTGCCTCGGCTCAGGTGACGAACCCGCACTCCGCCCTCCGCGATTCCCGTCACTGGAGACGACATGACCGAGACCTCGACGAGGTCGAGAAGACTGGCCGCTGTGCTCATGGCCGGCTTCGGCGCGACACTCATGTTCCTGACCGCCCCCGCCCCCGCCCTCGCGCAGTCGGCCGCCGAGACGTCGGCCGCGTCGTACGCGCCGGCGAAGCCCGTGACAAAGGGCGGTACCAGTGACTTCCGCGGGGTGAACTGGGCAGACCCGCGCGACAACTACGCCAGTGACGCGGTCGTGCCCAGCGGGCTGAAGGTGACCGACGACTACCGCACCGTGTACCGCACCACGGGCCACATGGTGCGCGGCTTCAAGAAGAACCTGGGCGCCAACACGCTGCGACTGCCGATCAACCCGGCAACCGTGGGCACCAACTGGTGGAAGTCGTACCGGGCGACGATCGACGCGGCCACGGCCTACGGTGACAAGGTCATCGTCAGCTACTGGGAGGCCGACAGCAGCAAGGACGGGTTGGTCGACGACACGGCCGCCTGGAAGAAGATGTGGAACACCGTGGTGCGGGAGTACAAGCACAACCCGCGGGTCTACTTCGAGCCCATGAACGAGCCGCACGGCTACACCCTGGATCAGTGGGTGTCCGTCACCAGCGGCTGGCTCGTCCAGCACAAGGACGTCCCGCGCGGCCGGGTCGTGATCAGCGGCACCGGCTACAACGACAACGTCACCGGTGTCGGCGCGGCCCGCGAACTGCGGGGAACGCTGCTGTCGCTGCACTTCTACGGCTTCTGGGCCAGCCACACCCAGCAGGCGGACTGGACCGCCGACCTCGAGGCCCGGATCGGCAAGTACGCCGGCCGGACCATCATCGACGAGGCCGGCTCCCCGATGACCACCGGCCTGAACTACGGCGCGTGGAACGGCAACATCTACACGTCCTACCTCGCGGCCGTCACCAACACCGCCCGCAGCAAGGGAATGGGACTGGTCTACTGGCCGGGGCTGAGGTTCGGCGACGCCTACTCGATCGAGTCGCTGGACGCCGCGGGCAACCTGGTGGACAACAACGCCAGCGGAGTCGCGCAGCTGCGCTGGGGCTACGGCTTCGGCAAGACCCCGCCCGTCAACGACCTGCCGCCCGCGCCTCCCGGCGAGGTCCTGCGCGGTGTGGGCTCCGACCGCTGCGTCGACGTGCCCGGCTTCAGTACGACCAACGGCACCCAACTCGACCTCTGGGACTGCAACGACGGCGGCAACCAGTCCTGGAACTGGAACGCGGACAAACAGCTCACCGTCTACGGCAACAAGTGCATGACGGTGGGAGGCACCGGTGCCACGGCGGGTGACCCCGTGATCATCACCGACTGCACCGGCGCGGCGGCACAGCAGTGGAACCTGAACGCGGACCTCACGGTCACCAGCGTCGCCAACCCGGAGCTCTGCCTGGACGCGGCCGGAGGCGGCACCGGCAACGGCACGGCGGTCGATGTCTGGTACTGCAACGGAAGCAGCAACCAGCAGTGGACCAGGAGCTGACGCCGGCACCTGTTCCCGCCGACTGCTGACCCAGTGATCCACACCGTACGGGCCCGGCGAGCACTCGCCGGGCCCGTACGACTCAGTACGCCGGCGGGGGTGCCGGGCGCGGGCCTCCGGCGTGACCTACCGACGTGTGGTGAGCTTCGCTTCGAGGAGGTTGAGGGTGCGAGTCAGGATGCGGGACACGTGCATCTGGGAGATCCCGAGTTCCTCGCCGATCGCGCGCTGCGTCATGTCGCCGACGTACCGCAGAGCAAGGATCTTGCGCTCCCGCTCCGGGAGGGCGGCGATGAGCGGTTTGAGAGCGTGCAGGTCCTCGACCTTCTCCAGGTCCGGGTCCGCGTAGCCGATGTGGTCGGCAAGGGTGTCCTCGGAATTCTCGGCATCGCTGGGAAAGTCGAGAGAAGACGAGGTGTAGCCGTTTCCGGCGAGCAGGCCCTCGATGATCTCGTCCTCTTCGAGGTCCAGCTCTACGGCGAGTTCCGCCACGGTCGGCGGGCGGCCGTGGGTCTGCTCGAGCCGGGCGGTGGCCTGGTTGAGGTCGAGGTGTAGTTCCTGCAGGCGGCGCGGGACGCGCACGGACCAGCTCGTGTCACGGAAGAACCGCTTGATCTCGCCGATGATCGTCGGCAGCGCGAAGGTGGGGAACTCCACCCCGTACTGCGGGTCGAAGCGGTTGATGGCCTTGATCAGGCCGATGGTGCCGACCTGGACGACGTCCTCGTACGACTCCCCGCGCACCCCCATGCGGCCAACCGCATAACGGACCAGGGTGAGGTTGAGTTCGACCAGGGAGTTGCGCACGTAGGAGTGCTCCGGCGAGCCCTCCTCCAGCGCGTCGAGCCGCGCGAACAAGGTCCTGGACAGGGCCCTGGCGTCGACAGCACCGACCTGCTTCAGATCGGGCGGCAGTCCCTCAAAGCTCGACACGCCCTCACCAGCGGTACCCGGACCGGTGGTATGTCGGTCCGGGTACGGGGTTTCGTAGCCGGGATTGCTGTGAGTAGCGGTCACCGTCGAGGTCGCCGTCGCCATAATCGCTCCCGAAAAGAAGAAGAGCGCCCCAAATGGAGCGCGTCGTGGAGGGGCGCATACCCCGTGACGGTCGAGACATGCCTGTGACTTAACTCTCCGTATGCGAATGTGGCCGCCGTGCCGCACGTGACATCACGGCCGGAATGCCGCGCTCCGCACGGATCAATGGCCGCTCGGTCATGCCTCACAGCCACCCGTACAGGTGAGGACAGCCATGGCTCGCAGAGTTTCGGGCAGGGGAAACGAATGGCCGAACTTTCACAGCTGTTGCAACAGACCATGCGACGCAGGCACCTGAACGCACAGGACCTCGCCGACCGCACCGGCATTCGCACCCCGCGGATCCGCGTCTTCGCCCAAGACGGCGCCACCGGTCCCGTGCGCCCCACCCCGGAGGAACTGGCGGAACTCGCCGAGGCTTTGGCGCTGCCCCTGCCCGATGTCCAGAAAGCTGCGCGTACCCCAGCGTCGGCGTCGGCCTGACGGCCGGCGCGGGACTTCTCAGCAGCCCCAAAGGTCAAGGCGCCGGGATGCCGCTGGCGATCTCAAGCCCTGATCACTTCACTTCGCGGGTCGGTCAGGGTGCCAGGCCAGGCCCCGGAACGCCATGCGCCGCTGAAACCGTCTCCCGGCCAGGTGTGCCGGTCGAGTAGGCGGAGTCTGGTGTGGCCGCTCGGACCCGGCTGCTCGCTCGGGATGCCCGGCGGCCGCCTGTGTGCGAAGCGTGGAGGCTTGGTGTGCCAGGAAGACTAGAGTGGGCACGCCCCCTTCACGGTGGCGTGCAGGGGTTCGGGTGGGGCTGCGGGGTGGGGAGAAGATCCTGTGAACGATCAGGACCGGGACGGCGGGAAGATGCTGGCCGGTCTGCTGGCCTCGAGCCAGCTGATACCGCTGGAGTGGCTGCCGGCCAAGACGGCCGAGCACGCGGCGTACGCGGGTTTCACGCAGGTACTGATCTACCTGGCGGACCTGCAGCGCGAGATGCTGCACCTGCTGACCGGCCAGGGACTGGACGCGGCGGGCGACGGGGGCGCCGAGGAAGCCTCGATCAAGATCGAGGGGACGCTGCCGGGCCGGGCCTACCAGTACGGGCAGGTGCTGCAAAACGGCAGTTCGGCTCCCGAGGAACGGCAGTGGTGGGTGCCGTTGCTCAACGGCACCGAGCGGCTCGGCGTACTGCGCCTCACCACGCGGGCGGATGACGCGCGGACACGGGAGCACATGGAACTGCTGGCCTGCCTGCTCGCGCTGATCATCGTGAGCAAACGACAGAGCAGCGACTCCTACGCCCGCCTGATGCGCACCGAACCGCTGAACATCGCCGCCGAGATGCAGTGGCATCTGATGCCGCCCCCCACGTACGCCGACAGCCGCGTGGCGATCTCTGCGGCGATGGAACCGGCGCACCACGTCAGCGGCGACGCCTATGACTACGCCACCGCCGGCTCGTTGGTGCACGTATCGATCTTCGACGCGATGGGCCACGACACCGCCGCCGGCCTGACCGCGGCCCTGGCCATGGGGACCTGCCGCAACACACGCCGTCAGGGCGGGAGCCTGCTCGACATAGGCGAAGCGGTCGAGGAGGCGTTGATCAAGCAGTACGACCGAACGCGGTACGTCACCGGCATCCTGGCCGATCTTGACACCGACACCGGAGTTCTGACGTGGGTCAACCGCGGCCACCCCGTGCCGGTACTCATCCGCGCGGGCCGCTCCAGCAGCCAGCTGGCCTGCAAACCCGCACACCCGATGGGCACAGCGCTGGGGCTGGAGGCCACCACGTGCCGTGAGCAGCTGGAACCGGGTGACCGCGTCGTGTTCTACACCGACGGCATCACCGAAGCCCGCGGCCGCGGCGACAATGAACTCGGTGTGGAACGCTTCACCGACTTGCTGGTGCGTCAGCACGCCGACGGACTGCCCGTTCCCGAAACCCTGCGTCGTCTCATCCAAACGCTCCTCGACCACCACGACGGACAGCTCCAGGACGATGCCACGATACTGATCTGCCAATGGCTCGGCCCCGCTCCTGCTCCCACAGCAGATGCAACGGATCGCGCCTGAACCCGTCCTGACAGTCCGTGTGCGGAGCGGCCTCAGTCGGCGGCATTCGCCGGTCGCTTGGCCAGGCGGTGCCACCAGTGACGGCGTCGGGGGTGCACGGCGCGGCCGAGCCGACGGCCGATCAGCAGGTAGCCCAGCAGGGCGCCTGTCGTGTTGAGCAGGACGTCGTCGATGTCGAAGGCCCGCCCGGTGATCATGGCGCCCTGGACGAGTTCGACCAGAAGCATCAACAGCGCCGTGCACGCCGCCACGCGCAGCAGCCCGCGGGCTCTGGGAACCAGCACCGGCAGCAGTACGCCGAACGGGATGCCCAGCACGATGTTGCCGCCGAGCTGCTTGACCGTGTCACGGAAGGCGGGCTGCGCGAGGTAGTTGCGGATGGAGTCCCCGGGGCGCAGGTTGCTGTGTGTCAACGACACGGAGGCGGCGGAGGGTTCCAGCGTCAGTCGGGCCAGCACCACCGCGAAGGCCACTGCCGCCGCGAAGGCCAGCAGCATGGCCACCGCCCGGCCCCACCACGAGATGACGGGCCTGCCCGGGCCCTCTCGGTCGGCTGCTCTCTTTTTTGCGGCCTTGTCATGCAGAACTGCGCGCGCCATCACGGCCCCCGTTCGGGTTGGTTGCACCTTCCGTTACCCCAACTCCGGCAGATCACCGCCCGCATGACCAATTCGGCGCTCAGCGGCTGTCGCCTGGGTACTGGGGGTAAGCGGCAGCGCGAGGCCGGGCTCCCTTCCTGTGACCGGGTCCCGCGCCAGGTGCCCTGCGGCGGCGGCTCGCGGGGGTGGAGTGCTGCCGGAGGGCGCGGGCTGGAGCCGCGTCGTCGGCGATGCCGCTCCAGCCGGCCTCCGTGTCAGTGGGACAGCGGCAGCAGCGCGGACACCGTCTTCCCGCCGGGCCGGGTGCTGACCTCCACGTCTTCGGACAGCTCCCGCACCATCTGCCAGCCGAACCCGCCTGGCTCGTCTGCGTTGCTCCGCTGCAGCGAGGGGGCGGTGGCGCTGGCGTCTTCCACCGTCACCGTCACCGCTCCCGGACCGGCCACCAGGCGGAACTGGGTCACTCCGCCGGCGTGCCGCACCGCATTGGTGACCAGCTCCGACACCACCAGCAGCACCGCGTCCGTGTCGTCTCCGGCAGGTGCGGCCACCGCGGACAAGAACCCGCGCGTGAGATCCCTCGCCCGCTTCGCGGTCTGCGGGCTCGCCCCGTGCAGGGCCTTATGGTCTTCCTCGTCTTCCTCGGGTGGGTGCACGATCACGATCCTCCGTGGAATGGATACTCAGACCCTTATTCGCCTGCCCGGTGAAACTCCGGCCATCCCTTCCTGCTGGGCGCCACTGTGAGTTCGTCCCCACCGGCTGTGGCGGCAAGGCCCGTCAGGATGGGTGGGCGTAGGCACGGAAGCGCCGGCCGACCTGGGCCGTCGCACAGAAGATCATCACGATCATCTCCGCACGTCAGCCCGCGGGCCCGCGGGAGCGGCTGAAGCCATGGGCAGCCCGCCGGCCTGGTTGCGGGCTTCTGGTGTGAACCCACCCTGTGCGATGGGCCGCACACCGTATGCTGCCTGTGGTGCGTCGGCGCTGGTCCGGGATCAGGGGACAGGTGCCATGGGGGAGGGGTGTTGGAACAGTGGGGGCCGCTGGTGCCGGCGGTGGCTGGTGTCTGGGCACGGGCCGAAGGACAGCTCGACGCAGCGGTGCTGAGCGGTCTCGAAGAAGAGTTGGCTGCCGGGCTGCGCGCCTACGATGACGCGTGTTCGGCAGCAGCCGTCGAAGCACCCGCCGTGACTCCCGAGACGTTCGACGCTGTCGACAGCGCGGCACGCGCTGTGGAGGCCGCCCTACGGGCCCGACCGCCCTTGGGCGCCTGGTTCAACAAGGAGTTCGACCGGCTCGTCGAGGGGCAGGAGCGCTTCGGCCCGGCGGCGGCACCGACCTACTGGGTCTCCTACCTGCGCTCGCTGCTCGTGCCCGTCATGTACGCCACCGACCGTGCTGCGGAGGTTTCCGAAGAGGGGACCGTGACGTACACCGGGTCTGTTACCTCAGCGGGGTCGTCGGGTCCTCGGGGGAGTGGGGGTAGTCGGCTGAGCGGTGCTGGAAGGAGAGGATCTTTGGGTTCTGGACGACGCCGTCGCGGATCTCGATGGCCTTCTTGATGGTGGTGTCGGTGTCCCATGCCGTGGGGCCGCTCATGACCTTGTGCAGGTAGGGAAGGAGCGCTTCGCTTATTTCCCAGGTGGCGGAGTTCCACAGGTGGGACGGGCTGTGATCCACCGCGTAATAGTGGCAGCCGGATCCCACCGAGAGCATGGGCTCGCCGAAGGTGGTCGGGTGGGCCCAGTCGAAGCCCATGCCCTGGTCGCAAGCAACGTCGATGAAGAACGTTCCCGGCCGGAAGAGCGCGAGTTCCTCGTCGGTGACGAACATGAGAGGTGCGTCGGTGTCCTGCAGGACGCAGTTGACGATGATGTCGAACCCGGCCAGATACTCCGCGAGCGGCTGGGAACCGGCCGCGGTGACGGCCTGCAGGCGCGACGGATCGTGCTCCTGCTCCTCGAAGTGGCCCATCACGACCGAGGGCATCGGTGACGCCACCGCTGCCGCGGCGCGTTGGGTCAGCACGGTGACGTCGGAGACTCCCATGGCGCCCAGGCCTGTGACCGCTCCGCGCGCCGTGGCGCCGAAGCTGATGACCACCGCCCGCAGGCGGCGCCCGTAACTACCGGTCAGCCCGCCGAGCTGCAGGGCGTGCAGCACCGAGCAGTAGCCGGCGAGCTCGTTGTTCTTGTGGAAGACATGGACGCTGAAGGCGCCCGTGGAGGTCCAGTGGTTCATGGCTTCCCAGGCGAGCAGGGTCAGCCGTTTGTCGATGCCGATCTGGGTCATCTTCTCGTCCTGCACGCAGTGCGGCCATCCCCACAGCACCTGACCCTCGCGCAGCTCGGCGATGTCGTCGTGCATCGGTTTGGGCAACAGGACGATGTCGCTCTCGGCGACGAGTTGCTCGCGGGAGCGCAGGCCGGCCACGAGTGGTCGCAGGGCGTCGTCGGGCACGCCGAACCGTTCGCCGTAGCCCTGCTCGAGGAAGATCCTCTCGCGTACGGCCGGGGCGATCCGGTCGAGGTGGTGAGGGTGCAGCGGCAGACGGAACTCGTTCTCCTTGCGGGAGGAGGCGAGTACTCCGAGGCTCATCAGGCTCATGTGGGGCGGCTCATTTCCGTCCGGACGCGATGTGCTCCGGCCTTGCCGTTCCCCGAGGGCGACGCCGAAATGGATGACGGCGTGCGAGGTGCGCTCGGTACTGCCACCGTACTCCGGTATCGGCCGCTCAGCGGCCGCCGCTCGTTTGAGCTAGAAGGATCCACAGGTCAGGCCCGTGGAGATCTGAAAGGGCTGCCGACGGACTGGTGTTGTGAGGCGGCGCCCACCTTCGAGGGAAGGCGTGACTCGCGGTCGTCCTGGACGCGTTCTCGCGACGCATGGTGGGCTGGTCGATCGACGCCTCACCCACTGTCACCCAGTGAGTGAGAGCCTTCGGCCCGCAGCCCGCCACGGGGTCCATCGGGGATGCGATTCGGGTCCCAGCCGTCAGCTGGCGGAGAAGCACTGACCCGTGGTCCACATCGGGATACCCGTCCGGAGGCATGGATGTACGCGTCGCAGCGATCGTGGTCGCCGCAGGACGGCAGCGTGCTGCGGACCCGGTCCGTGAGATTGTCGTGCCTGTGAACGAGTCCTGGGTGATCAATGGCGACAGCCCTGTCCCTGTGTCGTCCGCGGTGGTGCTGGAGGCTCTTCGCTCGAGGATCGACAGCGGGCACTTCGAGACGTGGTTGACCAGCTCAAAAGGACGATTGCTGGCCTTCGTGACGAATACCGAGCGCGCGATGGTGATGCTGCTCGAAGACGAGGGTGATCCCGGCGAACATGCCGTGGACCCTGGGGCTGAGGGGTCGAGCGACGGATTCGTCCTGTCCAACGGGCAGGACGACGAGTATGCGGATGAGGACACCGTTCCCCTTGGTGTGGGGCTCGGGCTCGTGGAGCAGATCATCGGCATGGGCTCTTGGCCAGCAGACGCGCGATGGGTGACCGATCGCTGACTCGGCCTCGAAGTCGGGTAGTTGGTTTCCGGAGGGGTCGTGCCGCGGACGGTGGAGACCTGGTCGGACGGCTGGGGAACGACAGCGCGGATTCCGCTTCGGCGGAGGCGATTTGGACCGGCCGGGATATGTACGCGCGGTCCGCAAGGTCGGCATCGGGTCGAGTCCTTGGTCTTGCCGCTCTGCTTCGTGGAACACGGATGCCGACCACGATGGTCTCGAAGGCTGGAGCCTCGCCCGCCCGGCCCCGTCTCACATCTGACAAATGCCCAGGTGAGTCGCCTAGTTCGAAGCGCATTTCGGGACCGTCCCACGCTTGGCCGAGCTGGCGGTACTGAACTTGATTGGGTGATCTCGGGACCTGCCGACCGGCATGCGTAGCCCGTCTCGCGGGCCTTTGGGTGTTGCCGGGCAGTCCGTCGGGAGAAGATCCTCCCGTGAGTCAGCCCCTGCCGCAGTTGCCGAAGCCCGAGTTCGTCTTGGTCTCCATCGAGGCCCCACCCGAGGTGCCCACCCAGATCGCTGTCGATCTCAGGGAGACTGGCATCCCAGGTGGGTTGATCGGGTACGAGTACCGGCCGCTGAGCGAGCCGGTGTACTTCGGAGGCATCGGTGAGCGGGGGCTTGTCGCCATCGCGACGAGTGGCCTGTTCGGACGCATCGCCGTCGACGTGGCCAGTGGTCGCGTGGTGCACATTCCCATGACCGAGTCAGCGACAGCCAGTCACGTGAACAGAGACCTCGGCGCCTTCAACCGATCCGTCGCGGCCGTGATCGCACGCTTCCCGTTCTATGCAGAGGGCGACGAGGAGAGATGCGAGGAGGTGGCGGAAGAGCTGCGCGATCTCGTCTCCCGCATCGACGAGACCGCTCTCGTGCACAACGGGTTCTGGGAGACCTTCTGCGACGACGTGGGGATCGGGGACTACGCGGACTGGGATGAGTGATCTGGGACTGGTCCCCGCTCCGGTCAGCCGTCCAGGCTCAGGCCAGTGGCGGCGATGCAGCCGTCGACGAGGTCGGGGCGGTACTGGATCCCCTTGAGTCGACGTTTCACGGCTCTGGTGATCTCACCGAGGTCCGCGGCAGCCAGGTTGCCCAGGTCGCGCTTGACCAGCGCCCAGATGCCCTCGGTTGGATTGAGGTCAGCGGCGTAAACCGGGAGTTGTAACACGGTCAGCCACTCGGCATTCGCCTCGATGAATTCCTTCATACCGGCGGTCAGGTGGAGCCGGACGTTGTCCCAGACCAGCACGATCGGGCCCCGAGCTGGATACGAGCGCGGACGACCAGGTCGCGGAGATCCCGCCAGCCGAAGCCCTTCGGCTCGTCCTGCGTTTCGCTGAGCCGGGACCGCCCTGGAGAACCCCGCGACAGGACCCGGCCTCGCCGCGCTCGCGCCAGGCCCTGCGCCACCGCTCCACCGACCGCTCGCTCACCCGCAGAGCGGCGGCGGCCTCGCGGTTCGTCTCCCCGCCCTCGAAGCGGACGACAGCCTGCAACCGGATCCGCTCCCGCGCGGCCCTCTCGGCGTCGGTCAGCCCACCACCCTGCGCGTATCTCACTCCCCAGGAGCTACCGGAGCCGGCAGGTCGCTGTCAGGCGAACCGCACCGACATCACTCAATCAAGTTCAGTAGCGTGATCGAGATGACGGCTGAGGGTGAAGAGCTGGTCGGCGGCATGGTTAACGCGGGCGCGGTTTTCCGCCGTGGTGCTGTGGTGGAACGTCCGGCGCCGCGCACTGCGCGTGCGCTCCATGCCCATCTCCTGGCGCTCGGAGAGCACGGGTTCGACGCGGTTCCGAGGCCGATCCGACTGGCCGCCGACGGCCGCGAGCAGTTGACCTTCATCCCCGGCGACGTCGCCCTGCCGCCGTTTCCGCGCTGGGCGATGAGCGAGACCGCGCTGCGATCGGTGGGGAGCCTGCTGCGGCGTCTGCACGAGGCCAGCGCAGCCATCCCGGTCGACGAGGGCGTGAAGTGGCCCCGGTCCCTGTCGGACCCGGCGGGAGGAACGATGCTGTGCCACAACGACGTATGCACGGAGAACGTCGTGTTCCGCGACGGCCGTGCCGCAGCCCTGATTGATTTCGACCTGGCTGCGCCCGGCCGAGCGGTGTGGGACGTGGCTATGACGGCCCGATACTGGGTGCCCATGCTCGATCCCACGTCCGCGGCGGTCCTTTATCCCGCGGGACTGGATACCCCGACGCGCCTGCGGATTCTCGCCGACGGCTATGGCCTCTCCCGGCAAGAGCGTACTGAACTGCCCGGCGTGATCGAACAGGCCACCGCGTCTTGCCGGGCCTTCGCCGTCGGCCGAGTGGCCGTCGGCGACCCCCTCTACACCCAGGCGCTGGCCGAGCACGGTGGTTGGCAGCGTTGGGACCGCATCCAGGAATGGCTGGTCGCTCACCGCGAGACGTTCAGGGCTGCCCTGCTGGGGTGACTGGCTCAGAAGCTAAAGCGATCGGCTGGCCAGAGTCACGCGGCCACACGCGGTGGACCGGGCCCGTTCTCGCGAAGGAAGCCAGATGATCAGCACCCGAAGCCTGGCTTCGCCGTCGAGCAGAACATGTCGGGGGATGGGTGCGAGGCTTACAAGAGCCTTGGGGGTGGCGGGCTTGGACAGCTGCCTCATCGACATCTGGCCTGTCGCACGTCGGCGCGCCGGGCGGGGGTGCGCGATCGACGGTCTGCGCCTGTTCTCGGGTTTGTCCGCGCTTGCTGCCGCCCCGGCCGATGGTGCCGGACGGCTACGGCCGGTTCGCCCGGCGGGATGTCCCGCACCGGACCGGCACGGCGTCGGGTGACGCTGCGGGCCGTGGGGGTGTGTCCGCTGGTGTGGCTGTTTGCGGAGATTTCCGCCCCGCGGGCTGTTGCGGGCGGTGGGTCAGGAGGTGCTCCAGGCGCGTAGTTGACGGCCGATGAGGCCGACTCCGGCGGTGCCGGTGGCTGCATCCCGTACCAGGGCTACCGCTTCCTTGGGCGAATACTCGAGTCGGCATCCGTTGAGCGCCAGGTACGCCTCGGCCGCGTGCCAGGCGAAGGCCTCGTTGGAGTGCTCCAGGCAGGGCAGCCGCACCAGCGTCTGGAGGAGTGCTGCGGCTCTGAGGTGCAGGGAGCCGTACACGTCGTGTTCCAAAGCGCGTGCGTTGACCCGGGCGACGGCCGCGTACAGCGGGCCGTAGTCATCCACCTGGGGGTCGCCCGGCAGAAGCTCGGCGGCATGGAGAAGGAAGGCCACATCGAGGGGATGGAGGGGTTCGTTCTGGGTCACGCGGCGTGGCCCCGGCCCGGCCGCCGCCCGTCGAGCTCATGGCGCGCCTGGAGCTCGGCTGCGCGCTGCTGCGTGCTGGGATCGACCGTGCTGCCCTCCTCGGCGAACGCGGCTGCGCTGTGTGCCATCGAGGCGCGGAAGGCGTCGAGGAAGGCGTTCTCCACGGCGGTGGCGCGGTCGTAAGCGGCGGACAGGATGTATTCCTGCAGGCTGACGCCCGCTTGCTTTGCGGCGGCTTCGATCGCGGCATGCTGAGCCGGATCCGGGAAGCGCAGGCTCATGGCTTTCGGATGCGTCATGGTGTCAACGGTACCGACGATACCGGTGGCCGGTCCAGGGCGCTGAACCGGGACAGCCCGGAGCCGATGACGGCGGTCCAGCGAAGCGCGCTCCCAGCACTGCGCGTACGGCTGGCGCCCCAGTCGACGTGCCGGCAGTCCTCACGGCGCTGCCTTCCCGAAGCGGGGATCAGAGGGCTGGGACGCTGGCGAGCCTTCCCATCGAATGGATCATGGGCTCCGGGCTGATGGCGATCAGGCCAGTCCTCCGTCACCAGGATCTGGCCACGGCCGCCTTCTCTCCGAAGGTCGGCTTCACCGCGCTGCGCGAGGTCGCCCAGAGGAGGATCTGTGACTTCACCGGTCCTTCGGGTACGAGATGGCGGAGGCGGCCTGGCTGCTGCCTGATTTCGTCACCTTCCTGGAAGAGCAATCAATTGGCGTCGACCCGGCTCCGATAGCCTGCGGCGGTGGGTGAAACTCCGTTGAAGTTCCTGATCGATGCCGATCACGGGCAGTTCTACGTCCAAGACCTCGAACCCTTTGACGCCTGGATGGCCGAACACGCGACGGACCCCGACCTGCCGCCGGCCGGCTGGACCGAGGAAGCGGTCCAGGTTCATCGCATCGGGTTGGAACCACACTCGATCTCCGTCGGCACCGCCCGGGACGACATGGTCGAGTCACACATCACCGTCCACGCATCCGCACCGATGACGGAGCCGACGGCCGAGCACATCGTCGAGGCGGACCTGGATGCCTCAACCGGCCGACTCGCCGTGTCCAGCCCGGCGATCCTTCCCGTGGACGGACCGAGCCTGACCGTTCCTTGTGGGCTGCTCCGTGTGCGGGTCTCCTACCTTCCTTCCGAGCCGCCGGCCGTCGACACCAACGGCGGCCGCGGTGACCACTTCCTTTACCAGATCGATCTATGGCCCACCGACCATGCGCGCCAGCTCGCCGTCCTCAAACAGGGGCCGATTCCCTGGGCCGGATAGTCGTCTCCACCGTCGATAATCCCGAGCACAGTGGCCTCAGCCCGCCTTGCGTCTCGCCTCGACCGCAACCTGGCGCCCTGCTGGCGCACAGACTGGCCCAGCTCCTCGAGCGACAGGCCACGCGTCCGGGACACGCCTTGACGCTCCGGCAGCAGGCAGACGACGAAGGGCGCTTCATCCTGCCGGGACGACGTGCCAGCCGACGCCAAAGCGCCGCCTCGATCCACTCGCTCATGCGCCAGTACGAACTCCCCGTACTCGGCGCCCGCAACACCGCGATGACCGAAACGGTCGCGGACCTCCCGCCCATCGTGGTCAGCGACCTGTTCGGCATGCACCCCAACTCCGCACCCGTTTGCGCTCAATATGCCCAGGACAGCTGGGCGGACGACCTCGTCGCCTGCCAGGACGAGGAGTGGCGCAGGGCCAGAGCATGGCCTTCTTCTACCAGTGCGCTGCGGCCTGCCCCGGCTGACGACGCATGATGATCTGCACAGGTCGAATGGCCTTTGAGTTCATGGGGGATGGGGCAATGATCGAGGTTCAGCGAGACGGAGCGTTTAGCGTCAACAGCGTCGGGGCGGATCATTTGCCGTTCCCGCTGACATTCAGCGTTAGCGAGGTCGGCAGGTCGTGGCGGATCAGTGCCTCGGCGGCCCAGGCCGGCGAGTTGATCGATGTGATCTCGCGCTCGGTGAACGACACGGTCCTGGTCGTGGACCTTGCGACCAACAGCTTCCTGGACGAGGACTTCCGGCAGTGGCGGCCGTCGTTGATCGCCGCTGAGCAGGGTGCCGATTTCATCGTGCACCCCATCGGGGCGTGGGCTTCTGCCACCCCGGGGCTCGGTGAGGAGATCCTGGTGATGCACCGCGACAGTCTGCCCGGGTTCCTGGACGGCAGTTGGTCGCCCTACGAGCTGTCTCTGGTCGACGTGCCGGTGGCGCCGACCCCGGCCCAGCTTGATGAGATCGCGTTGTTCGTCGGAACGGCAGCCTTCGACGAGCCTGTCCTGCCCCACGTCGACGGCTCGCGCTTCTGGTATTCCGGGCATGACGACTGCTATCTGACAGTCGAGACAACTGACCCAGCTATGCCCGCAGTGGTCCTGAGCCGTTTGCTGGCCCTGCTGGCCGGCTCTGCGCTCGTCGGCGCCGGTGAAACCTCATCAGTCATGATCCCCGAACCGGACATCGCGACAACGGGCCGGCTGATCAGCGAAAGCCCTCACTGGATCGGAGCTGTTGGGGCCACCACACAAGCCTTGGCGACCATCCGCCTGTCTGCTTTGCCGCAGCGGTGGCGTCACGGCCAAGAACCGCCCGTACGCGCCGACTACACGGCGACGCTCGACGAGATCCGAGGCACTTGGCAGATAACCCCCGCCGACAAACAGTGCCCTCTGATAGGCGGATAGTGCGGGGTCGGAACACTGCCTCTTCACCAGCAGAGCTGGAGTTCTACGAGAAGGCACGGGTGTATGTGCTGCTGCCCGAGGTCCGCCGCCTGCTCACCGGGGCCGTCGGCCCGCATGCTGCGCTCGACCCGGAGGGCAAGCGGGTGCGGCACATCGTCGCCCAGCTCAACTCCGTCGCGTCCGCCCTCGACCTGATGACCTGAATGACGGAACAGGACACGCCGGCACCGGTACGCGTCGGACCCCACCGACCTCGAATTGGCCCTGCTCGAGCCCTTGTTGCCGGTGCCGACGTGCCGGACTCCGCATGGTGGCCGCCCGGATGCGTATCCGCGGCGACCGTCTTGTTGAAGCATCGAAGACCCAGGCCGGTGAACGGGGTCTTTCCAGGCCGGCCGCGTAGCCGTGATCAGAGCAGTCATGGCTCGATCGTTGGAAGCACGTCCCGCACGTCCCGCACGTCCCGCACGGCCGGAGGATGGCGCGGGGTGGGTCACGGTGCCAGTGCCGTGGCTACCCGGGCCAGGCGATCGGCTGACAGGGCGAAGTGTTTGACAGGGTTGCGGAAGGAGTATTCGCCGTCGTTCACGGGGAAACCGTGCGTGGCGGTTGTCCAGTGCGCGGGGCCGGGGGCTCCTTGATTCTCCAGGAGAGCCGCAGCCAGGGTTTGAGGTTCTTCCACACTGGTGCGGGCGCGTAGCGCGGTCGCCAGGCTGTCAACGGCGTCGTCGGGTATTGCGTGGTCGCCGAACGCAGGCAGCAGGAGCAACAGGCGGGCGTGGGCATCGGTGGTGCTGCCGCCGGGCAGCGCGTTGCCCGCAGCCGCCTCGAGCTCGGACCACGACAGGCCCGGTCCCATGAAGTGACCGTCGTCCCGGGCGAGGAGCTCTGCCTGGTCCCAGTCGGGGTGGTGGAGTAGGTAGTCGGTGCCGGTGTCGTCCGCGAAAGTGCGGTAGACCACATGGAGACGGTGGTCAGCGGCGAGTGGAACGGTGAATGTCGGCCACTCGGCTCGCTCCCACAGCCGTCGCTGAAACTCGCCGGCCGCGTCGTAGTCCGCGCCGAACAGCAGCTCCTCGGTCTCCTCGCTGTGGATGCACGAGTAGAGGTGCCCCAGCCAGAAGAGTGGCTCGTCCAGGAGGCTGGCCTGGTGTGTGAGGGGGCCTCCGTCGTAGCCGGGTATTCGGTCAGGATGCAGGACTGTGCTGTTCTTCACGGAGGACATCATGCCGCCCAGGCGGCGCTCTGGCTTTGAGGTCGGACGTATCTGCGGTGAGCGTCTGTGAGGCGTCAACCACCGCAGGGTCGCGCTGTGATTCAGCCCGCTCTGCGCCTCGTAGGCGGACCCCATCGAGGCGCGCTTCGGACCGCTGCGGCAGTGCACCATCGCCAGCCCGTACTACCCCAACCACACGGCGCAGCCCCGGCCCTCGTACGCCTACCTACCCCGCCATAACGCCAACGCCCGCCGCCGCGATGTCCTGGCTTCCGAGCGCAGGGAATGCGCCCGCTTCCACAGCGAGAAGGGCATCTGCCGGGGAGGCCGCCTCGCCGCCGCGGCCTGAACGATCCGGCCGGCCTATGTGAACCAAACACTATGGACACGGCGGCGGTTGGACGGCGACGACGGTGACGCGGCTGGCGTTCACCAGGCGTGTCCAGCCTCGCCCAGTGTGCCGAGAGTGCTGTCCTTTTCGGCCACGACAGCTACTTCGCCGACCTCTGCACGCACTCGGCTTCCCCGTTTGAGTGCTCGTCGGCTCCGGAGCCCGCGGTGCCGACCGGGCCGTTTTACGTCGCCTTTAGTTCAACTCTGTTGATTCACCTACGAGTTTGAACCGATTCATTGACAGCTTCTGTTGGATTATGGTTGCCTCACGGATTGTGAACGGAGTGTTACGCCGTCAGGCTCACCCCGGTGCGGGTCGTCTGCAGCCAGAAGGGCAATCGATGAACGCGGTTCCTTGCATGCGCCTGATCGTTCGTCTTGAGTCTGGAGCTGAACGGGAGTTCGGCCTCTTCGTGCTCGGGGAGGTGGCTGCCGCTCGCCACGAGGACATCGATGTCTACGTGAGTGGCACGGCTCCCTTCCAGGTCACTGTGCGTCCGCCGAGCGGCGAGCGCATCGTCTCCCTCGAGTACCTGCTGCGTGCCCCGATGGGGAACTTCGACGAGGTCGTCCCGCCGGACAGCGGGCGATGGTTCATGAACCTGATGCACGTCACCAGCTTCTGGAAGTTCGGCCGGCTCGCCCAGTCGAAGATCAACGACGTCAAGGTGCCGCTCTACATGTTCACCGGGCGGGACGGGAACGTGGAACTGGCCCTGGGGCTCATCGGCTCGCTCACCGAGACGGACATGCGCCTTCTGGAGCCCGTGTCCAACCGGGCGTTGAACGTGCACACGGGCGGCGTCGAGGTGAGCTTTCGCCGGGGTACGGAGGAGTACCCCCTGTCCCGGTCCGCCGCCGCGGCTGATGGATCCTTGACCGAGCACGTGTATCTCGTCTCCGGACCGCAGGGCGACGAGCGCGGCCCGTGGCTGGATGTTCTGCGGGACTTCTCCGAGCAGACCCGAGCCGCCTTCGGGCTGGAGGACCGCATCGTTGCCGAGTCCTTCGAGCCCTTCTGGTGCAGCTGGACCGACTGGGCCAGCGACGACATCAGCACGGAGATGGTCCTGGAGAACGTCAAGATCGGACTCGATGTCGGCGTCCGGAACTTCATCATCGACGACGGCTGGTTCGGCCCCGGCCTGGACACCGTGTACGAGACGCCGCTGAACATCGGCGACTGGAAACCCGACCCGGAAAAGTTCCCCGACATGCACGCACTGGTGCGCCGTGTGGAGGCAATGGGAGCGCGAGCCCTCATCTGGTGCGCGCCCCATGCCGTCGGCCCCGCCGCCGACTGTTTCGCCGACCGCCGCCACCTGCTCATCGCCCCGACCTCCGGTGAACCGGTCCTGGGCGAGACCCAGTTCTACTCACTGTGCTTCATGAACGCCGAGGCGCGCCGGACGATGGCGGACGTCTGCGTACGGCTCGTGCAGGAGTACGGATTCCACGGCGCCAAGTACGACCTGTTCAACTGGATACCCGACCTGCGGTGCGAGAGTCCGCACCACGAGCACGACCTGGACTCCATGCTCACAGGCCTGCAGTTGATGCTGGAGGACGCCGACCGGCGCACCCGTGAGGTGGCGCCGGACTACATCGTCGAGCTCAAGCAGAACTACGGCACGGCGTTCCTCACCCCGTACGGGACCTGCATGCGGGCCGGCGACGCACCGTTCGACCCCCGGACGAACTTCCTGCGGACCCTGCACGTACAGGCGTACACCGCGGCCGCGATCAACGACTACCAGACGTTCGGCCCCCATGACACCACGCAGGACATCGCCGTGGCGGTCATCGCCATGCTGGCCGCCGGAATCCCCGCCTACGGCTCGGACTTCGCCCGCCTGCCCGAGGAGGGCAAGGAGGTGTTGCGCCGCCACCACCAGCTGTACGCCGACAACATGAGCGGCTTCCTGAAGCACCGTAGGACCGACAACGCCTCACACAGCGTCCTGCGCGCCACGGGCGACGCGCGCGATGTCGTCTTCGTCCTCCAGCCCACCACCTCGTGCCGAGTGCAACGGCCGGCCATCGTGCTCAACGGCGGCTACGCGTCCCGGCTGACGGTGGATGCGCAGTCCGAGGGGCTCTCCTTCACCGTCCACTCGCCGACCGGACAGCCACTCACCGCTGAACGCCCCCACCCCGGAGGGCCCCTCACCATCGACGTGCCGCCCGGCGGCAGCATCGCCTTCGAAGCCGCCTCCGGGAGCGAGGTCCTGGTCTGATGGCCTCAGGCGTCGAAGTTTCCGTGCGGGACCGGTCGATCGCGGCAGCCCGCCGCACACTGGCCACCGTGCCGGCCTCCGCGGACATGGACCTGTCGCACGTCACACGCGTCGTGGCGATCGTGGCCTCGTCCAGGGGCGGCAGCAGCCTCCTCCACCAGATCCTGTCGGACCAGCCTGATGTGCTGTCCATCGTCGGCGAGCACACCGCGCTGTACAAGCTGAACGGGCTCGACCGCGGCAGGGACGGCTCCGACGTACTGGAGCCGGACGCCGTGTTCAACTGGGCCCAGTTCTCGGCAGACTTCATGTCGCTGCTCGGCTCCGGGGCGAACCGGCCGCCGGTGGATGCCGCCGGCCGCACGCAGTACGCGGCGGTCGTGACGCGCCGTCTGGCCCTGCAGTGGCCCCTGGAGGAGATCCAGTACACGACGGTCCAGGACGCCGTCGACCAGGCGGTGCGCAGCTGTGCACGCCGCGACGACCCGGACGCCCTGTTCGCCCAGGTGTTGCACCACCTTCGCGACTCCCACCCTCGCGTCGACCCGTCCTTCTACGATCTGCCGCCCTCGCTGCGGACCGAGGGCAACACCGGCGAACTGCGCACGCCCCACAACGGTTTCTGCATCGAGGAACCGCCCTTCATCGTTCCCCGCGTCCGCACCGCCGCCGACCGCGACTGTCTGCGGGGCCGTCCCGTGGTGATCAAGTCGTCCGTCGACGCCTACCGACTGCCGTTGCTGCGCCGCCTCTTCCCGCACGCCCGGCTGCTGGTGATCCACCTCACCCGCAACCCCGCCGCAAGCATCAACGGGCTCTACGACGGCTGGCGCGACCGAGGATTCTTCTCCTACGACGTGTCCGACCAGCACACCCTGGCCATCGACGGCTACTCGGAACTCGGCGCGGCGGCCACGCGCTGGTGGAACTTCGACATTCCGCCGGGCTGGGACAAGCTCGTCGACCAGCCGCTGGAATGGGTGTGCGCACAGCAGTGGGCGGGAGCGCACCGCTCAGCTGTCGAAGGGCTGGCGCCCGGCATCGTCGACGAGGTGCTGCGCGTGCCCTTCGAGAAGATGCTTCACCCCGGTACACGCGAGGCCACCCTCCGGTCCGTCTTCGACTTCGCCGGCATCCGACAGCCCTCCCGTCCGGTCCAGTTCCCCGTCGTCATGGCGACCGCGCAGCCTCGCCCTGCGCGCTGGCGGCAGCGAGCCCACCTCGTGCTCCCGGCCGTGGAAAATCCCGCCCTCCGGGACATCGCGAGCGAACTCGGCTACCGCAAGGGGGAGGAGGACCAGTGGCTGTGACCGCCGCCGCATACCACGGGCCGGGCTGGCGCTCCCGCCCGGGACGGCACGAGGACGACATCACGCTCGGCGGCACCTGGGCGCCGCTGCGCGTGGAGCGGGACTGCGACCGGCTCACCGATGTCGCCCTGCACTGCCCGCCTGCCTCGCTGCTCACCGCTGGAGACCCGGACGCGCTCCAGCACCTGGAACGGCTCGACCACAGCGCGCTGCGCCGGGACATGGACGCACTGGCCGAGGCATACCGGGCCCTGGGAATCACCGTGCACGAACTGCCCGCGCCCCAGGCGCCCGGCGGGAATCCCTACAGCGGAGCCAACGCGATGTTCGCGCGTGATCTGCTGTGGATGACCAGGGCAGGCGCCGTCATTCCCCGGATGGCCAGCAGCGTCCGCGCCGGCGAAGAACTGCAGACCCTGCGGCTCTGCGCACAGCTCGGCATTCCCGTGGCCAGGACCATCGGCGCCGACGGCCTCTTCGAAGGCGCCGACGCCCAGTGGCTGCGCACCGACCTGGTCGCGGTCGGACTCGGCACCCGCACCAACTACGCCGGCGCCCGGCAGGTCGCACAGGAGGCGCGACAACAGGGCGCACGGGCGCTGCGACTGTCCGTACCGAACGGAGTCCAGCACCTGCTGGGCGTCCTCCAGGTGCTCGACGCCGACCTGCTCGCCGCCCGTACCTCGATCATGGATCCCGCCGATGTGCGCCGACTGCGTGAGCTGGGATTCACCGTCGTCGACATCCCGGAGTCCGACGAGGTCCGCACCCAACAGGCGTTCAACTTCGTCACCGTGGCGCCCCGCTCGATCCTCATGGCGGCCGGGTCCCGGGAAACCGCGGCCCTGCTCGCCCGGCACGGCATCGAGTGCGTGGCCCGCGTACCGATACCCGAACTCGCCAAAGGCGCGGGGGGCATCGCCTGCGCCACAGGAATCCTCGCCCGCACAGCCCAGAACTGAGGTAGCCCGGATGCCGACACTCAGCGTCGTCGTGCCCTTCTACAACGTCGCCCCCTACTTCCCCGAACTCCTGGAGTCCCTCTCCACCCAGGAACTCACCGACCTCGAAGTGGTCCTGGTCGACGACGGCTCGACCGACAACAGCCCCCAGATCGCCTCCTCCTGGGTGGCCAAGGACGAGCGATTCCGCCTGGTCACCCAGCCCAACCGCGGACTGAGCGCCGCCCGCAACGCCGGCGCGGCGAAGGCCACCGGCACCTACCTGGCCTTCGCCGACTCCGACGACGTCGTCCCGTCGACGGCCTACCGAGCCCTGGTCCAGTCCCTGGAATCCACAGGCTCCGACTTCGCCTCCGGGGACGTGCGACGCCTCAACTCCGCGGGCACCCACCGCCATCCGCGCTACGCCGACGTCTTCGCCGCCCCGCGCCGCGGCACCCACATCACCCGCGACCGCGACCTGATCCTCGACCGCATGATCTGGAACAAAGTGTTCCGCCGGTCGTTCTGGGATCACCACCAATTCGCCTTCACCCTGCGCCAGTACGAAGACGCGCCCGTAACCGTGCGGGCCCACATCGAGGCCCGCGCCATGGACGTGGTCGGACAGGTCGTCTACCACTGGCGCATCCGCGAGGCCGGCGAACGCTCCATCACCCAACGCCTGTACGAGCCCGACAACATCGCCGCCCGCATGCGGATGATGGTGGTCACCGGGGACCTCCTGCGCGAACGCGCCCCCGAACTGCTGCCCGTGTACGAACGGGACATGTGCCTGGGCGACCTGCGTATCGCGACGCTGGCGATGCTGGAGAACTCCGACGACGCGATGGCGGAGGCCCTCGAACTCGGGCGCGGCTTCCTCGCCCGAGTGGACGAGCACGTGCTCGAGCAGCTGCCCGAGCCGAACCGCCACCGGCTCTCCCTCCTGCTCACCGGCCGCTCCGCCGAACTCCGCGAGGCGCTGAGTGCTGACGGGCAGTAGTACGCCGGACACCACAGCACACACGCCCCCGGCGCCAAGAACGGCAGTCCAACTGCTCCGCCAAGAGGCGGACTTCCGCCGCGTCTACCTGTCCCAGCTGGTCAGTCTGGGCGGCGACTGGTTCGCGATGATCCCGCTCCTGGCGCTGCTCCAGGAGCTGACCGGCGCCCCGCTGTGGGGGGCGCTGGTCCTCGCGGCCGACACCCTGGTCATTGCCGCGCTGTCGCCGTACGCCGGCGTGGTCGTCGACCGCGTGGACCGCCGACGACTGATGATCCTGTGCGACCTGCTCTCCGCCGCCTTCATCGCCACCCTGTTCCTGGTGCGGGACGAGTCGACGGCCTGGATCGCCCTGATCGCGCTGGGCGGTGTCGCGGGCGTGAAGGCGTTCTACGGGCCGGCCGCCAGCGCCGCTCTGCCCAACCTGGTGCCGAAACAGGACCTGTTGACGGCCAACGCGCTCAACGGTGGTGCCTGGGGCGTCATGCTCGCTGTGGGCGCTTCACTGGGTGCCCTGCTCGCGTCCGCCGTCGGCACCTACTGGTGCTTCGCGCTGGACGTGGTCACCTTCTGCCTCTCCGCGGCCCTGGTCCAGCGCGTGCAAAAGCCCTGCGGGGACCGCCGGCCCGCGCGGACGCGAAGCAGGGTCCGCGACGACCTTCGTGAAACCGCGGAGTTCGCCCGTACGGACCGTCGCATCATCGCCCTGGTCCTGGCCAAGCCGGGAACCGCCCTGGGTAACGGAGTCCTGGCCCTCTTCCCCGCCCTGGGCGCGGCGGTCTTCCACGTCGGCGCTGTCGGCGTGGGTCTGCTCTACGCCGCCCGAGGCGTGGGCGCGCTGATCGGTCCTGTGCTCGGCCGGCGCCTGCTGTCCGGCAGAGAGGACCGGATCCGCCTGCTCGTCCTGGCCTCAACCCTGACATTCGGCCTGGCCTACGCCGGATTCTCCGCCGCCACATGGTTCCCGCTGGCCGTTCTGCTGGTCGTCACGGCCCACATCGGCGGCAGCATGAACTCCACCCTGTCGTCCTTCGCCCTGCAATCCGCCACACCGGACAGGATCCGCGGACGCGTCCTCAGTGCCGACTTCATGTTCTCCACCCTCTCCCTCGGCGCCAGCCAACTGGTAGCGGGTGGCCTCACCATCACGATGAACGCACAACACGCCGCCCTGTGCATCGCGGCCATCGTGATCACCTACGGCGTGCTCTGGTGGACCCTCGCCGACAGCCTGCGCCAGACCAACCCCTCTCCCGCGAAGTGAGGTAGCCCGAGCATGCCCATGGACGCCAAACCCTGCGCGTGTGGAGTGACGGTGTGGCTCACCGGCTCCCCAGGAAACGGAGCGATGCCCCTCGCGCATGCGCTCGCCGATCTGCTGCGCAGCGCCGGGCGCCAGGTGGCCGTACTCGAGGCAAAGGAGCCGCGGCGTGCCGGGCTGACGGCCGAAGTTCTCGCGCGAAACGGCATGCTGGTCCTCGTCGCCTGCTCCCCGGACCATCCGCAGGACTGTGACGCCGCGCGGAACCGTCACGGCAAGAGCGGCACGCACTTCCTCGACATACGTGTGGCGCCTGCGGCATCGCACCCACCGAAGGCCGACCCGCCCCCTCGCGCTCCCGACTTCGTCGTATCGCCAGACACACCGGCGACCGAGAGACCGGCTCTCCTTCTGGAACTGCTCACCGAACGACGCTTCCTCGTACGGCGCCCCTCGGCCAACCACGCTCAACTCAGTGCTCCTCGGGAACTCCGACATACACCGGGTTCGTGGACGTGACCTATCCGATTGCCGGGCCTGGCGCGCCGAACGCGCCGGGTGGGTGATCACGCCTGCGGACGCGCACGATGGACGGCAGGACCGCACCCGCATGCTGTCCTGGACCGCTCGCCCCGGTCCGTTGACGCGTTCGTCCGACAAATTCGCTACCCGGCGGCCGGAGCGCCGTGATACACCACCGAGGTGCAGAGCATCCTGGAGTTCCCCGAGGTCCTGCGGTTGATCGCAGACCGCTCGGCCGCGTTCCGCGCCGCCATCGCGTCCGCCCCCGACCTTGACGTCCAGGTCCCGACCTGCCCGGACTGGACGCTGCGCGAACTGGCGCAGCACCTCGGCGACGGCCGCCGCCGCCAGGCCGCCATCGTCACGGCGGGCCCGGGCGCTGAGCCCCCGGCGAGGACGACCCCGAAGGGCGCCCCGACCGCGCCCCGCGACCGCGAAGCCCTGGACGCCTGGCTCGCCGAGTCGACCGAGCTCATGCTCGACGCGATGCGCGAGGCCGGCCCGGACCGCGGCTGCTGGACCTGGTGGGGCCGCTCGCAGGCCCCGGAGACCAGCGGAGCCGTGGCCCGGCACCAGATCCAGGAGATCGCCGTCCACACCTACGACGTCCAGCTCACCCAGGAGGCCGCACAGCCGCTGCCGACGGACGTCGCGGTCGAGGGCGTCGACGAGTTCCTGACGACCGTCTCGGCGACGACCGTGCCGTGGCCCTTCAAGCCGGCGACCATCGACCTGCACACGACCGAGGGCCGCTCCTGGCGCCTGACCCTCAACGCCGACGGCGTCCGCTGCGACGACCTCGCCGCCGACGCGGAGCCGGGCGACATGGCGATGCGAGGCGCAGCGAGCGAACTGGTCCTCTACTTCTACGAGCGCGTTCCGCTCGACGGCCTGGAGACCACCGGCGACACCGAGCCGATGGAGCAGCTCGCAGAGTGGGACCCGAACGCGTAAAGGGTGCGCTCAGTTCAAGGGTGAAAGGCGGCGCACCCCGACGGCCCGGAGCAGGCTCCGCGGCCGCGATAGGGGGTGGACGACTCAGCGCCCGTGGGCGGTCACTTGAGGTCTGCCGGCGGCGCCGTCGAGGCGCGTACCACGAGTTCGGTGGCGAGTTCGATGTGGTGGGACTCGACCTTCTCGTCGTTGGCCAGTCGCAGGGCGGTGCGCAGGGCAGCACCGCCCATCTCCCGTAGCGGCTGGCGCACGGTGGTCAGTGGCGGTGAGGCCATCTGAGCGAGGTGCGTGTCGTCGAAGCCGACCACGCTCAGATCTTCGGGGATGCGCAGGCCTCGGGTGCGGGCGGTCTCGATGGCACCGAGGGCGATCTCGTCGTTGCAGGTGAAGATCGCCGTCGGCGGTTCTTCCAGGTCCAGCAGTGCCGCGGCGCCGAGCAGGCCGTATCGGTACGAGAATTCTCCGGGCCGGACGTAGGCGGCGGGTACCGGCGCTCCTTCCGCCTCCATGGCGGCGCGGTAGCCGTGCATGCGTGCCTGGTTGCACACGGCCATGGCCGGTCCGCCGAGGTAGGCGACGCGGCGGTGGCCGAGGGAGAGCAGGTGCCGGGTCGCGGCCAGGCCGCCGGTGAAGTTGGTCGCTCCGACGCTGTTGACCCGGCTGTCCGGCAGGTGGAGCGGGTCGAGCACGACCAGCGGCAGCCCGGCCCGGGCCAACTCCTTGAGGTGCGCGGCGGTGTACACGCTGGTGACCGCGATGAGGGCGCGGCGCCCGGCTGAGACCAGGTCCCGGGCCCAGTGCGGGGCGCGGGATGCCTTGCTGATCGCCACCGAGGCCCCTGCTGCCGCGGCGGAGTCGATGATGCCTTCGAGGGCCTCGGCCACGTACGGCTTGAGGCTGCCCTGGAACTGTACTTCGATGATCGGGCTTGTTTTCGCCTCGGTGTGGCGGAACACGGGCGCGAGGTAGTCGTGCTGGTGCAACGCTTCCTGCACCCGGGCGCGGGTTTGCGGCGCCACGTCACCGCGGCCGTTGACCACCTTGGACACCGTCGCGATGGAGACGCCGGCCGCTTGGGCGATGTCCGCCAAGGTGGTGCGTCTGGCGTTCGGTGGCATCAGTTCCTCCCAGCTGTACGTCAACCCGGCGGGGGGCTCGTCCGGGAAGGGGTCCAAGAGCCCCTCGGCTCCGCGGTGTTGGACGATCCGCGAGGGATCGCGTCCGGTGGAGGTGTGGCTTGCGCGTCGCTGCCTTCGGCTACGCGCCGCAGGTAGTTGGAGCCCGGGTGGCTGCCGAGAGGCGCGATCTTCCGCGCCACCCTCTTCGCGGCCGGGAGGGCATGGCATCGACCCGGTCCGGCCTGGACGGCAGCGGGTCTTTTCGGCGCAGCCTGACCTGGACCGTCATCGGCAGTGAACCAGCCGCAGCCACCGCATCCTCCCTCTCCTGACGATCCTTGACGTCAATATTCGAAATGTTTCGGTCTTTGCCAGGGCTTTTCGCGAGTCATGCTCGGCCGATACTACGCAGGTGAATGCCGCCCAACAACGGGGCTGCGCACGCCTTGACAGGGCATCAGTTCGAAACTTAATTTGCACGAACACGCTCCATGCACAGGCTCGAAGAAGGCTTTATCGAAAAGCTTTCATTACGACTCACGAGAAGCCGGTGGCTCTCGAGTGCGGAGAAGAAGCATGGCGATCCCTCTTTCTCGACGTACCTTCCTCGGGCTGGCAGCTGCCGTACCCGCCTCTGCGGCGCTGTCGGCCTGCGGCTCGTCCGGACCCGGCAAGAGCGGTGCCGGAGTCTCGTACTGGTACCTCAGCGGCCAGCCTCAGGAAGGCGTCAGGACGAACGCGCTCAACGCGTTCAACAAGGCCCACCCCGATGACGAGATCAAGGGCACCACCTTCCAGAACGACGCGTACAAGACGAAGATCAAGACGGCCATCGGCGCCGGGCAGGCGCCCACCCTCATCTGGGGCTGGGGCGGCGGCACGCTGCGCAGCTACGTGAAGGCCGGGCAGGTCGAGGACCTCACCTCGTGGTTCGGCGACCACCCCGAGGTCAAGAAGCGGCTGTTCCCGTCCTCGTTCGGCCCGGCGACCATCGACGGCAAGATCTACGCGATGCCGTGCGAGACCGTGCAGCCGATCGTCCTCTACTACAACAAGAAGGTCTTCGACGATGTCGGAGTGGAGCCGCCGCAGTCCTGGGGCGACATCATGGATCTGGTCCCCAAGTTCAAGGCGAAGGACATAGCGCCGTTCTCCCTCGGCGGTCAGTCCCGGTGGACGAACATGATGTGGCTGGAGTTCCTCTTCGACCGCATCGGCGGTCCCGAGGTGTTCCAGGCCGTCTTCGACGGCGAGAAGGACGCCTGGTCCAACCCGGCAGCCCTCGACGCGCTCGGCAAGGTGCAGGAGCTGGTCAAGGCGGGCGGGTTCGTCAAGGGCTTCTCCTCGATCACGGCGGACTCCAACGCCGACCAGGCGCTGCTGTACACCGGCAGGGCCGCGATGATGCTGCACGGCTCCTGGTCGTACGGCATCCAGAAGGCCGACGGCGGCGACTTCGTCTCCGGCGGCGGGCTCGGATTCATGAACTTCCCGCCCGTCGAGGGCGGCAAGGGCGACCTCAGCGACACCGTCGGCAATCCCGGCCAGTACCTGTACATCTCCTCCAAGGCCAGCACCGAGCAGAAGAAGATCGCCAGGGACTACTTCACCAAGGGTGTCCTCCAGCCGGCCGAGGTGAAGGACTGGATCGGCACCGGGGCGGTCCCGCTCCTGCTCGGCACGGAGAAGCAGCTGGACGCCTCCGAGGACGCCGAGTTCCTGAAGTTCACCTATGGCGTCGCCAGCAAGGCCAAGACGTTCGCCCAGTCCTGGGACCAGGCGCTCAGCCCGACGGCCGCGGAGACACTGCTGGACAACATCGTCAAGCTGTTCCAGCTGTCCATCTCGCCGAAGACGTTCGCCACCAACCTCAACGCGGTCATAGGCACATGAGCTCACTCACCAGCCGTCCGCCGCGTCGCGAACCGCGCAGCATCCTGCCCTGGGTGGCGATGCCGGCGCTGGTGGTCTTCGTCGGCTTCGCCGTGATTCCGCTCGTGGGCGTCTTCGCGCTGAGCTTCACCACATGGGACGGGATCGGCGGCATCCACCCGTCGGGGCTGACCAGTTGGCGTGCGGTGCTCACCGACCCCGGGCTGCCGCACGCCCTGTGGATCACGTTCCTCGTGATGGCCGCGTCCTGGGCCGTTCAGACTCCGCTGAGTATTCTGCTCGGTACGTTCCTGGCCGGCAGCCAGCGCTACCGTGCGGTACTGGGCGTGGTGTACTTCATCCCGCTGCTGCTCAGCTCCGCGGCGATCGCGATCGCGTACAAGGCGCTGCTGGACCCCAACTTCGGGCTCGGCCACGGGCTGGGGATCGGATTCCTCAGCCAGGACTGGCTGGGGCGGCCCTGGCTGGCCTTCAGCCTCGTGGTCTTCGTCGTCTCCTGGCAGTTCATCCCCTTCCACTCGCTGATCTACCAGGGCGGCGTCCAGCAGATCCCGCAGTCCCTGTACGAAGCGGCCCAGCTGGACGGCGCCGGCCGGGTCCGCCAGTTCTTCAGCATCACGCTGCCGCAGCTGAAGTTCACCATCATCACCTCGTCGACGCTCATGGTGGTGGGGTCACTGACCTTCTTCGACCTCATCTTCGTGCTGACCGAGGGCGGTCCCGGGGACGCCACCCGGGTGCTGGCGCTGGACATGTACAAACGGGGCTTCCAGGCCAACCTGATGGGACCGGCCAGCGTCATCGCGGTCATCCTCGTCCTCGTGGGCCTGGCCCTCGCCCTGCTGCTGCGCAGGCTGGGGGGCCGGGATGCCGGTGAGAGCCAACTCGAGGGGGCCTGACGTGACCACCACGCTGACCAAGCCCGAGCGACCGGAGAAGGCCACCCGCCGCGAGCGGGGCAATCACTCCCGTCCGGCGGTCCGCCGACGCAACTGGCCCGGCGGTCTGGCCGGATGGATCTGGCTGGTCGTCGTCGCCATACCGCTGTACTGGATGCTCATCACCAGTCTGAAGGCGCAGAGCACCTACTACACGAGCAACCCGCTGGTGCCGTCGGGCGATCCCACGCTGGACAACTACCAACTGGTCATCGAATCCGACTTCCTCACCTACTTCGTGAACAGCGTCGTGGCCACCGCCGGCGCGGTGATACCGGCCGTTGCCTTCTCCTTCATGGCCGCCTACGCGATCGTGCGCGGCTGGCGGTTCAGGTTCCTGCGCGCGGTGAACGGCCTGTTCCTCATGGGCCTCGCCATCCCGCTCCAGGCGACGGTCATCCCGGTCTACCTGATCATTATCAAGCTGCATCTGTACGACAGCCTGCTGGCGCTGATCCTGCCGTCGATCGCCTTCGCCATCCCGCTGTCCGTGCTGGTGCTGGCCAACTTCATCCGCGACGTACCCAACGAACTCTTCGACTCCATGCGGGTCGACGGGGCCACCGAGTGGACGACCCTGTGGCGGCTGGCGGCGCCGCTCACCCGGCCGGCCCTCACCACCGTGACCATCTACAACGCGCTGACCATCTGGAACGGATTCCTGCTGCCGCTGATCCTCACCCAGAGCCCGTCGAAGCGAACGCTCCCGCTTGCCCTGTGGTCGTTCCAGGGCCAGTACGGGGTCAACGTCCCCGCCGTGCTCGCCGCTGTCGTCCTCACGACGCTGCCCATCCTGGCGCTGTACGTCTTCGGGCGCCGCCAGCTGCTCAGCGGCCTGACCGCCGGATTCAGCCGGTGACCGCCGACGTGGTGGAATCCGCTGACTTCAGCGGGTGATCGAGAGGGCGAAGGGCGCGAATCCGCTGGATCGGATCACGTGCGGTACGAAGAGAATCGCCGCCTCGGCTGCCCGCGCGGTCTCGATCCCGCCGAGGTCCGTGATCCATTCCCGCTTCCAGCTGAGGTCGGCGAGCAGCCCGCGTACGACTTGCTTGGCCTCCGGATCCTCGCCGGAGAGGAAGGCGGTCGGTGTCTGGGTGAGCGCGTGGGGCGCGGTCATCACCGTGTAGAGCATCGTGTTGAGCGTCTTGATGACGCGCGTGTCGGGGAGGGCTTCTTGTAGTTGCTCCGCGAGGCTCGAGCCGGGGTACAGCAGGTCGGCCGGCAGTCCGTCCGGTCCGTCGACGGTGGCGTTGGAGACGTCTACGAGAATCTTGCCCCGCAGGTCCTCCCGAAGCGCGATGAGCCGCTCCAGCGAGCCGGCGCCCGGGGTGGCGTTGATGACGATCTGGGCTGTCCGGGCGGCGTCGGCAGCAGAGCCTGGTGAGCGGTCCGCCACGGTCACCTCGTGTCCGGCCCGGGTGAGGGCCAGGGCCAGGCTGCCGCCGACGCGGCCGTTTCCGAGAACGGCGATCATGCTCATGTTGATGGGGTCCTTTCGGTGCTTGCGGTTCTGATGGACGTCAGCGGGAGAGCGTGGTGACGGCTTGGGTGTGCACGCCGGGCGCGGCGGCCACGAAGCTCTCGCTCTCGGGGGTCCAGGGGCGGCCCTCGGCATCGGATATCCGTCCGCCGGCCTCGGCCACGAGCAGCGCCCCGGGAAGCAGGTCCGCGCGGGCCCCGGCGAACTGCCAGAAGGCGTCGATCCGGCCGGCGGCCACGTTCAGGAGGTGCAGCGTGGCGGGTACGGATGTCCGCACCACGAGCGCATCGAAGAGCATCGCCGTGATCGAGGAACCGATGCGCCGCACGACCTTGTCGTCCTCGTCGGGCCTGGCCTGGCTCGTGGCCACGAGGCTCAGGCCGAGGTCGGTGGTCTGCGACACGTGCAGCGGGCGGCCGTCGAGGTGGGCGCCGGCACCGGCGAGTGCGGTGTAGGTCTCACCGGTCAACGGCAGGTGAACTGCGGTGAGCACCGGTTGGTTGTCGCGCACGAGCGTGGCGGTCACCGCCCACTCCGGCAGGGCGTGCAGGTGGTTGACGTTTCCTTCGGCCGGGTCCAGGACCCACCATTCGCCCGGAGGCAGGGCCCCGCCCGCGAGCTCGTCCTCCACCAGGCGGGCATCCGGGCGCAGGACGGCGAGGCGTGGGCGCAGGACGTCGAGGGCCGCGTCGTCGTTGGCGGCGAGCGCGCGCATCAGCTCTTCGCGGGTCTGGTAGCGGACCACGTCGCCGAACCGCTCCCGCAGTGCCGAACCCGCCGCGCGCACGGCGATCGCGGTCTGAGCGAGCAGGTCGGCGTCGGACGCGGAGTTGGCGGCTGCGGCAATCCCGTTGGTCTGAATCGACTCGGGCATGGCGGTGCTCCCATCTGAGCGGAGGGGTGATGAGGCGGGCCGGGCGAGAACCGTGGTTCCTTCCGCCCGCATCTCGAAGGTAGAAGGGCGCATAGTTAACTGCAAGTGCATGTAAAGCACGTCTAGGATGAATCTCATGCAATTGGATTTGAACCTGCTCGCCGCCCTCGACGCGCTTCTGGAAGAAGGCAGCGTGGCCGGAGCCGCTGAGCGCCTGCACGTCACCGCCCCCGCGATGAGTCGAAGCCTCGGCCGGATCCGGCGCACGACCGGGGATCAGATCCTGGTGCGTACCGGGCGCACGATGACTCCGACGCCGTACGCGATCGCCGTCCGGGAACAGGTGCACGAGTTGCTGCAACAGGTCCAGGGCGTGCTGGCACCGAGCCGCGAACTCGACCTCACGACGCTCGAGCGCACCTTCACACTCCGCTGGCACGATTCACTCGTCGCCCTCAGTGGTCCCGCGCTTCTCACGGCCGTACGCAAGCAGGCGCCGGGCGTGCGTGTGCGCTTCATCGCGGAATCGCACATCGACACCCCCGAACTGCGTCGCGGCGAAGTCGACCTGGAGGCGAACGCGAACCGCCCGACCGCACCCGACATCTGCGCCGAGCCGGTGGCTGAGACCCAGCACGTCATCGTCGTGCGGCGGGGGCACCCGCTCACCCGCGTCAAGGCCATCACCGCCGCGCGATACGCCGCGGCCGAGCACATCACCGTCTCGCGGCGCGGAAGGCTCAGCAACAGCCTTGACGACGCTCTCGCACGGCTCGGCCTCACCCGGCGGGTAGTGGCGACCGCGCCCACCGAAGGGGCCGCGCTCGAGTTCGTACGTGGCTCCGACCTCCTCGTCACCGCCCCCGAGTCGACGACGCGTTCAGCGGCCACGGTTCTCGGTCTGACCCTGCTCCCACTGCCGTTCGAACTGCCGCCGGCCACGGTGTACCTGTCATGGCATCAGCGCTATGACACCGACCCCGCACACGTCTGGCTACGCGATCTGGCCCGGACCGCGTTGGCGCCCCGACATGACGCGCACCCTGAAACATCTCCGGCCGCCGACGCACGTTGACTTCCGGGGGATGATCCGCCCATGCGCATACGACGAGAGGTCCGTTGGTTCTTGTGGGGGCTCTGGCTTGGGTGTCTGGTGTTCTCCATCTGGTTCTTCGCCGAAGTGATCACATTGTTCCTGCAGGCCGAGTCCTGGTGACGCGGGCGGGGTGTCGTGCCACTCCATGCCAGAACGAACGTGGACTCATGGCGAACGACGCGATATGCCGAACCAGGTCAGCGAGTTCGGGGCAGCAGGCCGTGACGCACTCGAGTCGGAGCTGCTGGTCGGAGCTGAGGCTGTCGGGGTAGTGGGAGAGACGGTCGGAATCTCGACCCGAAAGCGGGACAGGACGCTCAAGCCTCGCTCGCGGACTCAACGACGGGGGACTCCTGCACAGCGGGCGTTCCCTCGTGCATCGTTACTCGATGTCTCGAAGCGTCGAGATCGGTCGCGTCACGTGCCGCCATGTCGCCCGGTCTCTCAGCAGGTTGAGTGGCCCGCGACGTTGAGCGCCAAGCTCACGCACACTCCGTCATGAGATTTCCGGTGCCGTCACGCGGCGGGGCTCGTGGGCAGGACTCGGGCGAGCCACGCGGTGCGGGTCCGGCGGGCCGTGGCCGAGATGTTCGCTTGCGGGTACAGCGCGTCGAATCCGTGGAAGCCGCCTGCCCAGACGTGGAGTTCGGCCTGGCCGCCGGCCGCCCAGATGCGGGTGGCGTAGTCGGTGTCCTCGTCGCGGAAGACTTCGGCGGAACCGGTGTCGATGTAGGTGGTCGGCAGGCCTGCGAGGTCGTCGGCCAGGGCGGGGGAGACGTATGCGGGTACCTCGTCGCCGGTGAGGTCGCCCAGAAGGCAACGCCATCCGAATCCATTCATCTCGCGGGTCCAGACGCCGGGCCCGTTGGAGTACTGGAGGCTGGAGGTGGTCGTGTTGCGGTAGTCGAGCATGGGGCCGATCAGGACTTGGGCGGCGATCGTCGGGGTGCCGAGGTCGCGGGCGAGCAGGGTGACGCCGGCGGCGAGGCCGCCGCCTGCGCTGGCGCCTGCGACGACGATTCGCGCGGGGTCGATGCCCAGTTCGGCGGAGTGTTCGGCGATCCAGAGCAGTCCCTGGTAGCAGTCCTCGACCGGGATCATGCCGGAGGCCTCGGGCGCGAGCCGGTAGTCGACGGAGACCACGACGGCGCCGAACTCGTCGAGCCACTCCAGCGGGATGTCGATCTGTGAGAAGCGGTCGCCCATGACCATCCCGCCGCCATGCATCCAGTAGACGCACGGCGCGGCGGCGGCGCGATCGGCGTTCGCGGGACTGAAGACGGACAAGGGGATCATGGTGCCGTCCGGACTCGCCGCGGTGACCTCGCGCCGGTCGATCGCGCGACCTTCGAGGAGGGGTTCGACGGGCATCGAGGAGAAGGGGCGTACCTGCGCCAGAATTTCCGGGCTGAGCTGGGACATCAATGGCATGTCGGCCAAGAGCTCATGCAGTTCGGGGTCGAGGGCGGGTCGTGCTGTGGTCATGGCTGTCGCCTTTCGCGGGTGGTGGTGACGGGATGGTCCAGCGAGGTGGGGATCCTCGCCGGGTCAGAAGGCGGCTTTGCCGCGGACCGGGACGTAGTCGGTGTACTCGGATTCCTTGGCCAGCAGTCCGTCAATCTGCGCCACGATGGCCTGGGCGGCCTCGCCGGCGAAGATCCGGTGATGGGCCTCCGCGCTGGTCCATCCCTCGGTGACATGAACGACGTCGGGCGCGGACGCGGAACGCGAGACGAGGTAGACGACGCAGTGTGCGCTCGCGCCGGGGCTGCCTTCGTCCAGGCCGGTCAGCAGCAGGTCGACCAGCCGGTCACCCATTCCCGGCCTGGCGGTCAGGGTGGCGTTGAACCCGTACTTGGCAATCATGGAAGCCTTCTTCTGCATCGATGGAATGCGGTGATTCCATTCAACTGCGTTGACCTGCCGAAACGTTAGAACGATGCTCGCAGCCACTTGCACAATTCTCGCGGCTACGGGAACCCGGGCGGCGAACGGTGCTCCAATGGAGCCATGCACCTCGAAGAGCTCCGCACCCTGCTGGCCCGGCATGCCCGCCCCGACTGGACCACGGCCATCGACGGCGTCCTGATCTCGAAGGTCGACCGGCCCGACCCGCCGGCGCCCTCCATGACCGGCACGGTGCTCGCGGTCATCGCCCAGGGAGCCAAACGCCTCGCACTGGGCGACCGGGTCTACGAGTACGGCGCCGGCCAGTACCTGGTGGCATCCGTCGACCTGCCTGTCACCGGGCAGTTCACCCAGGCCGACCCCGACCGGCCGGCCCTCGGCTTCGGACTCACGCTGGAACCGTCCGCCGTCGCCGAACTGCTGCTGCAAGCCGGTCCCGGCGACACCCCCCGCGCCGGCACGGGCGCGCCGTCGGGGATGGCCGTCAGCGACGCCCCGCTCGCGATGCTCGACGCAGTCGTCCGGCTGCTGCGCCTGCTCGACGAACCCCGCGACCGCGCCGTACTGGCCCCGCTGGTCAAACGCGAGATCCTGTGGCGCCTGATCACCGGCGAGCAGGGCGCGGCGGTGCGCCAGCTCGGCCTGGCCGACAGCGGGCTCAGCCACATCTCCCGGGCCGTGCGCTGGATCCGCGAGCACTACGCGGAACCCTTCCGGGTCGAGGATGTGGCACGCCTGTCCGGCATGAGCGTCTCCGCGTTCTATCGCAACTTCCAGGCAGTGACCGCGATGAGTCCCATCCAGTTCCAGAAACAGATCCGGCTCCAGGAGGCCCGGCTGCTGCTGGCCACCCACCCGGGCGACGTCACCGGGGTTGGCCACCGCGTCGGTTACGACAACGCGTCGCAGTTCAGCCGTGAGTACCGCCGTCAGTTCGGCTCACCCCCGAGCCGGGACGCGGCCCGCCTGCGGAACACCGCAGGCACTCCCGCGGCCCTTCTGCCCTGAGCGGGATTGCGCATCGGAGGAGGATCGTGCAAGAGGAAGCGAGGATAGTTCTACTATCCTCGCAGGTCAGAGCGATTCAATGGGATCACGAGTTCTTCCGCAGGGCAGGAAAATGCCTGTCCTTCCGGCGGCTCCCATCACATCGCGAGGGTCACAGCATGAAGACAGTTCTGATCACTGGTGCCTCATCCGGATACGGGCGGGAGACCGCCCTGTACTTCCACTCGCAGGGGTGGAATGTCATCGCCACGATGCGTACGCCGCGTGCGGGCATCCTGCCCGAGTCGGACCGGCTCCATGTCGTCGAGCTCGACGTGACGAAGCCCGAGAGCGTCACCGCCGCGTTCGAGGCGGCCGGGCCCATCGACGTCCTGGTCAACAACGCGGGCATCCCCTCGATCAGCGTGTTCGAGGGCGTCCCCATGGCCCGAGTGCGGGAGGTCTTCGAAACCAACACGTTCGGCGTGATGGCCACGACGCAGGCGGTACTGCCCCAGTTCCGCGAGCGCGGCTCCGGCGTGGTGGTCAACGTGACCTCCAGCGTGGTGCTGGGCCACATGCCGCTCTCGGCCGTCTACAAGGCGAGCAAGATGGCCATCGAAGGGTTCACCGCATCCCTCGCGCTCGAGCTCGCGCCCTTCGGCGTGCAGGCCAAGACGGTCCAGCCGGGCGCCTGCCTGACGACGAACTTCGCGGCCAACGCGACGAACGGCGCCCCGCTGGACGAGTTGGTCCCGGCGCCCTACGCACCATGGGCGCAGAAGGCCATGGGCGACTTCACGGGCCAGGACCTGTTCACCAAGGAGAGCGACGTCGCCGAGACAGTGTGGCGTGCCGTGCACGACATGACCGGCCAGCTGCGATTCCCGGCCGGTCCCGACGCGGTCTGGCTCGCCCAGGCGAAGTGACCATAGAGCGGCACGACCGTAACCAGTCCGCAGCACACGCCCGCCACAAGGGCGAACCGGTGCGGTGCTCGTGACGGGGCGAAGCCCAGACCCAACCGCTCACCGGTCACGGTGGAACGGGCCGAGCATGGCATTCCCGTGGCGCCCAAGGTGCGGCGCTGACTCGTCGCGTAGGCCGAGAAGTTCGGGATCACCCCGCCCACGCCACTCGTCTGACCGGGGGAAGGGATCGTATGTTGCCAGCCATCGCATCGAACGGTTGGCGGCTGCTGTTTTCTCAGTGCCGCGCGGACGCCTCCGACCTGACCGGGCACTTCCAGTCGGTGCAGGGCGACGTCGTCGACCCTTCCGGCCGACTGTGGATACTCGATATTGGCAGCTTTCTCTTCGCAGCGTTCTTCTTCCGCGGCCCGAAACTGGTCACGGTCGACCTGCGCACCAACCGGATCATCAGGAAGGTCCGTCTCCCCTCCGACGTATTCAGAGTGCGTGTCCGGGTTCGACGCCTGCTGGGAAGCCGTGGATTCCGGGGGCGGTGACGGAGTCGTCCTTGATCAGTGGCGGGCAGATGCTCCAGTCGGCGGCGATGCGCATCACGTGCTGTTCCGTGGGCATGGCGTCATGCCAGGCGTCCCATTCGGCGTCTCCCCAGTCCTGCCGGATCTCGTCGCACCCGACCAGCCCGACGCCGAGCTGCCTTTCGACGGCGGTGGGTTCTCCGTGGCGCAGGGGAACGTCGCCGCTCATCCCGATGTAGCAGTAGGCGCGGGTCAGTTCGCCGGATTCGACCTTGGCCCAGGCGTGGTACTCGCTGACACGGTCGGTGGCGAAGTACTGGAGGTCTCCGACGCGCGCGGCCAGCGTCAGAAGCCAGTTGGGAAAGTCCGGGCGCGTGGGGTCGGTGTTGTGCGTCAGATGGATCCTGCCGTGGGCGAGTGTCCACTCCGGGACGGCTCTGGCCACGAAGACGCCTTGCCGGTAGGCGAGTTCGGTGCCGGTCTCCCAGTCGATGTGTTGTCGGTGCCGCAGGTCGAGGGCGTCGGCCAGTTCTTCCGGCCCGGCGTCGCGCACGGCGAGCCATGACGTCTTGAAGCCGAGTGACATGAACGCTCCCCATCGTGGTGTCCCTGGACCACGCGGGATCATCGCAGATGGCACCGACAGCGGCGGTGTCCGCTCGCTGTCTGGGCGGTGTCTGCGTTCGTGAAGCTGTGCACGCTGCGTGTGTGACTGCAGAGGTTTCCCTGCCCGTCTACGCCGTCGGCTGGTGGCCTGGGCACCGTGACGCGGCCCGTGCCCGGGCCAGGAGAACAGCCACGCGGGTACGGGGAGCAGCTGCACCGTCATCATGATCACGGGCCTTGTCGTCGTCGACGCCCGCGCTCGCCGTCCGTATGACCCTTGCGGCCGGCTGCCTTTGCCGGGCACCGAGGAGTCCAGTGTGCTGCCGCGCAGCGACACACCTGGTCGGGCCGCATTCCCCCGGGCGAGTGATACGGCCGGCCGTCGTGGCTCGGCATGGCGGTGATGCTCAATGCCCTGTCTTGGGCTGCCCGGGCCCGTCCTCCGCTTCCCCCTTCGGTGGTATCGGCCCGCCTCGTGGCGCATTCCCCGCGGTGAGGTGTTCGAGCACTTCGACCAGTTCCTGGCAGGCCCGTTCCACCGAGCGTCGGGTGTTGCGCTGTTCGGTGATCACGGCGGAGAGCAGCAGCGCGGTGAGGGCCATGGCACCGTTGAACGCCTGCAGTTTGATCATCACCTCGATGTGGTCCAAGCCGTGGAAAGGGCCGGCCCCCTCCGTCGCGGCGACGGTGGCCACGACGGATGTGAAGAGCGCGCAGAGCATGCTGCCGGCCAGTTGGAAGCGCAGGGCCGTCCAGATCAGCAGAGGGTAGACGAGGAACAGCACACTGAGGTTGCTGTGGGTAACCAGCACTACGGTGCCGCAGATGATGAGGGTGAGTCCGGTGGCCTCCTGCCAACGGGACAGGCGTGGGGGCCAACGTGCTGCGTGGAGCACCAGCAGGAGGGGGGTGACGATCAGGACTCCCATCGCGTCGCCCACCCACCACCCCAGCCACACGGCCCAGAAGTCGTGGCCGGGGAGACGGTCCGTGATCACGAGCATGCCGACGCCCACCGTGGAACTGATGAGCATGCCGGTCAAGGCGCCGAGGAACACCAGGGCCAGGCCGTCTCGCAGTCGGCTCAGGTCGGTACGGAAGCCCACGGCGCGCAGCATGAGGTAGGCACAGATGGGCGCGACCGTGTTGCCCGCGAGATTGCCGAGCACTTCGGGCCGCAGCGAGGTGAGGTGCATGATGACGAGCAGGGAACCGAGTGCGATGCCGGGCCAGACGCGCAGCCCGAGGATGAGCAGAGCGGCCACCGCGATACCGGTCGGCGGCCAGATGGGGGTGAACACTGCCCCCTCGACGGTCAGATTCCGCAGGAGTCCGAGTCGTCCCGCGGCGTAGTAGCAGCCGGCGACAGCCAGTGTCTGGAGGGCGTAGACGCCGGTCCGGCGCTGAGTCTCGGTACCCGCCACACAAGCCATCAGACACCGAAGCCGCCGTTCCGGCGAGGCGAAAGCGGCGGCGTGCCGCCCTACGGCTGAGGTTCGTTTCCTTCGTAGCCGAGGACGAGTACGGCGGCGTCGTCCTCGTGTCCGACCTGGTCCGCGCCCCGGATCACGGCGGCGGCGAGCGCGCTGGCGTCCATGCCCGCTACGGCGGCGATTCCGGCGAGTCGTACGACCTGGTCCAGGCCTTGATCGATCTCCATGGACGGCCCCTCCACCACGCCGTCCGTGAGCAGGACGAACACGCCGCCCGTGGTGAGCCGGAATCGGGTCACGGGGTAGGTCATGCGGGCCTGGACACCGAGCGGCGGACCGCCTTCGTCACTGCCGACGCCGGACTTTCCGTCCGCTGTTGCCCAGACGCAGGGAATATGTCCGGCCCGGGCGCTTTCCAGCACGTTGGTGGAGGGGTCGAGGCGCAGGAAGGTGCAGGTGGCAAACAGGTCGGAGCCGAGCGACAGCAGGAGGTCATTCGTCAGTGCGAGGAGTTCACCGGGTTCACTTGTCACGGAGGCGAGCGCGCGCAGGCCGACGCGTACCTGCCCCATGAAGGCGGCGGCCTCGATGTTGTGGCCCTGGACGTCACCGATGGACAGTCCTATCCGGCCGTCTGGCAGGTGAAAGGCGTCGTACCAGTCTCCGCCCACGTTGAGGCCGTGGTAGGCCGGTACGTAGCGCACAGCCAGGTGGTAGCCGGGTGCTGTGGGCATCTGGGCGGGCAGCATGCCGCGCTGCAGGGCAATGGCCAGCTCGACCTGGGAACGCTGCAGCTCCGCGTGCTCACGCGCCCGGGACGTCAGCGAGCTGAGTCTGGCCAGCAGCTCGTCGCCGTCGTACGCGGGGCCCTTGCGGGACATGGGCCGCTCCGATATATCTTCAACCGTTTCCGGGTTTTAGCCCGAAATGATTCATATCGGATGATAGCGGTGCTGGGGTGCTGCTCGGTACACCACCTGTGGTGTGGCCGTCTCGCAGGCAGCCCCCTTCGGTCCCGCCGTGCCGGGCCATCAACGATTTTGTGTGCACAAAGGCCCGCTGCTGGGTGTGCAGAACCCGCCACATGACCGCTGAAGCCTGACCCGGGGCTCGACTCCTGCCGGCCGGAACGGCGTGCGTCACCGGAGGCGCGGGTCGCCGCCCAGTTCCTGGGGCTGCGCCTCCCGCGCCCCTGCCTCTCCGGCCGTTCTGTGCGGCGCGGGCCGTGAACGCTGTGGCGCTGCCACCGTGGGCTCGGGGCGGCCTGGGACTGTGCCGGTCCGTCGTCGTGGGGACCGTGGCGGTATGCCGAGGGAACAGCTCGCGGTACCTCCCGCGGGCCTGCTTTCATCCGCCCCATCCGCTGGGCGAAGGCCCCGCGGCCCATGGCCCACGACATTGCCCGGGTGTGCCGCACCGCCGGTCTGGGCCGTATGCCCGTCACGGATGACGGCGAGCACCGCCGCGCGTCCGGCGACCGGGACGAGCACTCCCTGTCCGGGCATCGTGACGGTCCAGGTGGTGTCTTCGGTCAGGGCCGCTTCCCGCTCGGGTGCGTGCGCGGTGGCGCGCTGCCCCTGCGCCCTGCCGCCGACTTGACCACGAAGATTCATCCCGGTCAGTAGCCGAGAGTCGTCGTGTAGGCGCACTCGGTGTAGATGTAGCCCGGCTCCAGCTTGGCGGTGTCCGAGGCCGGGGTGTTGCCGGTTCCTCCCTGGGACTTGTGGACGAAGTAGGTGGTGCCGGCGGGCAGCTGGATGGTCTTCTGCGGGTACTTCTTGCCGCTGTCGCTGCACGGTTTCGAGTCGAACCCGAGAGAGCTGCCCAGCGCGGAATAGGTGAAGCAGCTACCGCACGCCTTGAGGGTGAAGCTCCCGGTCACCGGGCCGGTGAACAGGACGGTGATCTTGTCGGGGCTGTCGTTCTTGACTGTGACGGCGATGCTGCCGCCCGAGCGGGTGGTCGGCAGGCGCTTGCCGGCTGCCGGGACCGTCTGGGCGACCTCCGCGGCGATGGCCACCTTCCGGGCGAGACTCCGATTCGGGCTGTCGGGGTTGTCCTTGATGAACGTGCCCATGGTGGTGACGGCGTCGCTGAAACTGCCGTCCTTGTACTGGTCCACACCACAGTTGTACGTCCCTGACGCCGCGTTCCGATCCGCCCGGTCAGCGGCCTGGTCGAGAGCCTCGGTGAGTCCCGCCGCCTCGCCCGACACGCCGCGAATCTGCGTGGACAGTGAGCCCAGGCGCTCAACGGCCGCGCAGGGATCGCTGCCGCCCACGGCCGTGACCGCCTCGCCCACCTCCGTGTCGATCGCGGGCCCCACCTTTTGAGCCTGTTCGGACTTCGGGAACGTCGTCAGCAGTTCGCCCCACTGCGCGGTCCAGGACGCGCTGTCGCCGCTCAGCGACTCCGTCCCGCATTCGTACAGCGAGGTCGCCAGCCGGTCGTCGGGCCAGGTGGACAGGGATCCGAGCGTCTTCTTGTCCATCGTGCGCGGCACGGTACGCAGGTACTTCAACGGCGCCACAGCCCCGCAGTAGTTCTTCTCCGCGTACGCGGCGCCGACGGTGGCGTAGTAGGTCCTGAGGCGGTTCGGCACCTCGGCGGCAGCCCGTGACGTCGGATGGTCCGCGGCAAGACCGTGGTAGATGGCCAGTGCCCTGCGGTAGTCGGGTTGCGCCACGTCGAAGGCCTGCGTCCCGGTCGACTTCACCAGCTCGTCCGCTGTGGCCAGCCGGTCCAGGAGCATCTGCTGAGTTGCCTCGTCACGTGCCTGGTCATACAGGACGTATCCGCCCGCCGGTATGGCCAGCAACACGACGCTGAGCACCGCCGCGACCAGCGCACTCGGCAGCCATGCCAGGCGGGTGCGCAGGCCCAGCCGCGCACCGTGCAGGGCTGCCGCCACCAACAGGATCAGATACAGGACGAGCAGGATGCCCGGAACCCCGTTCGGATCTGCGGGCAGTGCCACGACAAGCAGGATCCCCGTGGCGACCAGGCATGCGATCGTCAACTTCCAACGGCGGACGACGGCATAGCCCAGCCCCAGGCCGCTGAGGTTCAAGAATCCCACGGCGAAAGCCCGCCAGGGGTCCGCCGGGGCGGGTGGCGGTGCGGTCGGCATGGGCGGAACGGCAAAGTCCGGATGTGCGTTCTGATCCCAGGACATGACAGGTCCCCCAGTCAATCACGCCTGAATTTCCCCGAGTTGACAGTGTACGGCCAGTCAGGGAATGACGACAGAGGGTGAATCGAAGGGTTGTGGTTCGGCTGGACGGTTCCCGTTGGAGGTCGTCGCGCGAGGGCGATGCTCCGGTGTCGCCTACGGCGGAGGCCGGTTCCAGGGCCGCGTGTGCGCGTACGCCGGGCGTGACCGATGGCGCGCAGAGGCACTTCGTCACTCGGGAGGCTGAATTGCACGTCAGGTGTGGGCGGATGGCGCATGAGGGCGGACGAGGTAGGAGAGGCAACGGGGGCGGGGCCGTCGCCGACAGCAAGGAGAGCGCATGTGAGCGCCGTTGCGTTCATGGCCGATTTCACCTCGGAACGCCAGTGGGTCGCGGGCCGGTCCTGGGCCTATCCGGACGGCGGGCCCACCAACCGGGGCGACAACAAACTCGATCACCTCACCGCGGACCCCGCTTACTCCCGGCTCGGGACCTTCCGGGCCCGGCGCAGGACGGACGGCCTGTGGGACGCCGGGCTGCTGACCACCGAGGGGAGCGCCGAGGGGTTCATGGTGCGCACCGGGGACCGTCTGGAGGCCACTGTACGACTGCCCACCCGGCTGGGTGCCTGGCCCGCGATCTGGACCTGGCGGGACGGCGGCAACGAGGTCGACGTCTTCGAATACCACCCCGACAATCCCGACCTCCTGGAGCTGACCAACCATGTACGGCAGGGCCAGAGTTACGTCAGCGATGACGCGGTGCGCCCGGGGGCGGTCCTCGAGCTGGGCGTGACGTTCGGCCGGCACAGCGTGGTGTGGACCCTCAACGGTGAGCAGGTCTTCGCCGACGGGCGGGGCGTGGGGTCCGGCTGGCGGGCCTACCTCATCGTCAACCTGTCCGTATGCGCCGGCCGTTACCACCCCGCTCCCGAACCCGAGATCACCGAGATGTCGTACGAGGTCCGCAGTCTCGTGGTCACCCGGCCGTCCGGGGACTGTCTGCGGGACGGCACGGCCGGGGCACACCGGCCCGAGGGCGGACCGGCGGAGGAAGCTGCGCCCGATGAACCCAGCTGACCCCTGGGCACGAAGCTCGCTGCAGGTACCGGATGACGTCACGCTGGGCCATGGCGAGACCGCACCTGCCACGTCAGCAACCGTCACACCAGCCATGGTCCGCAAACGAGCCGCCGCTGCAGGCCTTCGAGTTGGACAGCTCAGAGCAGGGTCTGACGGCATACGGGGAAAATCCAGGGGAGCGGGCGGCTGCGCGCTGTTACGGTCGGACGCTATGAGCTGGCTTCCTGATGACTTCGTCCATCCTGTCTTTGTACCGTTGCCGGGTGCTGGTCATCACCTGCGGCCGATCCGGGAGGCGGACACTCCGCTCGACTATCCGGCTGTGATGGGTTCACGCGAGCGGCTGTGGACCGTCTTCGGCCCAGCCTGGGGCTGGCCTGCGGCCACCATGACCTACGAGGCCGACCAGGCTGACCTGTTGCGGCACGAGAAGGAGATCGCCGCACACCAGTCTTTCAACTACGCGCTGTTCGACGCGGAGGAGACAGCTCTGCTCGGCTGCGTCTACATCGACCCACCGGAGAGGGCCGGCGCGGACGGCGAGATCTCCTGGTGGGTGGTGGACGAGCTGGTGGGCAGCAAGGTCGAGCAGGCCCTCGACGAGCTGGTGCCGCAGTGGATCGCCGCTGACTGGCCGTTCGAGCAGCCGCGCTTCCTCGGCCGGGAGATCTCCTGGGCGGACTGGCTCGCCCTGCCGGAGTACTCAGACGCGTAAGCAGCTTCTGTCGTAATGCTCTGGGGTCTTGGTGCTCGAACGGCCGTCTCGATGGGGTGGTCGTCGCGTGCTCGGCGCATGCGAGGACGGACTCCCGAACAGCTCGCGGGTCGCCAATCACCGAGCATCAGGAAGCCCTGGTGCCGGAGGCTTGCGTGCCGATGCCCGTACAGTCCACCGCGGTACCGGGGAGTGCAACTGTCTGGTCCACGGGTCCGGAAACGCTGCCGATCGGCGTTGCCGTGTGCGATGCGCGCGAGGTCGGCCGACGTGTACGGCGCGGAGCGCACGAATGCCACCGCCCCGGCGCTGAACTCGAACGGGTAGTCGCTGGAGAACGGCACTCAGTCGACACCGACCGGCTGTGAAGGAGCGGCAGCCCGCATGGCGCGCCTCCTCTGCGCAGACCAGTCTTGATTCCGAAAGCAGTGCGTTCAATCCGGGCGAGGCCGCGATCCGGCAGGCATTGCTGCACGACAGGTCCTCGGTGAGGTTCCCGTCGGGCCCGGGCTGTGACCTCGCCGGGGTTGTGGAGCAAGTCGGCGCGGGCGTCACCGGATTCGCCGTCGGGTTCTCTCGTCGTAACTCGCCCGACATGCCGGGGCCACAGCGATCGGTCCGGCGAGCGAGCGTGATCCCGCTGACCTACGGCAAAGGCGTCGGCGAAGGCATCCGCTGGGGCGGACGTCCCCTCGCCGTCGCAGCCTGCACTCGAGTGGGCCCTCGCCTCACCTTCGCCAGAACAGGTGATGCGTCACACCGCTCGGGCTGGGCACGACCTCCACGTGGAACCGGTCGAGCAGTTCATCGGGGGAGTCCCACAGGAGTAGTCCGGACCCGAGCCCTACCGGCGAGACCGCCACATGCATGGTGTCGACGAGGTCAGCATCAAGGAACTGCCGGATGGTGATGACCCCGCCGCCGAGTCGGACGTCCTTGCCCTGCGCCGCTTCCCGCGCCCGTGCGAGGACCGTGGCCGGGTCGCCGTCGACGAAGTGGAACGTGGTGTCGGAGAGCGTGAACGACGGACGCTTGTGGGGACTTGAGGGGAGGAGGCGGTGAGTGCCCGACGCGGACCAGGCCTGGCGTCAGACTGTTTGCCTGGGTCATGCCCGCAGGTCTTCCGTCACGGGCAGGCACTCGGTGAGCAGGTCGACGACGTCGCGCCAGGCTCGCTGCGCGTGCTGTGGGTGGTGGCCGACGCCGGGGACCGTGGGGTGGTCGACCGGCGGGTGGTGGAAGGCGTGCAAGGCGCCGCCGTAGACCGTGAGGCGCCAGTCGACGCCCGCGGCCTGCATCTCGGCGGTGAACGCGGTGCGTTGTGCGGGCGGCATGATCGGGTCTTCCGACCCGACGCCGGCCCACACCGGGCAGCGGATGCGCGCTGCCTCGCCGGGTCGGCCCGTGGTGGTTGCGTTGACTGTCCCGATCGCGCGCAGGTTGACGCCGTCGCGGCCGAGTTCCAGCGCGATGGCGCCTCCGGTGCCGTAGCCGATGGCGGCGATCCGGTCGGGGTCGGTCCGCGGTTCGGTGCGCAACACGTCGAGTGCCGCGTGGCCGATGCCTCGCATACGGTCGGGATCGGCGAGCAGCGGCAGGCAGCGGGCCAGCATTTCCTCGGGGTCGCTCAGATAGCGGCCGCCGTGAAGGTCGAAGGCCAGTGCTATGTATCCCAGTTCGGCGAGAGCATCGGCCCGGCGGCGCTCGACGTCGCTGAGTCCCGTGCCCTCGGGTCCGAGCAGCACCGCGGGCCGACGGTCGATGCCGGCTGGGAGCGCGAGGTGCCCGATCATCGTCAGACCGTCGGCCGGATACTCGACCGTGCGCGTCGTAATCGTCGTCATGAGACGGGACTGTAGTGATCGTCGAACCCGGTCCGGCCGGTGTTCTGCCGCTGGCAGAAGAGTGCGCGTGTCCCCGCCAACCCGGCGAAGTATCGCGGTCAGAGCTAGGTGGTCCGGGTGACCTTGACGGAGGTTCGGACCTGCCGCCGTCGGCGGGCCCGGCGTGTCCGGGCCCGCCATCAGGTCACGCGGTTCTCCGGGCCTACTGGCCCTTTTCGCGGGCGGTGTCGACGCCGAAGTCGTAGGACCCCGAGCCGACCTCGAACACGGCGGCCCCCTTCTCCATGCGTAGGAAGCGGACTGACTTGGTGGCGATGGCCGGTCGGCCGCCCTCGGTGACCGCTGTGGGAGTGTTCGCCGGCACATGGACCTCTGCGACGGTGTTGACCGGGACGGTCACCTTCAGGTTGATGGCGCCGTTGTGGGTGCTCCACTTCGAGGACAGGCGGCCGTAGACGGTGGTGAGGCTTCCCGTCCCTTGCGTCAGGTCTGCACCGGGTACCGGCGCGATCCGGGAGCGCTTGTAGCCGGGCTCGAGCGCGGAGATGCCGCCGATGTTCTGGAACATCCAGTCACCCACGGCGCCGTAGGCGTAGTGGTTGAAGGAGTTCATGTCGACCGGGCCGAAGTCGCCGTTGGGCATGATCGAGTTCCAGCGCTCCCACATGGTGGTGGCGCCGTTGGCGACCTCGTATCCCCAGGACGGGTAGTCCTTGTGCAGCAGCATCTTGTAGGCCAGGTCGTCCCGGCCGATCCTGCTCAGTGCGGGCAGCAGCAGCGGCGTGCCGATGAAGCCGGTCCGCAGGTGGTAGTCGGTGAGCGCCAGCTTGGCCACGAACTTCTCCCCGACCTTGTCGACCAGTGCCGGATCCGAGACCAGGTTCATGGCGAGGGCCATCGCGTACCCGGTCTGAGAGTTGCCCTTGACGATGCCGTCGGCTGCGACGTAGGCCTTGGTGAAGGCGTCGCGGATGTCGGCGGAGAGCTTGCCGTAGTCGGACGCCGCCGCGTCATCCCCCAGGGCCTTGGCCGTCTCCGCCATCATGCGGGCGTTCTCGGCGTAGTAGGCCGTGCCCAGGATGCCCTGCTCGGTCGGGTCGTCCAGGTTCAGCCAGTCGTTGGTGAAGAAGGTGGTGCGGCCGGGCTCGAGCAGGTCCGGTCCGGCGCTGGTGCGTACGAATTGGAAGAACTTCTGCATGGCGGGGTAGTTCTCGCGCAGGATGCGGGTGTCGTCGTAGGAGCGCCATACCTGGTACGGCACCGTGATCATCACGTCGGACCACCCGACACCGCTGTCGCCGAACTGGCCCTGGGGGGTCGGTACGACCGCCGGCAAGTCGCCGTTGGCGTACTGGGAGTTGCGTACGTCCGCCATCCAGTGGGATAGGAACGCGCGGGTGTCGACCAGGTAGTTGGCCGTCGGCGCGAACAGGCTGATGTCGCCCGTCCATCCCAGGCGTTCGTCGCGGGCCGGGGTATCGGTCGGGATGGAGAGGAAGTTGCCGCGCTGGCTCCAGGAGATGTTGCTCACCAGTCGGTTGAGCATGCCGTCCGAGGTCTTCAGCGTGCCGGTGGCGGGGAGGTCGGACCCCCATACGACGCCCTTGACGTCCAGGAGAGCGGGGGGTTCGTTCGCCCCGGTGATCTCGATGTAGCGGAACCCGTGCTGGGTGAAGGTGGGTTCGTAGGTGACTGTTCCGGTCTCGGCGAAGGTGTAGCGGTCGGTGACCTTGGCACTGCGGAAGTTTTCGGTGTAGAGGGTGCCGTTCTTGTTGAGCACTTCCGCGTAGCGGATCTTGACTGTCTGGCCGGCGGAGCCGGTCAGCTTCAACCGTGACACGCCGACCATGTTCTGACCGAGGTCGTAGACGTAGGTCCCGGCGGTGGGCTCGGTCATCTTTTGGGCCTGGAGCACCTGGGTCCGGCGCACCGGCTCGTCGCTCTGCGGCACGAGGAGGGCGGTCTGCGAGTCCACGCTCGCGGCGGCCTCCCACTTCGCGTCGTCGAATCCGGGCCGGCTCCAGCCCGACGGCTCCAGGCGAGCGTCATACGTCTCGCCGTCCTGCAGGTCGGCCTTCGCGAAGGGGCCGTCCGACGCCTTCCATGAACCGTCCGTGGCGATCCACTGGATGGAGCCGTCGGTGTAGGTGATGCGCATCTTCGCCACGAGAGCGGGGGTGTCCCCGTACTGGTGGCTCCAGCCGAGCCCGGTCTTGCCGGCCCACCAACCGTCCGCCAGGGAAGCGCCGATCACGTTGTCGCCGCTGTCGAGCAGCTTCGTGACGTCGTAGGTCTGGGACTGGATGCGCTTGTGGTAGTTCGTCCAGCCCGGTGCGAGCACCTGGTCGCCGATCGGCTTGCCGTTGAGCTCCAGCTCGTAGAGGCCGAGTGCGGACGCGTAGACACGCGCGGAGGTGATCTTCTTGCCGGCCTTGGTCGCGAAGCCCTTGCGCAGCAGCGGCTGCGGCCGGGACGCGGGCGCGTAGAGGGCGTCCGTGGTACCGGACACGACGAGGGCGGAGTCGACGATCTCACCGCCGGTGAACGGGTTCCGGCCGGACGCGAAGTCGGTGTTCAGCAGCGTGCCACCGTCGGCGCCGGTGACAACGGCGTCGTAGACGGTTCCGCGTTCGCCGCAGCATGCGTGGGTGCGGAAACCCATGTAGCCCTTCGCGAACGTGGAGTCGGTGAAAGTGCTGACCAGCTTGCCGTCGAGGGTCGTCCTGATGGTGGTTCCCGCCACGTCGTAGCGGACGGTGTGCCGGTCGGCGAGGAGACTCGCGTCGGTGAAGCCGTAGGGCGCGAGATCCACCTCCTGAACCAGGGTGTAGTTGCCGTTGACCTGCTTGTGCAGTCTCAACATCGGTGTCGGGCCAGTGACGTTGAGCTGCCACATGTACCCGTTGCTCACGTCCGGGGCACGCAGGAACATGCCGAAAGCGGCGCTGTCCAGCTTGAACTCGACCGTGGCGGTGTAGTCCGTCCACTTGTCCAGTTCGCTCGGAGCCGCGGGGCGGGTGATCCACTGGGCGCCGTCCCAGTCGGCGGAGTCCAGCAGGCCGGTCTCGAAGTACGCGGTCGCGCTCCACGGGCTCGCGACTCCCTTGTCGTTCCAGGCCCGAACACGCCAGTAGTATCGGGTGCCCGCGTCCAGGGCAGGCCCGCCGTACCGCACGCCGACCTGGCGGTCGGACGCCACCCGGCGGGACGACCACACATCGGCCGTGCCCGGCCTGCGTCCGACCTGGACCTCGTAGGCCGTCTGCGACGTCGCCCGCCGGGCCGACGCCAACTGCCAGCCGAGGACCGGGTCCTCACCGCCGATGCCCAGCGGGTTCACCCGGCCGTTGGCAGTCAGAGCCTTCACGGAGAACGGCTCGTCCGATGTGGGAGCCGACGCGGCGGGGGATACGGACGTCGGCAGGATCGACGCGGCCGCGACCACGGCACACATGACGATACCTCTCAGGAGTAGGGGCAATAGTGGGCGTTTGCCGAGCATGGCATCTCCTTGATGAATCGTTTCATGGATGTTCGCGGCTGATGACGCCGCGAAGCAAGGTGTGGTGCGGGGTCAGTCCGCTGAACCGCTCAGCGGGGTCTTGAGTTCGGCACCGCCGTCTTCGAACCGGATCCTGTTCAGCAGGGCGGGCATTGGGCGGGCGGTCAGGTCCGGGAAGGGGGCCAGTCGCCGGACCGTGTGTGCCGAGTCGCCGGCCAGTGCGTGCCGGGTCAGGACGCCGGCTGTGCGGTCTCCTAGCCCGGCGCTTTCCATCAGGTGCCGCACGGTGGCGATTTCGGAAGGTGTCGGGGCGGGGGAGCGATCCCCGGTGGTTCAGGTGTGCGTGCCGTTGTATACGGCCGTTTGGTCACTATCACCGCTGCTTCGGACAAGCCGAAGTGCCCTAGCCTGCCGGCCTGTTCGAGCTCTGCGACCACGCCCGCGTCGGCTTCATCCGGACGTCGGCTCGACCCGGTGCCGGCGGTCGATGGTGTCTGTGCGCCGGCGGCGCAGAGAGGTGCCGGCGACCTGCTTGTTCTGCTCCGTCCGACTGTCGAAGCCGGAGGGGGTGCGTCTTCGATGCGTCAGCCGTTCTTGGTGGCGATGCCTGTCTGGTCCCGCGGATGGGCGGGCGTTCGCTCACGAGTTCTACTGTGTTTCGGACGGGATCGTGAGTGACGTCCGGCGGACTGCATACGACCCGAGCGGAATCTGTGCCGCTGCCGTGGCGGCATCTTCAACTGATCTGTCTGCTCGCGAATCGAAACCCCGGCCGCCGAGGTGGGTGTGGCGTGTGTTCCAGCTCCCGGGCAGCGGCAGGTCGTTCGCCGGCCGGGGGAGGGGCGCGCCCGCTTGCACGCAGGGCACCTGAGGGGCCGCCTCGGCCGGCACCGCACGGACGGGTCGAGCAGGACCCCGCAGCCGTCCTCGGAGAGGGCGGCGCAACCCGATCGCGCTCTCCGAGGAAGCTGCTCAGGCCCGGGTCAGTGTCCCGAGCCCTGGGTTCCGCCGAGCTGGTCGCGGTAGCGGGGGTCGCCGAGGTACTGCTCCTCGTCGAAGACCGGCGCCGCCTTGACCTGGTCCTTGGTCCAGCTCAGACGTACGGTCCGGGCCGCATGGTCGATGCCCGAGACGGCCTCGGACGGGATCACCACGTCCTTGCCCAACAGCGGGAGACCGGTGTGCACCACCGCATGGTGTGGCCCGAGGTCCGAGGAATGGGCGCCGATCTTGCCGACCTCTCCGTCCACCGCGTGCACGTGGTAGCCCGTGAGAGCGTCGTCCGGGGTGTGTCCGGCGGTCGGCACCTGGTCGGTCTGGAACTCGTTCACTTCGTCCTCCCTGTGGTTCTGGATCTGCGTCTGCCCGTCATCCGCCGCGGCAGTCGTCTGCGGGCCGGCTCCGACGCTTGATCGACTACGCTCGGGTGCGTTCCCCGGCACGACCTCAGGAGATGCCCATGCCCCCGCACACCGACCAGGACAGCAGCGCGGTGGAAGTCGTCGACGTTCCCGAGGAGTCGCGCTTTGAGGTGCGGATCGACGGGCAGCGGGTGGGCCTCGCGGAATACCTCCGCACGGACGCACTGGTCGTGTACCCCCACACGGAGGTGGACCCCGCCTACAACGGCAGGGGCCTCGGCTCGGCCCTGGCGCGTGCCGTCCTGGAGGACGCTCGAGAGCGGGACTTGGCGGTCCTGGCGACCTGCCCCTTCATCGCGGCCTACCTCGCGCGGCACCCGGAGTACCACGACCTCGCCTACCAGAACCGCAGCAAAGTCGCCGACTGAGCGACGCGGCCGCACCGCACGGACGCTGGTCCGGTCACTGAGGCCGGGCCGGCGCCCGGCCCGTCGTACGGCGTCCGCAGCCGCCGCTCAAGGGGGCGGGAGGCGGCCGCCAACCGCGCGCCACTCGACCAGCCCGCAGGACATGCGGACCGCCTCGAAGCCGTTCTCCTCCACAAGGTTCGCGGCGCCGGCCGAGCAGAGGTCGCCGCTACAGACGATTCCATGCGAATAGCTGGCGGCGTCGACAACGAGGGCCTTGGAAAGCAGGCCCGTCGCCTCCGTGGCGGTCACCGCCGGCCGGCGGTGGGCTGGCTCATGCGCCGTAGGCTCGCTCCCGGCGGGCGACGCCCATTGCCTTGGCGGGCACAGTCGTCATGCCGACGGCCAGGAACAGCATCGGTCGCGGCCGCTTGGCCAAGCGGAGACTTGGGCGAACCGCACGCGCCGACAGTCCCTCAGGGCATCGATCGGTGCGGCACTTACCCGCGCCGCGCGATGCCCTGGAACCGCATCCACCCGTGTGCACGGGGGCGGAGGTGGACCAGGTGACGGCCCGCGATGGTCCCGGCCTCGTACCGCCGACTGTACGAGGCCGGGGGCTCACGGCCGGCGAGCGGACGCGGCCGGACCATGGCGAAAGCATCGTTGCTCGCGGGAGGTTGCATCACCGTTGCAGGCGTCGACGCCGGGGCTACCGACCGATCCGCCCGGTCACCGTCACGTGCACCACGTGCGCGGCGGCCACGTCGAGGGCCGCGTGTCCGGTGGACTTGAAGACGGTCAGGGCGTCGGGGGAGCGCCGTCCGGGGGCTTCGCCGGCCAGGACTGAGCCGAGGAGGGTGACGCGGCGTTCGGTCGGCAGATCCTGCAACTCGTGGGCGCCGGACGGCGGCGGGGTGGTGGCGGCGCCGGGCCACTCGGTGTAGAGGTCGGCGTCCTGGACGGTCTCGGCGTCGAGTTCTGGGCCGTGGGAGCCGCCGACGGAGCTCACGTGGGTGCCCGGAGCCAGCCAGGGGCGGCGGATGACCGGACGGGTGGCGCCGGTGCAGCAGTACAGCGTCGCGGCCTTGCGTACGGCGCTTTCGATGTCCGGCGCCGCCTCACCCTCGGGGTGCAGTGCGGCGGTCGCGCGGGTCGCCTCGGGGTCGCGGCCCGCGACGGTGACGGGCACGCCGGGCCGCAGCACGGCCAGCAGGGAGACCTGCGCGCGGGCCTGGGCGCCGGTGCCGACCACCACGACCGGACCGGGACCGGCGAGGGCCAGGGCGCTGTGCGTGGCGGCAGCGGCGGTTCGCCAGGCCGTGATCGGCTCGGCGTCCAGGACCGCAAGGGGGCTGCCGTCCTCGGGGTCGAACAGCACGACCACCCCCTGGTGGCTGCTGCGGCCGGGCTGGTCGGGGTCGCGGAAGACCGACACGAGTTTCGCCGCGAGGCCGAGGCCGGGGACGTATCCGGGCATGGCGCCGAGCAGACCGTTCGGGGCGAAGGCGGCGGTCCGCGCCGGGGCGGACACCTGGTCCCGGGCCACGGCGACGAGGGCGTCGGAGACGGCGGTCATGAGCCGGTGCGGGTCGAGGGCGGCGAGGGTGGCGGCCCGGTCGAGGACGAGGACGTCGTTCACGCCCGGACCTCCTGGTGCGACCCGGAGAGCAGGCCCGCCAGCGTCTCGACTGCGGCGGCGAGATCGGAGCGGAGCTGTCCGAGGCGGTCGTCGATTTCCGCCGATGGTCCGACGAGGGTGAGCGCGCACACGGGCACTCCGCCGGCGGGCACGACAGCCTGGCTGAGTGAGGCGACGAACTGGTCGTTGCGCCCGTCCTCGGCCGCGAAGCCGTCGGCCTCGGCGCGTGCGAGGTCGGCGAGCAGCCCCGCGTCGCCGTCGAGCGGATGCCCGGCGTCGACGGCCGGTTCGAGATAGGGGGCGCGGGCCTCCGGCGGCAGGGCGGCCACCAGGGCGAGCGGTCCGGCGAAGCGGTGCGCGGGCAGGGTCTCGTCGAGCAGGGTGCTGATCATCGCCAGCCGGTCGGGCCGCACGACGTCCACCACCCGGGAGCCGGTGCGCTCCAGCACCTGGAGGTTGACCATCAGAGCGGTGTGTCCGGACAGGTCCTCCAGTACCGGACGGGCCAGCGTGGTCAGCGAGTTGTGCGCCGCGCGGGCCGACAGGAGCAGGACGGCCGTACCGGGCAGATAGCGGTCGTCCGCGCGCAGCACCCAGCCGCGGCGCACCAGGTCCAGCAGGATCCGGTAGGCGGTGGCGCGGTGCAGTCCGACGGTCTCGGCGAGGTCGGTCAGCCGGGGTGGCCGGGGGGCGCGGGCGACCGCCTCGACGAGGTCGAGTGCTTTGTCCACGGCCGTGCGCTGCGCTTGCGGCATCGAGACCCTTCCGGAACGTCGGGGAAGAACGGCCCGGTGCGGCGTGTGCATCGCCCGGATCCGGATGTAGGGTACCGGTTGTTTCTTCCAGCGAGAGCGATGTTACATACAGCGTAACAAGAGAGTGGTGTTCATGACGAGCGACAGTGCCGGGGCGGCCACGCCGTACGCGCCGCCGGAGCGGGGCACGGGTCCGACGGTGGTCTACCGGGGCGTCACCCTCTTCGACGGGACGGGCAGCCCGCCCCGCGCCGGGATGTCGATCGTGGTGGACGGTCCCCTCATCCGCGCGGTCGTGGCCGACACGGACGCCGAAGCCCTCGCCGAGGGTGCCGAAGTCGTCGACCTCACCGGTCACTTCGTCACCCCCGGGCTCGTCGACTCCCATCAGCACCTCGCCACCCCGCCCGACCGCCCGGCCGCCGAGACCGTGCTGAACCGGCTCGTGCACAGCGGTGTCACCGGCATCCGCGACATGGCCGACGACCTCCGTCAGATCGGCGACCTCGCCCGGGCCACCCGCGTCGGCGAGATCGCCGGTCCCGACATCCACTACGCGGCGCTCATGGCGGGCCCCGGCTTCTTCGACGACCCCCGCACCCACCAGGTCAGCCAGGGCGCCGTGCCCGGCGAGGTCCCTTGGATGCAGGCCGTCACGGACACGACCGACCTGCCGCTCGCGGTGGCTCTTGCCCGCGGGACGTACGCGTCCGCCATCAAGGTGTACGCCGACCTTGACGCGGGGCTCGTCGCGGCGATCACCGCGGAGGCGCACCGGCAGGGGATTGCGGTCTGGGCACACGCCGCCGTCTTCCCCGCCGCGCCGGGCGAGGTCGTGGAAGCGGGTGTGGACGCCGTCTCGCACGTGTCCCTTCTCGCCCACGAGGCGGCGACCGAACCGCTGACCTCCTACCGGAACAAGCCGCCCGTCGATCACGCCGCCCTGGTTACCGGGGAGGACGAGCGGCTGGAGAAGCTCTTCGCCCGGATGCGGGAGCGGGGGATCGTCCTGGACGCGACCGCCGGACTGTACGCCTCCCGCGAGTTCGCCGGCGACGACCCCGAGACCGCCGAACGGGCCGCCCGCAACAACGAGTTGGCGATCGCCCTGACGGCACAGGCGCACCGGGCCGGCGTCGAGATCGCCACCGGCACCGACTATGAGACCCCGCCCGAGGAGCCCTTCCCCGCCCTCTACGAGGAACTCGCCTTCCTGGTACGGCAATGCGGCATCCCCGAGCGTGACGTCCTCAGGTCCGCCACCCTGGTCGGAGCCCGCAGCGCCGGAGTGGGCGACCTGACCGGCAGCGTCGAACCGGGCAAGCTCGCCAACCTCGCGGTCTTCGCGCGCGACCCGCTGGCCGACATCGACCACCTGCGCACCATCACCCTGACCGTCAAACGGGGCCGGCGCTTCCCGCGCTCAGCCCCCACCGCCGACCGCCCCCGGGAGAGCCGATGACCGGCACGCCGATGATCATCAACGCACTGGGTCAGCTCGACAACCCGAACGACCCGCGCTCGCAGGCGGCGGCGAGCGAACTCAACGCGACCAGCGAACAGTTCACCGTCGACGCCCGCACACTCACCGAGGCACGGGCCTCCGGCCTGACCGCCGTCAACATCACCCTGGGCTACGTCATGGGCGACCTCCCGCCCTACGAGCACACCCTGCACGAGATCGACGTCTGGGATGGCATCCTGGCCCGGCACCCCGACGACCTGCTCAAGGTCACCTCCGTCGCCGACATCGAGACCGCGGCACGGGACGCCCGCGTCGGCGTGATCTACGGCTTCCAGAACGCCGAGGCCGTCGGCGACGACACCGGCCGCATCGCCGTCTTCGCCGAACGCGGCGTGCGCGTGGTGCAGTTGACGTACAACCAGGCCAACCACCTCGGCGGCGGTTCCATGGCACCCGCCGACACCGCGCTGACCGACTTCGGACGAGAGGTGATCGACGCCCTCAACGACCGGCACCTCATGGTCGACCTCTCGCACAGCGGCGAACGCACTTGCCTGGAGGCCGCGCGCCACTCCCGCGTGCCCGTCTCGATCAACCACACCGGATGCCAGGCGCTGACCGACCTGCCACGCAACAAAACCGACGAGGAACTGCGGCTGGTCGCCTCCCGCGGCGGGTTCGTCGGCATCTACTTCATGCCGTTCCTCAGCCCCACCGGCCACGCACGCGCCGCCGACGTCGTCGAGCACATCGTGCACGCCGTGAACGTCTGCGGGGAGGACCACGTCGGCATCGGCACCGACGGACCGGTCACCGCCATCGACGACCTCGACGCCTACCAGGCCCACCTGGCCGAGCACGTCACCCGGCGCCGGCAGGCCGGGGTCTCCGCCGCCGGGGAGCGCGCGGACACCTACCCCTTCGTGGTCGACCTGCGGGGCGTGGACCAGTTCCGGGAACTGATCCGCCTGCTGGAGCGGCGCGGATTCTCCACCGAGCGGATCGAGAAGATCATGGGCCGGAACTTCGTCGACTACGCGCGACGTGTCTGGGCGGCCTGACCTGCCGAGTCGGGGGCGCCGATGCAGTGTGCGCCGGTACCCGTCCGCATTGGCTCACTGCGACGCGCATGCTGTCTCAGCGGGGCTGGTCAGCGGAGGGGCTGATGGCCCCGTGCTCGCCGTGGATGCGGTCCTGTTCGCACAGGGCGTCGAGCTCGGCGTTGTCCCCCTTGCTCAGTAGTGGAGCCGTTCCGACGCTGATGGTGTGTCGGGCACGGCCCGGGTCGACCTGGACGTGGTGTCCGACTCCGACGGCCTCGCGCAGGTGCCGCAGGCATGCGGCGCTGGAACTCCTCGCGGATCAGGCTCAGAGACCGGTGACCTTGCCGCTCGCCGAGAGTTCGTAGACGAGGGTGACGGTGCGGCGCCCGTTCGGCGGCAGGGCTACGTCCCAGCGGGCGATGCCCTCGGCGTCGGCCGCGTCGGGGGCAGGGGAACAGGCCTCCTTGCGCAGCCGCACCTCCACCGCGGAGACCTCGGAGACCGGGATCCGTTCCCGCAGCGTCACCACTTGCTCGCCCTGTTCCCCGGGGGCGGAGAAACGGGACAGGTGCAGGCGCACCGTGCGAGTGACGGTGGTGCGCTGGGTCATGGTTGTGGTGTCGCGGTGCTCCTCCGTGTCGCGGAGCACTCGATAGTCGTCGTGGCTGCCGAAAGCGAGCTCGAGGGGCGCGCCGGGAGCGGTGAAGTCGAGCGTTGCGCGGGCGCCGAACCCGCCGACGCCGACAAGGTCCACCGGGCCTGCCAGGAGCGCGTGACCGGTCGGGTTGTCGCAGCGCACCACGTGGGTGACGAGGGGGGACAGCTCCGGGGAGCAGGTGTATTCGCTGCTCACGGCCGTGGTGGTCGTGGAGAGCGGCACCCGGTGGGCGTGGCCGTCCGCGGGGACGGAGACGGGGGCGGGGGAGCGCAGGACGCGCGTGCTGCCGCCGTCGTCCACTCCCGGCAGGCCGAGCACCGGAGCTGGGCCCAGCTTCGTGATCTCCTCGTCGCGCAGTTCGACGGCGACCGTGCGGCGCTCCTCGGGGGAGAGGTCCGTGAGCGTCAGGCGGTCTGCGTCGAGGCGGGGTGGTTCGGTGGACAGTGCCGTGCGGGCGGTGGACAGGGTCAGGCGTACGTCGGACCAGTCCTCGCCGGTGCGCTGCCAGACCATCGCGTCGCTTTCCAGGGTGAGCGAGTCCCCGTCGAGCACGGCCCGGTAGGCGGGGCGCCACAGCGCACACGCGGTGAGGTGGGTCAGCCGCAGCCGGGCCGGGCCGGCTGCGGCGGCTTCCACGGTCAGTTCGATATGACCGACCAGTTCGGCGGGACGCTGTTCGGAGAGCTCGATGGCGCGTTCGGCCGCTTGGAGTTCGGTGGTGAGGAGCTGGAGCCGGGCCTTGGTAGCGCGTAGGTGTTCGCCGTGGGCGTCGCGTTCCTCGTCGACCCGGTCCAGTTCGGCGCTCCAGCGTGCGGTGTCGGTCTCTCCGTGGCCGGTGCCTTCGCCGATCTCCCGCAGCAGGTCTGTGGCGAGGCGGCCGAGGAGGTCGAGGCGGGCGCGCAGTCGGTCACGTCGCCGTTCCAGTGCGGCCTGTTCTTGTGTGAGGTCGTGAACGTGAAGGCGCAGCGCCGAGTCGTCGGCGCCGGGCAACGGCTCTCGCGGCGTCCACGTGCGGACGATCCTTGCGTCGAGGACGGTCGCCCGATGGTCGCCGGTCAGCTCGGCGTGGAGGGTGCGGTCGACCGCCAGGGCGCTGATCGGCCCGAGGCGCAGTCGCTGGACGCCGGCCCGCAGGTCGAGCGTGGCGGATCGCTCGATCTGGGCGCGATCTTCCAGACAGGTGACGGCGGTGACGGGAAGGGGGATCGGCTCGAGGTCCGTGGACATGATCTGTCAGCTCCTGCGGTTGCCGCCGACCAGGGCCTTCGCGGCCGGGATGCGGATCTCGTAGCCGCCGTGGCGGGCGGCGGTGGCTCCGGCGGGCAGGTCTACGCGCCACACGCGGGTGCCCGGGCCGAGGTGATCGGGCCCCTCGTCGTCCGGGGGAACCGTCCAGTCGGAGCGTTCCTCGATGCGTACGTCGGCTTCGGAGGTGACCGGTACTTGTTCGCGGACCTCGACGGTGACGGGTCTGGTGAGACGGTTGGCCAGCTCCACGTGGACGCCGTGGTCGAGCACGCTGATGTTGTTGCGCAGCCCTGCCGTCGACTCCTGCAGGCTCGTGCGCCGGGTGACCTGGATGCCTTCCGCCGGTCCGAGCCCCATCCGGCGGACGCCGCCCGGGGCGAGGGTGGGCAGGGCGGCGGTCAGAACGAAGTCGTCGTCGACGCCGACCTCCACGGGACCGGCGAGCAGCGCCTGGTCGGTCGCGTTGGACAGCACCAGGGTCTGGTACACCCGCTGCTCCACCGACGGAACACAGACGTACTCGGTGCGCAGACCGACCGGGATCTCGGTCACGGTGACGGTGTGCCAGGTGCCGTCCGAGGGAACGTCGGCGCGGGCGACGGCGTCGTAGCGGTGGTCGAAGGATCCCGCTGAGGCACGGGGCCGCGCGGCGTGGCCGGGCAGTGGCAGCGCGGCCACCGCTTCGGCCCGTCGGCGGTGTTCGACCGCGACCGGGTCGAAGGCTGCGGCGGGGAACAGCCGGCCCCTGCGATCGGCGGGCTCGTCGGGACCGTTGAGGATGAGCGCGGCGTAGTCGAGTTCGGCGCCGCTGGGTTGCGGAGGACCGGCGGCCGGCGCGGGTGGGAGGGGACCCGACGATGCTGCCAGTCGTGCGGCCGGGGCGGCTGCGGGTGCGCCGCCGCGCGGAGGTCCGCCGGGTCGGCGCTGTGCCGCCGGTGCGAAGGCGGGCATCGCGTCGGCTTGTGCGAAGGCGGGCATCGCTTCGTAGCCACCGGGGGCCGCGGGCGCGGGTGGCGGGCCGCCGTAGGCCGGTGCGGCCGGGGGCAGGGGGACGGGAGGAGGAGGTACGGGGGCGCCGGTGGCGGGCGGGGGAGCCGACCCGACGGCTACCGGTAGAGCGTACGGAGTCTGGCGTGGGCCCGCCGCGTCGTACGGGGTGAAGAGGTCGGCGAGTCCGGGCGGGGGTGCACGCCACCCGGCCGGTTCGGGGGCGGGCTGGCGGCGTCCGATCCGCAGCGAGCGCAGCCGCGGCACCTCGGTCCGGCGCGTGAGGTCGGCGGTGGCCAGGGCGATGCGCACCCCGGTCCAGTCCTCGCCGGTGCGCTGGGCCACGGAGGCGCGCAGTACGAGGGCGCCGCTGCCGTCACCCTGACGGTAGGAAAGCCGGTAGGCCGGTACCCACACGGCGCCCGGGACCGCGTACTCGATCTCCAGCTGCACCTCGCCGGTTCCCTCGAGGCCCAGGGCCGCGCAGACCGTGGTCTGCAGCTGTCCTGACGGTGTGTCGGTGGAGGCCCGGTTCCAGCGGTCCGTGGCGACGGCGAGATCGTGCTCGAGGCGGAGCAGCTCCTCCTCCTGTGCGGCGAGGCGGTCGTGGAGGCCCGTCAGCCGCTCGTCGACGAAGTCCGCGAGTGTCAGCCAAGCCTCGGCAGGGGTGCGGCGGTGCGGGTCCTCACGCTTTCGGGCCGGGGGGACGGGGTGGAGATCGGTCATCTCCTTGATCCGCTGGAGGAGCCGGTCGCGCCGTCCTCGGGCCGAGGCGCACGCGTCGTCAACCTGTTCCATGGTCTGCCGCAAGCCGTCGGAGGGCTCCGGGCCGGACGGCTCGGCGGTCACCTCCACGCGCACCTCGGTGACATGTGCACCGGAGTCGCCCACGACGCGGGCGCGCACCGAGCCGGCGTCCAAGGAGCGGGGCAGCCCCGTCACCAGCACCCGGCCGCCGGACGGCACTGTGCCCCGCGCCAGACGGCTGCACAGTGCGCCTTGCGCGTAGACCACGACCTTGTCGAGTGCCGACGCCCATCGTGGTGCCTCTTCGGACTTCATGCCCTCAACCCCCGTCGTGTCCGTGCCGGGCGAAGCCTACTGACTTCGGCGGGGTGTTGTCGGGGGTGGTGACGGGCGGCCGGTGTCCGCAGGGCGTATCCACTTCGCCGGCGTCACCACGTCCGCGGGACTGCCGCAGGGCTCCGGGCCCTGGATCGCGAGATGGCTCGGCCTCGACAGCCTCACGGAGTGCCACGCCACCGGTAGAGAGCTCGCCGACTGGTTCAACGGCCCGGCCGACGCCTATGAGTGTCGGCGGCTGCAGGTCTTGATCGTCTACCGCGGCGTGGCGTGCACGTGCGGCGCCGGGGGAAGTGTCACCGTCCGCGCTTCGCGCGCTGCCCAGCGGGGGCTTGTGCCCATGGGGTTCGTGGGTGTCAGGCCGGCTGCCTGCACCCGGCGGCCGATACGGGCTCGGAGGTCAGGTGGTCACGTCGGTCGTGGTGAGGGAGGTGAGGGCGGCGTCGAGGCGTTGGGTGGCCTCTTCGGCGACCGGACGCAGGGCGTCGAGTTCGGTGAGGGCGACCATCGTGTTCGGTGCGAGGGCCTGTACGACGGTGCCGGCGCCGTCGGAGCGGACGACCACGTTGCACGGCAGCAGCAGGCCGATGGAGCGGTCCACTTCCAGGGCGCGGTGGGCCAGGGGCGGGTTGCAGGCGCCCAGGATCACGTAGTCCTCCATGTCGTGATCGAGCTTCGCCTTGAGCGTGGCGGTGACGTCGATCTCGGTGAGGATGCCGAAGCCCTGCTCGGCGAGGGCTTCGCGGACCCGGTCCACGGTGATGGCGAAGTCGGTGTCGAGGTGCACGGTGCGGTCGTAGCGCATGGCGTGGCCCTTCTCGTTTCTGTGGGCTTTCCCTGCCCTTGAAAATACCCCCGGGGGTACTCATGCTACCGTCGAACGTATACCCCCCGGGGTAATTCTTCACTGGAAGGGAGTACCTCGTGTTCTTCGTCGACACGATCGAGGTGCCGGGACTCGGCAACCGGAGCTATCTCGCGGGCGGCGCGCAAACGGCGGTGGCGGTCGACCCGCCCCGCGACGTCGACCAGCTGATCGCGGCGGCCGCCCGGCGCGGGGTGCGGATATCCCACGTCTTCGAGACACACGTCCACAACGACTACGTCACCGGCGGGCTGGAACTTGCCCGGGTCGTCGGCGCCGCGTATCTCGTCCCCGCCGGCGCCCGGGTCTCATTCGAGCGCGTACCGGTCCACGATGGCGACAGCGCGGAGGTCGACGCCGACGCCGGGCTGGCCTTGCGTGCCCTGGCCACACCCGGTCACACCCCGCACCACACCTCTTACGTGCTGGAGGAGAACGGCACGGCGGTCGCGGTGTTCACCGGCGGTTCGCTGCTCATCGGCACCGTCGGCCGCCCCGACCTCGTCGAGCCGCGACTGACCGAGCACCTCGCACGGGCCCAGCACGCCTCCGCGCATCGATTGGCCGCCGAACTGCCCCAGGAGACGGCGGTGTTGCCCACGCACGGCTTCGGCAGCTTCTGCTCCTCCGCTCAGACAGAGGGCGGCGACACCACCATCGGCAAGGAGAAGGCCTCCAATGCGGCACTCACCCGGGACGTGGACGACTTCGTCGCCGACCTCCTGGCCGGCCTGGACGACATCCCCGCCTACTACACGCACATGGGACCCGCCAACGCCGCCGGTCCGGAGCCCGTCGATCTGACCCCGCCCGCCCTCGCGGACGCCGAGGAGATCGCCGCCCGGCTGGCCGCGGGGGAGTGGGTGGTTGACCTGCGCAACCGTGTCGCCTTCGCCGCCGGGCATGTCTCCGGCTCGTTCAACTTCGAGGCCGAAGGTCAGCTCGCGACCTATCTGGCCTGGCTGATTCCGTGGGGCAAGCCGGTCACGCTGCTCGCCGAGTCGCCCGGCCAACTGGCCGCCGCTCAGCGCGAGCTGGTCCGGGTGGGCATCGACCGTCCGGCCGCCGCGGCGATCGGCGGGCCGAAGGACTGGGTGCCCGAGGGCGGGCTACCGGCCTCCTTCCGCCGTGCGACTTTTGCCGACCTCGCCGGTCGTCTCCCGGCAGAGGGTGTCGTCGTCCTGGACGTCCGGCGGGATTCTGAGCGGGCCGACGGGCAGGTCGAGGGCTCGGTCCACATCCCGCTCCACGCCCTGCACCGCCGCATCGAAGAGATCCCCGCCGGTGAGGTGTGGGTGCACTGCGCGGGCGGCATGCGCGCCGCCATCGCCGCGTCCCTGCTCGACGCCACCGGCCGTGCCGTCGTCGCCGTGGACGACTCCTTCGACGCGGCCGAGAAGACAGGACTCACCGTGCGCAACGCCTGACGGGGCCGGACGCCGCGGAGTCCCGGCCGATCTGACCAACCGACATGGGAAACAGGAGCGAGAAACCAGGATGAGCATCTTCCGACGAAGTCGGGGCGGCGCGGGCCGCTTGACCGCCCGGGAGGCGGCCGCGCGCACCGGCCACGGCAGCACCGCAGCCGGCGGCGATGCCGTGCTGCTCGATGTCCGCGAACTACACGAATGGCAGGCGGGACATGCCCCCCGAGCCGTGCACCTGCCCCTGTCCGCGCTGGTCGCGGGGGCCGGGCTGCCCGCGGACGCGCAGGCACGGTCCCTGATCGTGATCTGCCGCTCGGGCAACCGCTCCCAGCAGGCCGCCGAGATACTCGTCGCCCGCGGCGCGGAGGCTGTGGACGTGATCGGCGGCATGAAGGACTGGGCGGGAGCGGGGCTGCCGGTGGTGGACTCTCGCGGCCGCAACGGCGTCGTCGCGTGAGTGCTCTCCTTCTCGCCCTGATTGCCGGGGCGGTCATCGGCCTGGCGCTCGGCGCGCTCGGGGGCGGGGGCAGTGTGCTGGCCGTCCCCGCCCTGATCTACCTGCTCGGCTTCACCCCGGTCGCGGCCACCACCGCGAGCCTGGTCATCGTCGCCATCACCTCGGCCACCGCGATGTCCGCGCACGCCCGCGACGGGCACGTCCGCTGGCGCACGGGGCTGCTGTTCGCGGCGGCCGGGACCGGCCCGGCGATGCTCGGCGGCGCGCTCGCCGGACACATTCCGGCGGCCGCGCTGACAGCGGCCTTCGCGGTGGTGGCCGGTGCGGCCGCGCTCCGCATGCTGCGGACCCGCCCGCACGCGGACACCATCGTGCCGGTACGGCCGGGCCGGGCCGCGGCCGCGGGTGCCGGGCTGGGCGCGGTCACCGGCGTCCTTGGTGTCGGTGGTGGCTTCCTCGCCGTACCGGCTCTGGTGAGCGTGCTCGGCATGCGGATGCGGAACGCGGTGGGCACCAGCCTGCTGGTCATCACCGTCAACTCGATGGCTGCGCTGATGACGCGCGCCGGTACGGTCGAGGAGCTGGACTGGGCGGTCGTCGGGCCGTTCGTCGGGGCCGCGGTCCTCGGCGCCTGGGACGGGAAACGGCTGGCCTCGAAGGTCTCCGCGCACGCACTGCAGCGGATCTTCGCCTTGGTGCTGCTGGTCGTGGCGGCCTTCATGCTGATCGACGCCGCCCTGTGAAGGCCGCACCGGTGTCAGCGCTCATGCCAGGGACAGGAACAGCTTCTCCAGCCGGGCGCGCATCTGCTGGGCGTCCTCGCCGTTCTTGCGGCCGGCTTCGATGTCGGTCATGCACTGCTGCATGCCGGTCGCGATGATCGCGAAACCGGCGCGGTCCAGTGCGCGGGAGGCCGCGGCGAGCTGCGTGACGACGTCCTCGCAGTCCCGTCCCTCCTCGATCATCCGGATCACACCGGAGATCTGCCCCTGCGCCCGGCGCAGCCGGTTCAGCACGGACTTCAGGTCCGCACCCTCAAGCTCCAGTTCCACGATCACTCCTAGAAAAAATACCCCTAGGGGTACATTACGTCGTGGTTCGGGACGGCGTCGACCATCAAAAAATCTCGCCCCTTAAGGATCACTCCTGCCATGACCAGCTCACCCACCCCCGTCGCCCTCGCCACCGACCAGGCCCGCACCCGGCTCCATGAACTCACCGTCATCGACGTGCGCACCCCCGCCGAGTACGCCTCCGGCCATCTGCCTGGTGCCCTCAACGTCCCCCTCGGCCGCATCCGGAAGGCGCTGCCGGAGATTCGGCACGCCGCCGAGCGCGGTGACGTCCTCGTGGTGTGCGCCTCCGGCGCGCGCTCCGAGAGTGCCTGCAAACTGCTGGCCGAACAGGGTGTCACCGCCGCCACGCTCGTCGGCGGCACCGGCGCCTGGGCCGCCGAGGGGCATGACCTGCAGACACCGCCCGTCTGCGACACGCGGGCGGGCTGGAGCATGGAACGCCAGGTCCGCTTCACCGCCGGAAGTCTGGTCCTGTTCGGCCTCCTTCTGGGCCTGCTCGTGCATCCGGCCTTCCAGCTCCTCGCTGCCGCCATCGCCGGTGGCCTGGTGTTCTCCGCCCTCACGAACACGTGTGGCATGGCGGTCGTACTCGGCAAGCTGCCCCACAACCGCCCGCGCGCGGCCGACCTGGACACGACGCTCGCCGCTCTGCGCAACCGCTGAGTGGTGCGGTCCGGGCCTCCCGTGGAGACGCCGGGTGACCTGGCGTCAGCTCGCTCCCGCCGAGCCCGCGGGCTGCCGGCGCACGTCCTCCATGCCGACGGCCCGGATCCTGCCTTTGAGCTCCTCCAGCACCTGCGGCGGCAGCGCGCCCGGCCGTGAGTACAGGACACTCCGGTCGCGGACGGCCATGAGCGTGGGGACGGACGAGATCCCTGACAGGCCACCAGCGCCGGGCTGCTTGCCGCCCGCCCGGGCCGGTGCTGCCGTCCCGGGCTGGAGCCGGCCGCGGCAGGTGACGGACCGGCTGAACGCCGAGGGGCGATGAGGTCTCGCCGCGGGCCTGGAGTGCAGGCCCGCAGGTGAGGCACATTGCCTGCGCGGACCGGGAAGATCCAGCGTGCGAGAGAGCGTCGGCATTGCTCGATGACTCGGAGCCTGAGCATTTACGGGCGGCTCGGCATGCGGTCCTCTGCCACCCAGCTTGGGATGCAGGCCGCGGTGAAGGCTCCGCCGCAGATCGAGGTGTCGCGAAGCACGGTCCCGGTCGACGGCGAGACAGGTGTCAGCGGCTCGCGGAGTCCAGCGCCGACTGGAGCGACTGGCGGTAGCCCTCGCTGGTGTACGTGGCGCCGGAGACGGTGTCGATGTCGGCGCTCTGCGCGGTGAGCGCCTCTCTGGTCAGCTGCGGGATGGCGTAGGCGTTGATCTGCTGGTCCCTCGGGTTCTCCTGAGGGTAGGTGATCGCGGTGACGTCGGTGAGTCTCCCGTTCTTCAGGGTGACGCGGACCTGGACGGGGCCGTAGCGGGTCTGGACCGAGGCTCCTGTGCGGGTCCCGGTGCCCGTGGCCGAGCCACTCGAGCCGCTTGTTCCGCTCGAACTGCTGGACGGCGCGGGAACGGTGGCGACCCCGGCGACGGCCGGCGTCGTGTGGGGCTTCAGCGAGAGCAGCAGCACCATCCCGGAGACGGTCGCGGCACCCGCCAGCACGATGCGGCGTAGCGGACGGTTCTTCCTCAACGTGTGCAAGACGGCCTCACAGCTCGAAGGACTCGTGGTGGATACGGCGGTCCGGAACCCCGGCGCTGCGCAGCGCCTCGTACAGGTCTCGTGCGAACCCGTGCGGGCCGCACAGGTACACGTCGTGGGCATCCAGGTCGGGCACCGCCGCGCGCAGGGAGGGTGCCGTGAGGTCGGGGCGCTCGCCGTGCGGCCCGTTGAGCGCGTACAGCACCTTTGCCCCACGCCAGCGTGCGATGGCCTCCAGTTCGCCGCCCAGGGCGAGGTCCTCGGCCGTGTGGGCGCGGTAGAGGAGGGTGACGTCGCCGGGCAGCGTTTCGAACAGGGCCCGCAGCGGTGTGATGCCGACACCGCCCGCGATCAGCAGCGACTTGTGCGAGGTCTGCCGCTCGGCGGTCAGCGCTCCGTAGGGGCCTTCCGCCCACGCGCGGGTGCCCGGCCGCAGCAGGGCGACGGCGGCACTGTGGTCGCCGAGTGCCTTGACGGTGATGCGCAGCAGGTCCGGACGCGGCGGCGCCGACAGGGAGTACGGCGTGGAGGTCCAGCGCATGCCCTCGGTGAGGAACCGCCAGCGCAGGTACTGCCCCGGCCGCGCACGCATCTCGTGCAGCCGCCGGCCACGGATGACGACGGAGTACACACCTGGCGCCTCCTGGCGCACGGAGTCGACCCGCAGCCGGTGACGCACGTTGAGCCGTACTGGAGCGAGGATCCGGAACCACGCCACCAGGGCCGCTACGCCCAGATACAGCGCGTACCAGGCGGCCTGGGCCGGCCCGTTGCCGGTGAAGTCGGATCCCAGGGCGAGCTGGTGGCCGAAGGAGAGGAAGACCGCGGCGTAGGTGAGCAGGTGCACGTAGTACCAGAACTCGTGGCTGACCCGACGGCGCACCGCCCGGGCCGAGACGAGCCCGACCGCGAGCAGGATGACGGTACCGGCGGTGGCCTTGAGCATCTCCGGGTAGTCCAGGACCACGGTGAGCGTCTCGTCCAGGACCGAGGAGCCGTCCTGGGCGGCGTACCCGAGAAGTATCAGCACGACGTGGGCGACCAGCAGACAGATCGTGTAGCGGCCCGCCATCGCGTGCCAGCGCGCCACCCGGTCCGACCCGATCCGCCGCTCCAGAAGCGGGACACGGGCCATCAGACCGACAAGGATGGCGCACGCGTACCCGCTCAGCAGTCCCGCGATCCGTCCGGCCCCGGTCAGCCACCCGGCGGCGCCCACGACCGACCCCGTGTCGTGCCACCACAGAGCGATCACAGCGGCGGCCCCGCCCCACAGGACGGCGAGCACGGGGCCCGCGGGGGAGCGCCGCGGCGCGGGAGGCGCGGGGGCGACCCTTCGTTGCGCGTATGCCGTCGTCATCCGTGGGTCCCTTCGGCTGTCCGTACGACCGTCGGCCGTGCGGGAGGCCACTGTGCCGACGCAACCTCTGAGCCCGCTCTCAGCGCGCGGCCTGCGGCGCGGCCCCGCCGCAGGTGGACAGGTCGACCCGGTGGTCCGGCCGCACGGCGGACTCAGAGCGAACTCAGAGGTCCGGGGAGCGGCCCCGAACGCGGCGAGGCGGCATCCTGGTACGTGAGATGAACGCCCACCGCCCCCGTGGCTCCGCCCGCCCCGCGCTGACCCGGACCGACGGCGCCCCGCTCCGCGTCCTCGTCGTCGACGACGACCCCGACCTCGCGGAGGTCCTCTCCGGCGCCCTGCGGTACGAGGGCTGGGAGGTCCGCACGGCGGGCGACGGCGTCTCGGCCGTCGCCGAGGCACGCGAACTGCTGCCCGACGCCGTCGTCCTCGACGTGATGCTCCCGGACACCGATGGCTTCGCCGTGCTGCGCTCGCTGCACGCCGTACGGCCCGACGTGTGTGTGCTGTTCCTGACCGCACGGGACGCCGTCGAGGACCGCATCGCGGGCATCACCGCGGGCGGCGACGACTACGTGACGAAGCCGTTCAGCCTGGAGGAGGTCGTCGCCCGCCTGCGCGGACTGCTGCGCCGCGCCGGCATGGCCCGCCAGACGGAGGACGGTCCGCGGCTGGCCGTCGGCGACCTCGTCATGGACGAGGAGGCGCGCGAGGTCACCCGCGGCGGCGAACTGATCGAGCTGTCCCCGACGGAGTTCGAGCTCCTGCGCCTGCTGATGCGCAACCCGCGTCGCGTCCTGAGCAAGGCGCAGATCCTCGACCGCGTGTGGTCCTACGACTTCGGCGGGCAGGCCCACGTCGTCGAGCTCTACATCTCCTACCTGCGCAAGAAGGTGGACGCCGGCCGCCCACCCATGATCCACACGGTGCGGGGTGCCGGATACGTGCTCAAGCCGGTGACCCGGTGAGGCCACGTCGCCGACTGCCCCCTCTGCCGCGCCCACACACGCTGCGGGCGCGGCTCACCGCCGGCCTGGTCGTGCTGCTCGCGGTCAGCTGCGCGGCCGTCGGGGTGGCGGCGGTGGTGGAGCTGAACGGCTTTCTCACCGGCCGTCTCGACCAGCAGTTGCGTGAGGCGGGGGTGCGCTTCCCGGCGAGCCTGGAGCACGGCGGGACGCTGCCGTCCGACCACGACGGAGACGAGGGCCCCGACGGTGACACCCGCCGCCAGGCCGTCGGAACCTTCGGTGCCCGGCTGGTCGGCGACACGGTCACCAACGCCGCGGTGGTGCCGTCCGGCAGCGGGACGGGCACGGTGACCGTACCGCTCGGTCCCCAGGAAAGAAGGGAGCTCGCAGAAGTGCCGGCCGATGGCGAGGGACACACGACGGACCTCTCCTCGCTGGGCGACTACCGCATGATGGCGACCCGCGGCAGGGACGGCGACGTCCTGATCACCGGGCTGCCCATGGAGTCCGTGGAGGCCACCGTCCACCGGCTGGAACTGGTCGCCGCCATCGTCTTCGGCGCGGCGCTCGCCGTCGCCGGCGTCGCGGGAGCGCTGTGGGTGCGGTGGTCGCTGCGCCCGCTCATCAGCGTGGCCGCGACCGCCACCCGGGTCAGTGAACTACCGCTCTCCAGTGGCGAGGTGGCCCTGCCGCCGCGCGCGCCCGAGAGCGACCCGCGCAGCGAGGTGGGACGCGTCGCCAGCGCCTTCAACACGATGCTCGGCCACGTGGAGGACGCGCTGACCAAACGGCACGCGAGCGAGGAACGGCTGCGCAGTTTCGCCGCCGACGCCAGCCACGAACTGCGCACGCCCGTGGCGTCGATCCGCGGTCACGCAGAACTGGCGCTGCTGCACCCGGACCCGGTACCGCAGAAGGTCGTTCGGGCCCTGGAGCGCATCGAGGCCGAGGCCGCCCGGATGGGCGAGGTGGTCGACGACCTGCTGCTCCTCGCCCGCCTCGACGCCGGCCGCCCGCTGGAACGCCGTCCCGTCGACCTGACCCGTCTCGTCCTGGACGCCGTGACGGACGCGCAGGCCGCGGGCCCCGGACACCGCTGGACGCTGGAACTGCCCGAGGAGCCCGTGACGGTGCCGGGCGACGCCCACCGGCTGCACCAGGTCCTGGCCAACCTCCTGGCCAACGCCCGTCTGCACACACCCCCCGGGAGCACGGTGACCATCTCCCTGCGGACCGATGCCGGTGTGGCGGCACTGAAGGTCCACGACGACGGACCGGGCGTTGCCGCGGACATCCGGCCCAAGGTCTTCGAACGCTTCACCCACGGGGACCGGCGCCGCACCGAGGGCGCGGGCACCGGCACCGGTCTCGGCCTGTCCATCGTGGCGGCGGTGGCGGAGGCCCACGGCGGAAGCGTCGTACTCGAAAGCGGCCCCGGATCGACCACGTTCACCGTCCGGCTCCCCACCGGGGAAGAGTGACGGGAAGCCCGTTGCACCCTCCGGGAATTCGCCCCCAGGAGAGCACCACAGAAGCTGAGAGACCCCAAGCCACGTCACTACAGCAACGAACTGCGCCAGCGTCCCGGCCTTCTTGCCGTCCGACGGTTGCCCGACGAGGGAGGGAGGGCCCACGCCCACCTCGGTCTCACCCCCGCGCACATCCGGCTGCTCGAACTCGACGACGCCCACCGCCACCTCGACCAGGACCTCAGTCTCTACGGCCGCATCGACGACTGGGTCGGCCAAGGCCACACCCGCACCACGATCGCCATGGCGTACGGCCAGGAGTACCGCTACGGACCCGAATCCGCATACCACCTCATACCGGCACTTGAAAATTTCCGACCGCCGAACACCGGGCCGGACAGGCGAAGGCCTTGAACAACCTCGGCTGGTACCACGCCATACGCGGCGACCGTACTGCCCCCTCCGACGCCTTCCACGACGACGTGGTCCTGCTGGCCGTCCGCCTGACGACGTGACCTCCGCGCGCACGAAGGACAGCGCGTTCGACGGGAAGGGCCCTCCTAGGGCCGTCCGGCCCTGACGGCAGTGCTTTCTACTCCTTGACCGCAGTGGTCCGGTGGTGTCGGTGAAAGCCATCCGGCACCTGGCCCGGACTCTTCGGAGAGGCGGGAACGCGGATCACGCGATGAAGACACGACACAAGGCCCCTGGCGGCTTCAGGATGGCCCCGGCCGGGCCTCTTGCGTACTCCTCCAGCGTTGAAGTAGGCGAGGACGTCGATCACGTCACCACCGGGATTCCCCCGCCCTGTGGGATCGGCGCCCACACCAGGGGGAGCGGCCTTGAGGAAAGGGCGTGGCCGCGAGTGGGGCGTCGACCACGCGCCGCGTGCATCGGGCGGCCGCGGCACGCTCCCCGCCCCGCGGCTCCGGGCGAGGGAGGCGTCGAGAGCGCCGCCCAGCCCACCGAGCGGTCGCGGTGGCCCGGCAGCCGCCCTCTGCACTACCCGGGCAACCCCGGTGACGGCGATGGAGGGGAGCCCGTCACCGCGAGAACGCGACGCCTGGAGACACTCCCGGCATCCCCCTGCAGGACACCTCCCTTTCCTTTGCCCCCACGCACAGGAAGGACCTGTCGCAGCGAACGTTGAGTGATCCTCATTTGCAAGCCGTCTTTGAACTCCGTTGGCTGTCCTGGCCGTTGATGAATTGGGATCCTTGGCCTCTGGCCGGGTTGAGGAGGGTGCGTGAGTGTCGAGGAGTCGTGGGGCAAGATCGAACGCTGGATAGCCCAGCATGCGCCGGAGGAAGACCCATTGCCGGCCCCGTGTACGCGCGCAGACCTGGATGCCTTGTACGAGTCTCTCGGCGGACGGCTGCCGGAGGATGTCGAACGCTCACTTCTGCGTCACAACGGCTCAGGACTGACCGTGATCATCCCGCCCGGGTTCACGCTACTGAGCGTCGAGGACATCCTCGAGAATCGTGCGGACTGGTTGAAGTACGCGGCACCCGATGACAAAAACCTCACAGCAGGAGATAAGCCATTCCTCGTCCCGATCGCGACGTTGAGCGTTATCCAGCTCCTGGTCGACATCAGGACAGGCCGTCTCGGCGAGTGGGACATTCAGCAGGGCTTCGCCTGGGAACGTGATCCCCTGTGGCGCTCCTTCACCAGTGCCCTGGACATCGTCGGGAACGTGCTGGCCTCACCGCCTCCTTGGATCGCGATACTGCCGGGCGACGACGAGTGGGAAGTAACCAACAGGGACCCGGATTTCCCCGGAATGCTCGTATGGACCGAAGACCCCGTCGACTGACCCCCAACCGGCCGGGAAGCAGACCCCGAGTACCTCTCATGGCCGCGCGCCCTCTTACCGGGGACTACTCAGGTTGAGCTCGTCGAGTCAGGCTCAGTACGCATCGCGGTATTGCCGTACCTGTGCTGGCCCCGGATCACATGCTGTCCGGTGCGGAACGTCGGCGGCTTGTCCAGAAGGAGAACCACCTTCGCCGGTTGCGCCGGGTGTCGAGAATGCGGTCGTGGATATACGTGACGGGCAGTTCGGCCGTCCGGCGGGCGAGTTCCTGGAACGCTGAGAGGTATGAGCTGTCGCTTCCTCGCAGCTCGCGCTCTCGCTCTACGAATGGCTGGGTGGCCCTCCAGACGTTCATGATCCGGTGACGTAGAAGCGGAAGAAACAACTTGTCGTCCACGAGCTGGAAGACGGTCAGGGTGGCGAAGGACTGGTAGTAGTACACGACATTGCAGAAGGCCGCCTTCGCCTCGCCGGGAAGCCCGCGCACTCCCTCACTCGGGTCGTGTTCCTGCTGAAGACGGTTGCACACGTAGTCGTGCTGGTCGTGAAACTCGGCTGACCGGAACTCGTCGAGCAGAGTGATCATCGCCTGAATATTGTTCACGTGCTGGCTGATCCGCGTCTGCCGGACACCAATCCAGGTGGGAACAGCGATGGCGACCACGGCGATGACGACCGGGAGCACGTTGATGAGGAACGTTTTGAGCATCCGATCAAGTTAGAGAGGAATCGCAACCGACAAGCCGGATGCTCACATCTGGAACATTTCTGCCTGCTCTTGTAGTGAGCCCGTCGCTACTCAGGTTGACTCGTAGAGCCTGCGGGATCGTGACGGTTCATGGTTCCTGCGGTACGACGGGAGAAGGCGTCAGGCAGAAGGCGTGGCCAGCCGGATCCAGGAGTACCCGTCTGGGTCCGTCGCCTGACTGATGGTCCGGTTTGGCCGCACCGAGTTCCAGGGCCAGCTCTTCCAGCGCGTCGAGGTCGCCAGCGCGGAAATCCCCGGCCCAGCGCGGCCGGTTGGAGGAGATCCACGGCAACCTCGTTGCCCGCATCGCCGAGGCCGAGCGCGAGGGCTGGCTCGGGCAGGTCGAAGGACTCCGGGTCAGTCTGGCGGGCGCCGAAGACAAGCTTGCTCAAGTGGACCGACGAACTTCCGGCGGCACGGCGATCAACCTCGCCATGCCGCGCATAGCAGCAGTTCAACCCTTCCGGGAGGAGGGAACGGCTTCGCTGAGACAATTACGGAGTGACCAGCAATGAGATCCGCTTCGAGTGCCAGCAACGCGGCGACGGTGGCGTGCTCGTGATCGTCCCCCGCATCGATGGAGCATCACTCACTGAGCTGATCGACAGTTTCGAGATCGCTGCCCGGATGCAGCCCGCAGGCGACGCCTATGGTGGTCTGATCCCACAGTTCTTCCCATTCGGTCCGATGCAGGACCACTTCCTCGGACGGTCCACCAAAACGATGGGGCCGAAGACACCCGTTCTCGGCTGTGAATGTGGCGAGTGGGGGTGCTGGCCTCTCATGGCCCGCATCACCACCACAGCTGACCTCGTCGTGTGGGACTCCTTCGAGCAACCCCATCGCAAAACCCGGGAGTACGCGGCATTCGGTCCGTTCCAGTTCGACCGTCACCAATACGAAGACGCTCTGCGCGCGCTGAACGCCGCAATCGGCTCCGACGAGGTGTGATCCGCACCCGCTAGCGCCAGGCGGTCTCGTTTGGAAGACCGAGCAGTTCTGGAGGCTGGGTCAATGGTGTCGCCGAGGAGCGGAGGGCTGCGTAGATTCGCCCGGTGACCTACGACATCATGCTCGTGCGGGTGCAGCCGGGCCTGACGCTTCAGGAGACGCTTGATCGCCTCAACGCCGGCTTTGATCCCGATGCCGGCCTGCCGCTGCTCCGGCTTACCGACGCGCAACGGGATGAGTGGGACCGGATCCTGGGCCGAGTCCGGCGGGACATCGGATCTGTCGAGTCCGAGGAGTATCTGTATAGCCTCACCCTTGAGACGGTTGGCCCGCCAGGACGCGTACAGCTCGACTACTGCGGGGACACAGCCCACATCGAGGTCGCTTACCGCCATTCGGGTCCGGCGGCGTTGGCGGTGATGGAGCTGGCCTATCGCATCGCTCACATCGTCGAGGACGAAAGCGGCCTGACCGGCCACGACTTCGAGGTGGGCCAGCCCACCCGAGACGGAGACCCTGTCAAAGCCGCCGCCCGGCTGAGCGGTGTCTCCGATTGGGCACAACATCACCTGAGCTAACGGATCACAGGGCGTACCAGAGGAAGATGCCGGTGATGTGCAGCCCGGCCAGATAGATGGTTGGTGGTGTGTCCGTTGCCGCGTTTGCGCAGGTCGGCGCGGAAGCGGCGGGAGCTGTGGGCCTTGTCGGCGATGACCTGGTCAGGCCGGCAGCGGGGGCAGCCCGCGCCGGTGCGCGGGACCCGGATGCGCTCCAGAGGAGGTCGCGCGCAGATACTGTCGTGCCGTTGGCCGGGTGTCACCAGGACGGCGAGCGGGCGCCCCTTCCCGTCGCAGGCGAGATGGATCTTGGTCGTCAGTCCGCCTCTGGATCGGCCGAGGGCGTGATCGTCCGGTTCGTCCGGCCTGTTGATCCCTTTTTCGGCCGGTCCAGAGACGGAAGCGGGTGTAGACGGTCTGCCGGGGACCGTAGTGTTCCGGCAGGTCACGCCAGGAGATCCCGGTCCGGATCTTGTAGGCCATGCCCGCCCGCTGATGTCCCGGCGCAGCACTCGGCGCGGGGTGGACAGAAGGGCGTCGAGTCCCGCCTCCGGGCCGGATACCGGCTGGAGAATGGCCGGTATCCCCGTGATCCTCTAGCTAGCATCTGCGCATGCCTTCACGTCGCAGTCATGACAACTTGGCCGCTCTGCCGCGCGATCCTCGGGCCGACCAGTATCCGATGCCGACCGTGCCGTACGGCTGGTACGCGGTGCTGCGCAGCCGCGAACTGCGGCCGGGCAAGGTCGTCAGCCTGCACTACTTCGGGCGGGCGCTCATCGCCTTCCGGGGAGCCGACGGCCGGGCAGCTGTTCGGGATGCGCACTGCCCGCACTACGGCGCGCATCTCGGCGCGGGCGGGAGGGTCGTGGACGGCACGGTGCAGTGCCCGTTCCACGGGTGGCGGTTCGGTGCCGACGGCCGGTGCGTGGAGGCCCCGTTCGCAGTGCGCACTCCCAAGGTCTCCCTCGACGGGTTCCCGGTCCGAGAGCACAGCGGGCTCGTCTTCGTCCACGCCGGGCCGGGCGAGCCTTCGTGGGAGGTGCCGGAGATCCCCGAGACAGGATCGAAAGAGTTCGCCGCGCCCATCGACGACACCTGCCGGGCTCGCGTCCACATCCAGGAGATGCGCGAGAACATCGTCGACGAGTCCCACTTCCACTTCATCCACGGCCAGAGTGAACCCCCTGTCCAGGACTGGCGGGAGGACGGCCCGTTCGCCGAGGCGCGCGGCCGCATCTCCCGCCGCGTCCTGGGCCGGGTCATCGACAACACCTTCGACGCGTTCATGTACGGGCCCGGCGTCATGGTGGTGCGTACTCACGGCCCCGTACTGTCGGTGACCGCCGTCGCACTCAGCACTCCCGTCGACGACCGCATGAGCGAACTGCGGATGCTGTACTACATCCGCAAACCGGCCTGGCTGCCGATGCTGACCCCCCTGGCCAAACTCGTCTTCCGCATGGCGGCTTTGGACGAGGTGCGCAAGGAGGTCGGGATCTGGGACCACAAGATCCACCAGGCGCGCCCCGTCCTGCTCCCGCACGAGAAGGGCATCAAAGCGCTGCGCCGCTGGTACGCGCAGTTCTATCCGGTCGACTGACAGATCGGTCGACCGATCGACCGGGGCGACGCGCGGCCACACGGTTCGACACGCCGCCTCCTTGTTCTCCGTGCTCATCGCACGGCGAGATCTGTTGTGAGAGTGGATCTTGATCATGGATGATCACGCTTCGTGAGGCGTGGCGATCTGAAGAATAGCCAGTGGGCCCGGCTGGAACCGTTGTTACCGCAGGACTTCAAGCCGGGCCGTCCGCTGGTGTGGGCGCGGCGGAGCTGATCGACGGCATACGGCGGCGGAACCGGATCGCTGCTGACTGGCCGAGCGTCGGCGACTGGGAGCGCGTCACCACCGACCTGCTGCCCCTGGTCCACTGCGGGCACTGCGATGCCCTCAGCCTGGGCCCGCCCGCGATCGTGCGCGCCCTCGTCTGCACCGGCCCGCACAGTCACCTGCGCGTCTACGACGCCGCAGCTGACGACGTCATCGCCTACGGGCCCGCAGAGCGCGCCCACCGTGCTGGCCGAGGTCTCTGTGCTGCTCAACCGCCTCGCGTCCAGCAGCCTCTCCGGCCGGGCGACGGCCTTGTGCCCCCGCCGTGGTGCCGGCGCACGTGAAGACGTCGGAGCGGTACGTCGCGGCCCTGGCCGTCAGCCTGGCCCTCACCTATGACGACGAAGGAACTCCCGAACCATGCCCCGGCCTGGACGACGACATAGTGCTCGTCGCGCTGACCTACGGATCGGTCGTCGAGGCCTGCGGCCATGGCGGGTTTGATGTTTGGACCGCCTGTTCCGCTCCCGAGGACACTCATGCCCGTCCTGCGACGAAGTCGCTGATCTTCCGCCTGCTGATCTCTGGGCCAACATCGATGGAGCTGAGCGGCCCCGCCGAGCGCAGCGGAGTACTTGTCTGATCAGGAAGCCCTGAGATGCCGCAAGAGGACTCATACGACCACGCGCTCGCTGTGAGAACCCCGGGCCCGCAGCCTCCAGGGAGTTGCCAAGGCGCACCCTGGCGGTGTCAGGGCGTCAGCCCGGTGTGCTGCTTGACGAGTCCCTGCGTTTCCACCGGGACCAGGCCCTGCACTACATCGACATCGCCCGCACTGGGACGGTCGACTCCCCAACGCAGCGACGGCGGTTGGACACCGCGTACGGACACAACCGTCTGTCGGATGCGGCAGCTCGGAATGATGGGCTGTCCGTCCTCAGCCTTCTCTGCACCAGCAAGGGCCGTGCTGAGCGTAGGAGGTTAGTCCTGTGCGACTCGGAGCCGTCCGAAGGAACGCTCGTCCGCAAGCCACTCGTCGGCCTCATGGTCGGCAATGAGTGCTGCCAGTCCAGCCCGCAGCTCTGGTTCGAGGCGACTGCATGCGTCTGTGAACGCCCTCAGGTCATCGCTGCTACCGAGCAGGGTCAGGAGCTGGAGGACTTGGCCACTGTGGTCACGTGGGATTCGCAAGAGGTCGGTGACAGCCGTGATCGCGCCACTGAACAGGTGCTGGCTGGGAAATTGCTCCAGGGCGCCGTAGACAGCTTCGTGGGCGCCGTAGCCCTGTTCCACTTGCAGCGACGCGATCAAGGCGTGAACTGCTGCGGGGCCCTCGGTGCCGTCGACCATGTCCGCAAGGGCGACGTAGCGGTCGTAGCGGTAGCCGGCCTCTTCGTCGGAGACGGAGGTGTCACCGTCCTGGACGAGCACGCCCGTCCAGAGCAGCTCTCGTCGCCAAGCATCGAAGTCACCGAGTGGCATGTGTGCTCCCTCTCGCGGCGGCCCGCTGGACTCATGGCGGCGGGTTCGACCTCGGACAGTACCGAGCGCTCGCGTCGCGGCCTTCTGGTGGGTGCCCGATGACAAGGCATCGGGCAGGTCGCCACGGTGGCGACGTTCGGCTCGGTATGTGCGGTGCTCGCGGTCGGACACAACCTTGCGGACCATGTGATCGGTCAGGCCGATCACCAGGCCGGAAGAAAGGCGGCGCCGTCGGCGGCTGAGGTCGCCGACGGCGTGAGCCCGCAGCGGGGCCGGGGCGCGTGTCTGGGACACATAGTCCAGTACCACCTGGTGATGGCGGTGATGGCGGTGATGCTGGCCCTGGTCTGGGCCGTCCTCCCGCTCCAGATGTCCTGGGCCAGCCTGGCGGAGGGGCTCGCCGTGTCGGCGTGGATCACCGGTGGCCGGTGCGCTGGCTGTTGGAGCACATCAGGTCGCTGCTCCCCGCGTCCACGGGGGTCGGAGTATCCGGACACGCTGAGCACGGCGCTCAACCTGGCCGTCTGGTTGGCGGATGTGGGTCGAGTGGGGGAGGCGGTGGTGTTGGGGGAGGAGACGTTGGAAGTGCAGCGGCGGGTGTTGGGGTTGGAGCATCCGGACACGCTGGACGCGGTCAGTCTGCCGGAGTGGCTGAAGCGGCAGCAGGCTGAGGGCGAAGCGTCCTGACCCTGTTGCCCCGCTCTGCACCGTCTACCAGCGCATCCCCAACGCGTTGCGGTCTGACCGTCGTTCGGGGCCCAGTGTGCCGGCGCGGCGGCGGGCGTTGGCGAGGAACGAGCCGAGTCCGATGACCGGGTACCCGCGGCAGAATGCTTGACCTTGCCGCTGGCGGCAGGGTTGGACGATGAGCGGCATGGACAGCATCACACCGCAGAGCAGTAGAACTGTCGTTGTCACGGGAGCCGGCACCGGGATCGGCCGGGGCGTCGCCCGCGCTTTCGCCGCCGAGGGTGCCCGCGTGGTCGCGATCGGGCGGCGGGTCGAGCTGCTCAAAGAGACCGCTGCCGAGAGCGACCGGATCATGGCGCTGCCCGTCGACATTACATCCGAGGGTGAGCCCGAGCGGATCGTCCAGACTGTGCGGGAGACATACGGCCGATTGGACGTGCTGGTCAACAACGCCGGCATTGTGCGCAGCGGAGCCCTCGGCACGCTGACGCTGGAGATGATCAAGGCTCAGCTCTCCACCAACCTCGTCGCCCCCACTCTGCTGGCCCAGGCCGCGCTGCCGCTCCTGGAGATGTCTGGCGGAGTGATCGTCAATGTCACTACGTCGGTGGGGCAGCGGGGTTGGCCCGGCAGCTCGGTCTACGCGGCGACCAAGACCGCGCTGGAACTGTTGACCCGCAGTTGGGCGGTCGAACTGGCACCCCGCGGTGTCCGGGTGGTGGCGGTCGCCCCCGGTGCGATCGATACGCCCATCGGCGAGCATCAGGGACTGACGCCGGAGCGGATGGCCACAGTGCGGGAGTGGCAACTGGCGCACACCCCGCTGGCCCGGGTCGGCCGACCCGAGGAGGTGGCCTGGGCGGTCACCCAGCTTGCCGCACCGGCGGCATCGTTCATCACCGGCGTGATACTCCCAGTGGACGGCGGAGCGGTGGTGGCGTGATAGGAGTGGCTCGGGAGGTGGAAGGCGTGCGGATCGGTGAGCTGGCCAGGGCAACTGGGACGACCGCTCGTGCGCTGAGGCACTACGAGCAGGCCGGGCTGATCTCCTGCGAACGTGCCTCCAATGGCTACCGCGTCTATGACGAGCGGGCCCTGGTGCGGGTCCGCAACATCCGCTATCTGCTGGCCGCCGGGCTCACCCTGGACGACGTGCGTGTGTTCCTGCCATGCCTGGACGGCGATGTGGCTGCCGTACCGCCCTCCACCAAGGGCCTGCGCGTCGCGCGGGAACGGCTGGCGGTCCTCAACGAACGGATCGCCGCCCAGACCAAGGCCCGCGACCGGCTGGAAGCCGCACTCCGGGAGACGACCGGCGACCGGATCTGACCCGTGGTCTGACCAGGGATCTCACTGTCGCGGGGGCGAAGAACGGGCGGAACAAGATGAGACAGCCTCAACTGGACATGTCTCATGCACGGCTGCCGGGCACGGCCGAGGAGGACGTTCCCGACCGGTTCGGCCCCTCGGCGTCCCGGAACACGACGAACGTGTCTCCGGGCAAGTCTCGCGGCAGAAAAATGTAGTCGAGATCGACCTTCCCCGCAGCAGCCGGGCGACGGTGCTGCGGTGCTGCGGTGCTTTCCTGAGCAGGAGCTGGCCGATCATCGCCCCGTCGAGGTCGACGACGAAGCTCTCGGGCCACCGCTCAGGCACTTCGGGCATCTCGCGTTCAAGCTCCTCGCGCCGGCGGGCGGTGCCACCGAGGTAGGTGTGCACCTGTGGCGACGCCAGCAGCTCGATGAAACGCCGCACGGTCCCGGGCCTCAGACACAGGAAGTGCAAGCCTGTCGGCCCTGACCGGGGCAGGCGGCCAGACGACAGGTCCAGCAGCGATCAAGACTTCCCGAACGATCAAGCCACCGGCCCGGGCCCCACCCTCACCAACGGAGGCCGGACTCTTTGTCCCGACGGTCTAAGGACGGGTCGTCAGGGCTTTTTCGTCGCGGACCGCTTCGTACCTGTGCCGCTGTTGCTGCTGGTAACGCTGCGCTTCGGCTTTGCTGGGGCCTTCTTGCGTGTGCGTGTGGTGGGCTTCTCCGCGCCTGCGGCCGTTTGCGATGGCGTTGTCCTGGGCCGTGTGGTCGGCCACGTGAACTCGATCTCCAGTTCGATCTCCCCGTCACCGACTTCGACTTCTATCTCGCTGCGCAGGTCGTCGGGGATCCGCAGGCTCAGCGTTCCGGGACTGAGTTCCACTTCGGCCTCCCCGCCCTTCCGCAGAGCGGCGGCCAGCGCAGCGAGTTGATCAGCAGCTTCCAGGCGTGACAGGGAGCGCTTCCGCTCGAACTTGAGGTCCTTCATGGTGTCTCCGATCCGGAGGCTGCCTGGGTGCCGGGCAGCCCTGCACAACCGCCGTTCACATCCGACCGGCGGATTACCTCCAATCTCGTCCCCTCGGGCGCGACGCGCACGTCGGGAATGCGCGCAGAGACGGCACGCGATGCGCGAGGCCCGAAGGGGATCTACGGTTGAGAGGCCCCGTGTGCGGAATGCGGTTCGTCCGCCTCACGCCCCTTCGGGCTCGACACTCACCAGGAGGGCATACGTCATGTCCACTGCATCGGACACTCCTGTCCTGGACGTCCTCGCCGCCATGACGGTCGACTCCGTCGAGCGGTGCGGGCTGGCTCCGGACACGCTCCTCCTCACGCGCATCGCGGCACTCGCCGCTTCGGACGCCCCGCCCATCTCCTACGCGGCCCATATCGACCCGGCGATCAGAACCGGTCTGAGTGTCGAACAACTGCAGGACGTCCTGGTCGCCATCGCACCCATCGTGGGCACCGCCCGCGTCATGACCGCGGCGGGCCACATCGCCACGGCGCTCGGCATGGCCATCGCCGTCGCCGATGCCGAGGTCGAAGCTCAGGGCTGAGAGCAGCCGCCCGCCCGGCATAGGTGATCTGCACGGCCGGCAGGGGACAGAGCGCCAGGGAAGAGCCCGCCGGGTACGACGTGCCGTGTGCCGGGTGTCCCCATGGCGGCAGAAGCAGGGCAGGACTAGGCAGGAGCGTCTTTGATGTCCCAGAACGCGACCACGGCCATGCGGGCCGCACCCCACGCCACGCCCGAGAACCGCGCGGCTCTCGGCAAGGAGGCACGGCGCCGCTCGCCTCGGTCGGGTCACGCCGTGTACACGCCGTCTCCCGACCGGCCGGACCCGCTGTCGATTCTTGAGGCGCAGTCCGAGGCACGGGTGCCCGAGCTCGTCCCGATCCGCTACGCCCGGATGATGGAGTCCCCGTTCCGCTTCTACCGGGGAGCCGCCGCGATCATGGCGTCCGACCTGGCCGCCAGCCCGGTCTCAGGGCTCACCGCCCAGCTGTGCGGGGACGCACATTTGCTGAACTTCCGTCTGCTCGCCTCACCGGAACGGCGGTTGGTGTTCGACATCAACGACTTCGACGAGACGCTGCCGGGCCCTTGGGAGTGGGACGTCAAGCGCCTGTCGGCGAGCCTGGTCATCGCGGGCCGGGAGAACGGCTTCGACGACGACGAACGCGCCCGCATCGTGCGCGCCACAGTCCGTTCGTACCGCAAGGCGATGATCCGCTTCGCGGAAACGGGCAACCTCGACGTCTGGTACACGAAGATCGACGCGGACCTCCTCGAATCACTGGCCTCAGGCCGGCTCCATGCAACGAAGCGCGGTCGCAAGAACCTGGCCCACGCGATCGCGAAGGCCCGCACCCGCGACAGCCTCCAGGCTTTCGACAAGCTCACCGAGACGGTCGACGGCCGGCCCAGGATCGCGGCGGAGCCCCCGCTGCTCATCCCGGCCAGTGACCTGCTGCCGGATGTGGAGCGCAGCGCGCTGGAGCGTCAGTTCCGCGGTCTGATCGAGCGGTATGGTCGCACGCTCGCGTCCGACCGGCGCACGCTCCTGGAGGACTACCGACTGGCCGACGTCGCCCGCAAGGTGGTCGGCGTCGGCAGCGTCGGAACCCGATGCTGGATCTTCCTGCTCCTCGGCCGCGACGACCAGGACCCGCTCTTCCTCCAGGCCAAGGAGGCCGACACCTCCGTACTCGCCGCACACGTCGGCGCAAGCCAATACCGCAACCAGGGCGAGCGGGTGGTCTCGGGCCAGCGGCTGATGCAGGCCACCAGCGACATCTTCCTCGGCTGGGAGCGGGTGGACGGGATCGACGGCAAACGACGCGACTTCTACGTCCGCCAGCTGCGCGACTGGAAGGGCATCGCCATACCGGAGAGGATGCGGCCGAAGGACCTGAAGGCGTTCGGTGAACTGTGCGGAGCCACACTGGCGCGTGCGCACGCACGGTCCGGCGACCGCATCGCGATCGCCGCATACCTGGGCAGCGGCGACTCCTTCGACCGCGCACTCACCTCCTTCGCGGAGTCATACGCCGACCAGAACGAGCGGGACCACCAGGCTCTCCTCGACGCGGTACAGGCCGGCCGACTCCCCGCGGAGGAACTGCCGGCAGCCTGACCCGCGACAGGACACCCGGCTCGCCCCGCACGCCTATGGCCTTCCGCCACTCCAGCGCGGATTGCCCTCGTCCGGTCAGCTCGTTCTTCCAGCCCTTGGGCGGGGCGGCCAGGCGATGCCCCACTGAGTCAGCGTAGGCAACTTGTCCGGCAGTTACGGGGACGCCGAGCGATGGTCGATCCGTCGCGCATCGGCAGCATCTCCGAGTTCACCCGCTCACCGGCTGTGACGGAGGTCGTTCAGCTGCCGGAGCCCGGGCCATAGAGCGCAGCGATGTCTTTGGACGTCGCCCACCGGCTGTAGGTGGGCGACTGAGGCCAGCCCTCGGGCGAGTCCTGCCACTCCTCCTGCCGTCCGTACGGCAGGAGGTCGATCAGCGGGAAGGTGTGACTGAGCTGTTCGGTGCCCCGGCCGTTGGTGTGCCAGGTGCGATAGACGGTGTCGCCGTCACGCAGGAACACGTTGACCGCGAATCCTGCGTCGGGCGGTGCACCGACGTCGGCCCCGAAGGAGCTGTTGGCAGTCGAGTACCAGGTCATCTGGTTGCCGACCCGCTGCCGGTAGGCGAGTGCCTCTGTGATCGGCCCCTGGGTGACGATGACGAATCGCGCATCGTAGTTGTCCAGGAACTCCAGGCGGGTGTACTGCGAGGTGAACCCCGTGCAGCCCGGGCACTGCCATTCCTTGCCGGCGAACCACATGTGGTTGTAGACGATCAGTTGCCTCTTGCCCTCGAAGACGTCCGCCAGCCGAACGGGACCGTCCTCGCCCTCCAGGGTGTAGTCGGGCATCTCCACCATCGGCAGGCGACGACGCTCGGCGGCGATGGCGTCAAGCTCCCGCGTCGCGGCCTTCTCCCGGGCACGCAGCGCCTCGAGCTGGCGCTCCCACGATGCGGCATCGACGACGGGTGGTAGTGCGTGGGTGGTCATGGTCCCTCACAGAATCGTGTGCAGCTTTCGCTCGTACAGAGGTAGACCCCACCGGGCCCCGGAACTCATCGCCCCCGAGCCGCCCCTTCCACGCTCGCACGACTCCGCAGGCGGGCAGTTCCGAGCGTCGAGGATGGACAGCGGACAGAGCAACCCCTGTCCGTTACTTCCGCCGGGCCGGCCACCCCACAGGCAGTGCCTCATCGTTGACCGGCGCGGCGCGGCGCGGCGCGCATCGGCTCGGGCAGTGACCAGCCGCACGGCACAGACGCAGACATGATCGACGTCTTCCACCGCTCCAACGCGCACCGGCCCCTGTTCCGCCAGGTGCGCACCGGTTCCAGGCCTTCGACGCGGAGCTGACGACGGGGACCACTCGCTCGGAGAGGTAGCAGGCGGCGGTGAGCCGAGGCCAGGGTGACCAGGGCCGACTGTCGGGACGGTCAGGCGATGTGGCTCACTATGTAGGCGGTGCCCACCCTGTCTTCCTCGGGTGAGTCCGCCTGGATGGTGAGGCCCGGCCCGGCCGTGGTGAAGTCGAACCCGTTCGTCGTCGCCTCGGTGCAGTCGACGCGCTTGGCTGTCTTGGCGGTGCCTGAGGCGACCGTGAAGGTGACCGTGCCCTCCCCAGCGCAGGCCACCTCCACCCGCAGGGCGGTGCCGGTCTTGACGGTCTCGTCCAGATTCTCTCCGGGCACCGCGAGGGAGCCGGACGAGATCAAGCCCTCGTCCGACTCCAGGCGGTCCGTCATGTTGAGCAGGTCGCGGGCTTCCTTGTCCAGCTTCTCCCGGCCGGATGGGGAGGACGGCTGCGCTGTAGGTGACGGGGTGGAGGTCGCCGTCTTGTGGGACTGGGGAGTCTTGGACGGCGTAGGCGCGTCGGAACAGGCCGATGTCATGCCGGTAATCAGCGCGACGGCAGTCAGAGCAGTGGCGGTGTGGCGGGTGAAGCGGTACATGAGTCCCCCGAAGTGCAGGCCGAAGCCAAGCAGTTGTATAGAACGAGGTGATCATCTCGTGTGAACACCCGCGTCACGCATGCGGTCTGGGCACCGGTACCAGATTGGTGCACAGGTTCGACGTACTTCGCCTGCTCAAAGCCCGCTTCAGCCGTCAGGTGTCCTCGGCAAATTCGATCGTCAAGGAACCGGGATCAAGCGACCCCGCGGCGCGCGGCGGCCTCGGCCATTTCCATGAACGCCATGGCGGCCGGCACGCCGACAAGGGCTACGACTACGACCACCTGCGTCGATGGCTCCGCCGACGGGGCATCCGCCACCGTATCGCCCGCAAGGGCGTCGAGTCCTCACAGCGGCTGGGCCGGCATCGTTGGGTGGTCGAAAAAAACCGTGTCCTGGCTGGCAGGCTGCCGAAGGCTCCACCGTCGCTACGAACGCAAGGCCGAGCACTTCCTCGCCTTCGTCGGCATAGCCGCAACCCTCATCGGCTATCGACGACTCACAGGCTGAGGCGCCGACTACCCGAGGACCTGTTCCGCCGCCTGGCGATACTGCTTCGACCAGTCTTCCGTCAGTTCCCACAGGGCAGGCAGGCCGTCCTTCCGGAGACGGTCCTCCGCCTCCCGCTGGCACGCCACTTCGAAGCGGGCCAGGGTGTCGAAGGAGCCGATACGGACGGCGGACGGCCAGGCTGCCGCCGCCTCCGAGGCGAAGCCCAGCGTCTGCGCTGCCACGATGTTCTGCTGCTTCGGCTTGGTCAGCACCACCGTGCCGAACACTAGACGCGTCCAACCTCCAACGAAGGCATGACCCGGGAGCCCTGCCGGGTACCTGGCATCCAGGGACCAGCTCTCGGCAAACGCCGAACTGAGCAAGTCGTCGTCGAGTTCCTGGCCATCAAGAAATGCCCTGATGCTCTCCACTCCCGCCATGATCGAGGCGTAGGCGTCGAACAGGCCAGACCGCCCGGTCAGCACCTCCATGGCCCCGCCCAGCCGGACGGTTGCGGCGCAACACAGGGCTTCTCCAACGGCGTCAAACGACTCGTCCACGATCCCCCGACCCATGGCCCGACCCCCGACGGAGGCACCCTCAGGCACGATAACCGCAAAGGCGCCATAAGAAGCGAGGTCTTAGCTGCCGACCATGGCGAGCCATGGCGTGAAGGGTATGCCAAAGGTTCACTGTGCAGTGAGCTCAGCGTCAACGATGCTCACCAACGACCGTGCTTGACACCGACTTCGATGCCGCCCTTGTGCTCGTCGGCAACCCGGCTACGAGCGCGCAGCTTGTGTGGCCAGGCGGGCCAACATCCCAGTCCTGATCAGTCACTTCATGGCGACGTGTCATTTCACCATTGCGACGGGTTCTAGTGTGATTCCGGCGTCGCAGCTGTCCTGCATTCGGCGGCGTTGAAGCGGCTGGAGGCCATTCGACCTCCAGGCCACTCACCGGTCACCAGGGCAGGCGTGCCTCAACTCGGGCGATGAGGCGCCATCCGGAAGAGCCGTCTATGGCGACGCAACCTCGCAAGTCCGCCGCTGAGCTCCACCGTGCGGTGAAGAGTTCTGGCGGCGCGGCCGGACCCTGCCGCCCGGTCAACTTCTCAAGGTGCCCAGGGCTTGAGCATGTCCTTCATCGTGTCGGTCAGGGCGATTTGCAGGAGCGGGCCGTAGGTGATCCGGCCTACGCCGAGGCGCCGGAAACGCTCGAGGTCGTGCTTGACGGGGTGGGCCGTGGAGTTGACGGGGATGTTCACTGCCCCGATCACCGCGGTGAGCAGTTCATCGTTGTCCTGGATTCCTACCGGGTAGACGCTGTCGGCTCCGGCCTCTTCCACAGCACGCAGTCGGTCGATCGCCTCCTGGAGGACGCCGGAAGCGTCCTGCGCGTGCAGGAAGAGGTCGGTGCGTCCGTTCACCCAGACCGCGACACCTGACTCGTCCGCCGCCGTACGCAGGCCCGCGATGTAATTCGCGTGCTCCTCGGTGCTGCGCACCCGGCCGCCGTCCGAGTGGACGGTGTCCTCGATGTTGAGGCCGACCCCGCCGACCTCGATGAGCCCGGCGACGAGATCAGCGGGCTTTTGCCCGTATCCGGACTCCAGGTCCACAGACACGGGCACGTCGACCGCCGCGATGATCGGCCTGACGGCGGCGAGCACTTCGTCGAAGGTCTGCCCCTCGTGGTCCGCTGCTCCTCGGGACTCTGCGAGGGGATGGCTGCCGACCGTCAGCGCGGGGAACCCGGCGGCCACTGCTGCACGCGCGGACCAGGCGTCCCAGACGGTCGGCAGCACGAGCGGCTTGCTTTGGGCGTGCAGCTGCTTGAGGCGTTGAGCTCGCTCTACGGTGGTATCGAAGTCCATGTCGGGAACACTACCCGGACCACCGGGCGAAGCGGCCTGACAACGGGCATGCGACACCCGGCTGATGGAGCGCGGGGCCGATCAGCCTCTACCGCCGGGCGCCAACGTCATGGCCATCCCCAACAGCCCCCTCGAACCGCCGTCGTGGGAAGAATCGGCGTGTTTGTCAGCTGAACTGTCCACCGTCGCGCACGCGCGCGGCTCCGCCATCAGACAGCAGTCGAAGCAACAGACACGCAGCTTCCATTTCGACTGTCCCCGACAGTTCCCGAACGCCGTGTGTGACACCTGCCGATACGAGGCCGAGGTCCTGCGCGAGACAGACCCCGCCTACGGGCTGCACCGCGCCGATCGGATCGACGGACCAGCACCGCATCCGGGACCTGAGGTAGCCCTGCCGCCCGTCGGCCCGCCTCTTCGACGCACAGGAGGCTGGCGCCACCGACCAGGAGCTCCAGGAGACCGTGGCCGAAGCGCTCAAGGAGGTGTACTTCCTGGACGGCGGCCGCACCGGGGGCCTGCAGGAGGTCCGGTTCACGGACCCGAGCGCCCAGAGTTCGACCGTAGCAACCGCGCGCCGAACAGCCCTCGAGCCCGGGTATGGAGCCGAGGCACGGTAGTTGTCGCAAAGGCAAGGCCCTTGTCACCCCTGCCATAGGCGAACGGCGTGCCGTGCTTCACCGGGGTAAATGAGGGCGGGTTTCGGCTTGAGGCAGAGCATGATCTACCGGGTGACGAGGGGAGCGGATATGGGCGTGAGCGTCGTTGGTGGGGATGTGTGGCACGAGCGGCTGGGGTGGGCGTACGGGCTGATAGCAAGCGATCCGGCTGATCGTGCTGCTGCGCTGGTCCGTCTGGCTGATGTTGAGCGGACCACGCAGGACGCCTGGGATCGGCTCAACAGGACGTGGCGGCGGAGGTATTCGCTGGGTCGGAGGGCGGCGGACAGGAACTACCGGGAGGTCCTGAGGTATTCGCTGCCCGGCGGGTTGTGGGACCGGCCGGCCGGCGTTGCGCCTGCTGAGGTTCGGCGATCACGACGTCACTGTCAGCACGATCTTGCCTTGGAGGTGGCCCCGCGCGGCTCGCGTGTGTGCGCTGGCCGCCTGGGGAAGTGGGTATGTGCAGTCCACTCCGACCTGAAGCTTGCCCTCGTCCAACAGGCGCCCGATCTCGGCGAGCTGGGGGCCGTTGGAGCGCACCTGAATGTTTGAGACGGTGATGCCCAGACTCGCCGTCTCTTCCGGGGCGTACTGGGCGAAGAACACCGGAAGCATGGTGCCGCCGCGCTTGAGCACGGTCAGGAAGCGTGCGCTGTCCGGGCCGCCGACGGTGTCGATCACCAGGTCGACGCCGCTGACCACGTCCGCGGCCTGCGTCTTGGTGTAGTCGATGAACGCATCGGCGCCGAGCTTGCGCAGGAACTGCTCGTGCCGGCCCGAGGCCACCGCGATGACGTGTGCCCCCTTCCATTTCGCCAGCTGGACCGCGAAGTGGCCCACTCCACCGGCGGCCCCGTTGACGAGCACGGTCATCCCTGGCGTGATCGGCGCCGGCTGGTGCACCTGGCCGGTGAAAGGGGACGGCACGTCGTGGCCGAGCTCAACCAGGTACTGCCAGGCCGTAAGCACGGCCATTGGCGCGCCAGCTGCCTGGACGTGGTCGATACCGGCCGGTTTGTGCGCCAGGTCCGAAGCCGGCGCGGCCACGTACTCGGCGTACGTCCGGCCGTCGAATCCGGGGAACCGCAGCATGCCGAAGACCTCGTCACCGACAGCGAACCCCACCACGTCCGGAGCGACCGCCTGGACCACGCCCGACATGTCCGTTCCGGGGATCAGCGGGAACTCCAGCGCGGGCCTCATCTCGGCCGGCATCACCTTCATCCCCTCACGCAGGTACCAGTCCGGCGGGTTGATGCCCGCCGCGTGCACCCGGACGAGCACCTCGCCCGGGCCGATCTCGGGAACCGCTACCTCGTCGTAGTGCAAAACTTCCGGCCCGCCGACTTCGTGGAACTGGATCGCCTTCATCGCGCCTGTCGCTTTCTCGGGGAAACGTTGTTCCTTCAGTCAAGGCCCAGGACGGCAGTGCCGTCCAAGACCGCTTCGGCAACCTGATCATTCCGAAACGGCATGACGCGTACGCTGCAAGGGTGAACGATCTCGGACAGGACCTGGAACTGCGGCTGGTGCGCTACTTCACCGTGGTGGCGGCCCACCAGCACTTCGGCCGGGCCGCCGCCGAACTGCACGTGGCCCAGCCGGCGCTGAGCCGCCAGATCCAACGGCTCGAGAAGTATCTCGGCACGCGACTGCTGGACCGCACCCCCCAGGGCACCCGGCTCACTCCGGCCGGCCAGACGTTCCTCCCCCGGGCCCAGGCCCTGCTGCAGGAGGCCCGCCAGGCCGAGCTGTCCGTGCGTGAACAAGCCCAGACCGAACGAATCTCCATCGGCTACGTCGAGGACCTGGTGATCACTGCCGCCGTGCGGGAGTTGCGCCGTCGTTACCCCAACGCCGAGATCGCCACCCGGCATCTGAGCTGCCGTGAGGTCGGCTCGCTGTTGGACAGGCGTGTCGATGCCCTGATCGCGCGGGCCCCGCTGCCGCTCGCCTCCGACGACGTGTTCACCACCCCGCTGTACGAGGAGCCCCGGGTGCTCGTGGTCCCGCGCGGCCATCCCTTGGCCGACCGGGCGTCGGTGACGGCAGAAGAACTGGCCGGCGAAGAGGTGGCGCCGTGCGTGTTCGAGACTGCGGACTGGGCTTCCTACCGGATCCTCGGGGCCGGCGTGCCGCCGATCGAGAACTACGAGGACAAGCTTGAACTCGTAGCGAGTGGCGAGGCGATCGCCGTGCTACCGGTCGGTGATCGGCGTAGCTCACTGCGTCCCGACCTCGTCACCGTTCCGGTCGAGGGCGCTCCGCCCAGTCAGGTCGTCCTGGTCAGCCGCAAGGGTGATTCGAATCCGATGATCAGGAATCTCGGGCTGGCGGCCCAGGCCGTCCTGACCGCCCCGGCTGCCTGACCGGGACCAGGCCCACGATGACCATGAGCAGCAGGCCCGCCAGGGTTGAGGTGCCCCGAGGGTTCCGGACAGGGACCCAACAGGGTTGCCCTGAACAGGAAACGACGATGAAGTGGCGCCACCGAGCAAGTACTCGCCGGAGTTCCGCGAGGAAGCAGTCCAGATCGCGTTGCGGTCGAGCAAGACGGTCTCCGAAGTCGCCCGGGAACTTGACCTGAGCCCGGAGACCCTCCGCGGCTGGGTGAAGAACCACGAGAAGCAGCTGGAGCCCGCCTCCAAGGCGGAGCTGACTGTGAATGAGCGGGCGCGCTGGTAGGCCGGAGTCTTGCGGGGGCGGATGTTCAGGCGGACGGTTCCCCGACTGGACGGCATGGGGGGCCTGGCGCTGGCCGGCGTTCCCCCGCGACTTGAGGGTATGACGGCACGTCACGCGCGGTGTCCTGGCAGCGCCCGGGCCCGGCGGCGAGGGCGCGCGGTTCGCCTGTGAACGGCGCCGGTCAGCTCACCTGGTCGTACCGGCCGAGGAAGCGGAACTTCCCTCAACGGGAGCCCTCCGGGACGGGGCAGTCGTCGGTGAAGCAGGGAACCCCAGCGGGCGACCCCTGGAATCCCCCGCCTTTAGGCGGGAGAGGAAGCCAACCGCGTACTGGACACGCTGCGTATCAAGTTCGGACGTATTGATAATTCCGAAGCGCCGAACACGGCGAATGACCGAGCGGATCTGCTCGCGCTATCCGCGGCATGGGCGGACGGGTTGTCCCTGCGAAAACCATTGGTGCCCGGCTTGCTCCTCTGATGGGCTGACGTCCCGCCGTGAGTCTGCTGTGTGACGGAGGTAGTGGTTGTGACGGAATATGACGTGCTTGCCGAGGTGTACGAATGGCTCATCTCGGATGCAAAGTTGCCTCCCGCCGAGTTCGCTGCGTCGTTCGATGACGCCCTCAGCCTCCTGCCGTCGAACGCTCACGTCCTCGACTGTTCGTGCGGAACCGGACAGTTGGCGGTCGGCCTCGCCGGTCGTGGCATGCAGGTTGTCGCAACTGACGCCAGCGAAGCGATGGTTCGCCGGACTGCAGAGCTGTCTAAGGAGTTCGGGGCCTCCGTCCGGGCCGTGCGGGCGAACTGGGAAGAGTTGCCCGATCATTTCGAGGACGACACGTTCGACATGGTGTTCTGCGTTGGCAACTCGCTTCACCATGCTGCGGGCGCGACGGGCAGGGGTGCTGCTCTGGAGTCGATGTCACGGCTTCTGCGCCCTGGCGGGCGCTTGGTGCTCACATCCCGCACTTGGGAACTCGTGAGGGCCAGAGGTTCCCGGCTGGACATCAGGGACCGACTCGTCCGGCGAAACGGTCGCGATGCCGTCGTGGTCTACCGCTGGGAGATTGCGCCGCACTGGGAGGATGAGCACCACATCGAGATTGCGATCGCCCAAGTTGATGCGACCGGCATGGTTCGTGTCCGCTCGGAACTGCTGTCCTGCTGGCCCTACCGGTACGAGGAACTCGAAGTCGAGCTGCACCGGGTCGGACTCCGGACGGAAGTGAGCACGTTCGATCTTGAGGCCGAGAACTACATGGTGGTCGCGAGCAAGGTATAGAGACCGGGCTCTCGGTCCCTGGCAGGACCGCGTGGTTGCTCGCGGGACGCTTGCGCCCTCTCATCGGTGCGGGTTGAGGCGGTCAGCGCTACGCCTCGGACGAGGAGTCATGCTGAGGCGAGCGGACACGGCGGCCCGCGTAGCGCGCCCTTGGCGCGCGCGTAACCGTGCCGATGGCGAACTCGTCCTCGAAGACGGCACGCTCCTGCCGATCGACCGTAACGCCGCGCACGGGCTGTTCCACCGCGGCAAACACAAGAGGCACGGGATGAACGTGCAGGTCATAGCCGACCCCTTGGGCCACTGCTGTGGGCCTCACCGGCCATGCCCGGCGCCGTTCACGACGTCCGTGCTGCCCTGCACACGGCATCGTCGAGGCCCGGAGCGAGCGGCGTTGTAGCCGGTGAAGCTGTACGGGGAGTGGTCACCGGCGCTGCACGGCTTGCCGTCCGGTCCCGGTAGCCTTTGTCGGCTTCGAGCAACTGTTACCCGAAACCGTTGACAAACGCCGTGGCCGATTCCCCTGAGCCTCTCCGGGATGTGAATGGAGGCCGCAGGATCTGAGTGTCCGGCACGGAAACGGCAGTCCGTAAAAGGCCCCGGGTATCGACCGGCATGCTTCGTCCGCGGGACTGGGTGGCCCCATCGGCTGCCCAGCCTGGACGCTGTCATGGGCGAACGCCCCGTCAGGACGCTACCGGCCAGGGACGTTTGCGGCCATCGGATCTCTCTTCCGGCACTCCTGACCTGCGGCGAGAGTAGTTCCTGACACCGGGCGCCACACCCGCGAACAACCCTCACAGCTGTACCTGCAGGGCAGCTGTCCGGGCCAGGGACGTGCGTTCGCCCACTCGACTTCCGTGCCGCAGGAGAGACCATGAAGCTGAGCAACGTCATTCGCCGTACGTCCGCCACCCTCGCCGTCGGGGCGATGTCCTTGGGGCTGGTCACCGTCGCCGGCGGGGCCGCGCAGGCCGTTGCCTCGTGCACCGGGAACGTGTCGATCTATGGCACGCTGTCGGACGGCCGGTTGACGTACTCGCAGATCGAGCCGAACACCGGCGACCGCGTGAAGACACTCATCGGCCCGAACCTCGGTTTCACACCGAAGGCGATGGCGACGCTCAACTTCAACACGGTGCTGGTCACTTCGACGGCCGGTGACCTCTACCGCGTCGACATTCAGACCAACAACACCGCCCTCGCGCTCGCCGGAGTCACCAAGATCTGGGACGGCGGCTGGACCTTCGACAAGATGGTCTACGACGGCGCCGGCCACCTCTACGGCACGGTCGACGGGCAACTTCACCAGTACCTGGTGTCGCAGGACAAGCCTTCCGGGTCGGCCCACATAGGCCAGCATGTCGTGATCGACACGGGCTTCGTCCTCAAGACGCTGGCCGCCGCGGGCGACGACCGCATCATCGCCTCCACCTCGGACGGACGCCTGCTCAGCTACAAGATCAACGGCGTGAACGACTGGGACCGCGCGGTGCTGAAGTCGAGCGGCTGGTCGGCGGTCGACTCGCTGACTTCCCCCGGCGGGGGCCTCTACTACGGCCGCACCAACGGCGGCATGTACTGGTACCACGACTCCGACCCCACCGACGCGGACGGCTCCGACATCGCGTACCACCCGAGCGACCCGGTGGACGCCTCCGGCTGGACGCAGAGCCTGCTGTCGGCGTACGCAGACAACTGCGCCTACGTGCCCCCGGCACCGCCGCACTCCGTGCAGGGCGGCACGATCTACCGCAGCGAGGTCATGACCCGGGCCAAGGACTGGTACAACCGCAACATCCAGTACAGCCAGAGCGCTTACGCCACCGACATCGAGGGCGACGACACCTACCGCACCGACTGCTCCGGCTTCGTCTCCATGGCCTGGCACCTCACCTCCTCGCTGACGACGCAGACCCTCGACAACGCCGCCGCGCAGATCTCCAAGGCCGACCTCCGGCCTGGCGACGCGCTGAACTCCAGCAGCGAGGGGCACGCGGTCCTCTTCGCGGGCTGGAAGGACCAGGACGCCGGCACCTTCTACTACTACTCCGAGGGCAGCCCGGACTCGGACATGAACTACCGGTCTGCGAACGTCTACAGCGGCACCATCGACAGCCACCCGGCCTCGGCGTACGTGGCCCTGCGCTACAACAAGATCGCCTGACGCCCCGGCCCCACCGCGTCGCCCCCGAGGGCCCCGCCGACACCGGCGGGGCCCTTTCGGTATGCGCGCATGCCCGGCCCAGGGGCCGTGGGCGGCCGTACCGGAGACGATGCCTACCCCCTCGGCACGTCCGCCCGACGAAGGGCGCCGCCACTCCTCTGAGGGGGCGCCGCCCTTGTGCCGTACCCGTAGGCCCGCGTCTGACGCCCCGGCCCCGCTGCGTCGCCCCCGAGGGCCCCGCCGACACCGGCGGGGCCCCTTCGGTATGCGCGCACGCCCGGCCCAGAGGCCATGGGCGGCGTCGTACCGGCAGACGATGTCCACCCCCTGGGCACGCCCGTACGCACGCCCGCACGCCCGCACGCCAAAGGGCGGCGCCCCCTCGGAGGAGGGGGCGCCGCCCTTTGGCCTGTCCGTAAGTCCGTAACTACCGGTCTAGTACCAGTTGTTCGCCTGCCAGAAGTTCCACGCGTTGCAGGGAGAGCCGTAACGGCCGTCGATGTAGTTCAGACCCCATCTGATCTGGGTCAGCGGGTTCTCGTGCCAGTCGTCGCCCGCGGAGTCCATCTTGGAGGCGGGCAGCGACTGCGGGACGCCGTACGCGCCCGAGGACGGGTTCGTGGCGTTCCAGCGCCAGCCGCTCTCGTGGTCCCAGAGGTTCTCCAGGCAGGCCCACTGGGTGGCGTTGGCCCAGGCCGCGTCCTTCTGGTTCATCAGCTGCCGCCCGGCCGCCTTGACCTCGGTGATGTTGCCGCGGTCGACGGTGTCCACGGAGGTCGTGCAGGTGTAGGTGCCGGGCTGCGCGGACAGCAGCTTCTGTGTCCAGCCGCTGGTGTTGACCGGGTCGTCGAGGTGGTACGAGATGTCCGCGCCGGAGCCGTCGGTCGGGTTGGCGTCCTTGTACCAGTACATGGCCCCGGTGGAGAGCCGTCCGTAGTACAGCCCGCTTCCCGGGGAGACGAGCTGGTTGAAGCCCGACCAGCCGGAGGACTTGAGAGAATTACTCTTCCAGGAACCGGCACCCGCGACGGTGTAGTCGAGCAGCCGCCCGTCCTCGGTGGTGGCGCCGAGCCGGTCGTCGCCGGTGGCGGTGAGGGTCTTCAGGACGAACCCGGTGCCGATCTCGGTGCGTACGCCGATGTGCTGGGAGCCGGCCGGCTTGTCCTCGGTGACGTTGTAGCGCAGCAGCAGGCCGGAGGTGGTGGTGCCGTAGAGGTGGCCGTGACCGTCGTAGGTCAGCTTGTCGTGGGTCCAGCCGCTGTCGGCGATCCTCACCGGCGGGTTCAGTAGCGTGAGGCTGGTGTTGTTGGTCCTGATGTCGACGCGGTAGAGGGCGCCGCTGGTCGAGGTCATCAGGACGGTGTTGAAGTTGAGGGTCGCCATGGCCTGCGGCTCGAAGCCTAGGTCCGGTCCGACGAGCACCTTGGCGAGATCGCCGGTGGCCGGGTTGATCTGGCTGAAGGTGAGCCTGCCGTCGCCGAGTACGCCGTAGATGTTGACGCCGCCCGAGCACGTGGTGGCCGCGTCGGCGGTGGGAGCGGTCACCGTGAGGAGGGCGGTGCTCAGGGCGGCGGTGGTCAGCAGACCGGCGGCTCTGCGGCCGTGGGTGCGGATGGTCTTCACTTCTGGTTCCCCCGGGGGTGGTTGGTGTCGGGCAGTCAGTGGCGGCGCGGACGGCTTACTGCCAGCCCGCGTCGGTGGGGGCGGCCTGCCAGCCGGCGTCGGCCGGGGCGGCCTGCCAGCCGGCGTCCGCGGTGACGACGGAGGAGGACTCGGCGGCGTCCGTCCCGTATGCCGAGGTGACGGCCGGGGTGGCGAGGGCCGCGGTGACCACGAGGGAGACGACCGCGACGGCCTTGGCGATACGGGTGCGAGGCATGGCTGTCCGTTCCTTCCGGGACGAGGTGTGAGGTCCGGCCCGCTGTCGCGTCCCGCGGTGACGCGCTTGCCGGCCGGTGATCACCAGGTTCGTCGCCGCCCGGGCCCATGAGAAGGGTTCCTCGGTGGACGGAAAGGGCCTTGGACCGATACGTCCACACGGGCCGCTTCAGTCCACCGGCTGCGCCTCGAACGCCAGAGGTATCAACGGCACCCCGGCCCCCGTCAGTCGCGCCCCCGCCAACTGCGGGACGTCGCACAGCAGTCGGCCGCAGACACGCCCGGCCCGTTCCTCGGCCTCTCCCAGCCCGTTGGCCAGCAGGTAGAAGCCCAGGGTGAGTCGGGAGGAGGAGCGGGGATGCACGGCGACGTGCTCGACGCGGTCACCGGGGACGAGGGACGCGCGCACCAACTCACGGACGTCCGGCGGCAGACGGTTGCCGGGAGGGAGTTCCAGGTGCGCGTGGACGAGATACATGCGCTCCAGCGTCTCAACGGATGAGGTCGCCAAGTCCGCGTGGCGGGTGGCCGGTTGTGTCCCTGGCCCGTTCCGGCCTGCCCCTGTGACGAAACGTCTCTGTTCTGCGAAGATCAGCGCTGAAGAGGGGTCGTTGTGTGCAGAAACGGGGGGACGCACGTGCTGACCGCACTCGGGCTCGACGCTGTCGCGGAGACGGTGTACCGCGCCATGCTCAGACATCCGGCCGCCGGTGTCGCGGACCTCGGCGACACCGTGGGGCTGTCCGAGGAGGAGGTGCGCGACGCCCTCGACACCCTGAGCGAGCTGGCGCTGGCGCGTCCCGCTGCCGGGGATGCGGGGCGGCTGCGGGCGGTCTCGCCGGATGTCGGCATGGAGATCCTGATGGCCCGGCAGCAGGCCCAGCTGGCGGCGCAGCAGCAGCGCCTGGAGGCCTCGCGGGCGGCCGCGGCCCAGCTCATCTCGGAGTACGCCGAGCTGCGGCCGGCCGCCAGCCACCCGGGCGTGGAGCAACTGGTGGGGCTCGACCAGATCCGGGACCGGCTGGTTGTGCTCACCCGTGAGGTGCGCGAGGAATTCCTGACGTTCGCGCCGGGCGGGCCGCAGACCGCGGAGAACATGGCCGCGTCCCGGCCGCTCAACGAGGATCTGCTCGGCCGTGGGGTGCGGATGCGCACGATCTACCTGGACAGCGTGCGCGCCAACCGGCCCACTGTCGAGCACGCCAACTGGCTGGCCGGGCTGGGCGGTCAGGTCCGCACGGTGCCGTCGCTTCCCACCCGGATGATCCTCATGGACCGGCAGATCGCCATGATCTCCGTCAGCAGCGACGACACCGCCGCCGGCGCGGTGCTCCTGACCGGACAGGGCACGCTCACCGCACTGTGCGCGCTCTTCGAGACCATCTGGGAATCCGCCCAGCCGCTCGGCCGGCTCGTTCCCACCGACGCGCACGGTCTCACCGGCCAGCAGTCCACCGCCCTGCGCCTGCTCGCCGAGGGTCACACCGACGAGGCCATCGCCAAGCGCCTCGGAGTCTCCCATCGCACCGCCCGCCGCATAGCCTCCGAACTCATGGATCGCCTCGGCGCCCGCAGCCGCTTCGAGGCCGGCGTACGAGCCGTCCAACAGCACTGGCTCCCGTCCCACCCGTAACCCGCGCCCGTACGGTGACAGTGCCTGTTGCCAAGGTGCAGGGGCATGCGTGACTGCCGCGCGGGCCACCTCGCTGACGTGCGGTTATGCAGCTGCCGCCGCTGAGCGTCCTGGCGGCGCTGCTGTCGGCCGGAACGGCGTGCGACCTCTTCTGGCCGGTGCGTTCGGCCGTCCAGGTGATGTGCGGGGGCCGGACTCGTGCGCACAGGGGCCCGCCCTGTGCGTTGGTCAGGCCGAGGCGTCCGATCAGCAGTTCGGAGTCGTTCGGCTGCCAGGCGAGGGCGGGCCGCCGGCTTCTCCCGCTCGGTTCGCTTGCTGAACCTTCAAGGGGTGGACGGGGCGGGGGATCGATGCCCGTGGGCATAGCTGAGCAGGTACAACGGCCTGGAGGATGAGTGCGACGCGGTGCTTGGGCAGGGTGTCGACCATGCCGTGGCAGACGTCGTTGCGCAGGTTCATGCCGCGGTCGGGGTCGACGAGGAGCAGCTCCAGGGCCCGGCTCCAGTCCCGGGATACCCGGCGGCCGGCATGCTGCGGATGAGCCCGCCCATCTGGTCGACGGTCCCAGGAGACTGGCCCTTTTCCCCCAGCCAGAAGGAATGGGCATCCGACTGGTGCGGGACGCTCCGATGCCGGCCGCCGACCGGTTTCACACCTGGAGTCTGGGAGCGGGCGACTCCCCTGTGGGCTGCGGTTCGAGCACCTCGCCACACTCACACTCGTGGTGGTCGAAAGCCGCCCGGGCCGAGTTGTGCCGTTGGGGAATCCGGCCGGGGCGGCGTCGTACGCGGCGGCTGGGCAGCCGCTGGGTGTGCGGTTACGGGGTCGTGTAGGGGTCCTGGCTGATCAGGTGGGCCTTCAGACCCTCGCCGATGCCAGGTTCCGGGGTTCCGGCCCAGTCCTTGATGAGTACGGCGCCGGTGCTGCAGCCCCATGGGTTCCAGGTCCACGCGAGATAGCCCATGTTGTGCGCGTCGGCCCAGTCGACCAGCCGCTGCATGTAGTCGAAGCCGCAGTTGTCCTGGCCGAACTCGCCGATGACGACCGGTACTTGTTGCGCGAGCGGCGCGACCTGGCTGTCCCAGCAGGATTCGGTCGCGCAGGCGTTGAAGCTGTAGGAGTGCCAGGACGCGGCGAGGTTGTTCAGTGGGTCGGTCGGCTTGTACGTCAGCCACTCCCGCATGTCGTTGGCCCACTCCAGGCCACCCAGCATGAGGACGTTGGTCGCGCCGGTGGCCCGGACAGCGTCTACCAGGTCTTGCATGCCGGCGGTTTCATAGGGAAGGCCGGTGCAACTGCCGCCGTCTCGCCAGCACGTCCAGCCGAGGGTCTTGTCCCAGTTGCTGGCGACCTCCGGGTACGGCTCGTTGAACAGATCGAAGACGACGGCATCATCGCCCTTGAAGGCGTTGGCGACACCGGTCCAGAACTGGGGGGCGTACTGCGCGTCCGGCATCGGCTTCTGGCACGTCGCGGTGGCGTCCTTGCAGTGCCAGTCCGGCCCGTTGGTGTAGGCACCCCGCGTCCAGTGCAGATCGAGGATCGGGGTGATGCCATTGGCCACCAGCAGGTTGACGTAATCCTTGACGCCCTGCTGGTAGGTGGCTCCGCTGGGCGAGCCGTTGATGCCGAGCCAGCATTCCTCGTTCAACGGCACGCGTACCGCGTGGATGTTCCAGGTCTTCATCGCGTCGACGGAAGCCTGGTCGACAGGGCCGCTGTCCCAAAGCCCCTTGCCCTGCACGCAAGCGAATTCACCGCTGGAGCGGTCCACACCCAGCAGCCGATACTGCTTGCCGCTCGCGGTGACGATCTTGTTGCCGGAAACCTTCAGTTCCGGGGCCGGACCACTGGGACCGCTGGTCGGAGTGTTGGTGGGGCTGGGGGTCGGGGATGTCACCGAGCCCGTACAGGTCACGCCGTTGAGCGCAACCGATGCGGGTTCCGGATTGGCACCCTTCCACGCACCGGTGAACCCGATGGAAGCCGACCCGCCCGTATCCAGCGCCCCGTTCCAGTCAAGGCTGGTGGCGGACACGTGGGTTCCGGACTGTGTCCAGGTGGCACTCCAGCCGTTGGTGACCTTCTGGTCGGAGTTCGGGAAGTCGAACGTCGCGGTCCACCCTCGCATGGGGGAGCCGAGATTGGTGATGGCCAGGTTCGCGGTGAACCCTCCCGGCCATTCGCTCTGCACCTTGTACGCGATCGAGCAGCCGGTGGCGGCTGCCGATGCGGGCAGGGTGGCGAAGGCAAGGCCACCCAGGATCAGTGCACCGGCGGCGCCGGTGGCCATTAAGGCGTGACGACGTTTCACTTGATCTCCTCGTTGCTGTAAGGGATCGATGAGTTCGATACCCAGCTGATCGACGAGCTGGTGAGCCGGGCCCAGGCCGAGGGTCTGCAGCTGACCGGTCCACCAGGCGGGTGCTGCGCGCTGTACGGATCAAGGAATCAACAACTGTCGCGCGTTCAGATCCTGTTTTCCCGACGGATCCCACGCGGGCGTCCGCAGCCGATCGGTGACGAGCCCAGGGCCACGTCGTCGAACCAGAGAGTGTCGTCCCCGGTGCCGTGGCTCTCCCACCCCGGGCGCAGGCCGGTGGGGCGGGGAGGGGTCCTACGGGCGAGCCACTGCCCGTCGACGTTCCGGGTCGCGACCCCGTCCACGTGCAGTCCGGCGACCTCGTGGTCGGCGACCGATGTGCGCCCACCGGCCGGTCGGCAGCGGCGTACGCGTAACGACATCATGGCCATGATCAATCTCCGAGAGTCAGGACGCGGTGCAGGAGAGTGTGCCGAGGGTTCGGTCGTCGCCGCTGAGCGTCATCCCCCAGGTCGTCGACGCGCCCGGTGTCAGCGAGCCGTTGTAGGAGGCGTTGTGAACGGTGGTGGCGGGGCGGGACGGATCCACCACCGCGTTCCAGCGGTTCGCCACGGTCACACCACCCGGCAGGGTGTGGTGCACCGACCAGTCGGTGACCGGCCGGGACCCGGTGTTGGTGACCGTGACGTCGGCCTGGTACCCGCCCTGCCATGAGCCGGTCAGCTTCCACTCCGCCGTGCAGGCGGTGTCGCCGGAGGGGCTCGGCGCGGGAGTGGGCGGTGGTGTCCCTCCAGAGCTGTCGGTGGTGTAGGGGACGGGGGTGTAGTCCTGCGAGCAGCCTCCCGCGCACCCTGACGGCAGCGAGAAGGAGTACGTACGGCCGCCGCCCAGCCAGGTGTCGGCTGCGTCGCGGATCCGTATGGTGAAGCTGCTTTGGCCGGAGGTCGTCGCGCCGATGACGTAGGACTGCCCCATGTCGCTGTTCATTGTGGCGTCGGTCCAGGTGTCGTTCGCCCGGTACTGGACGCCGTGGATGCCGTTGGGTAGATGGGAGACGGCGATGGCGGGCCAGTACCGCTGGGCTCCCCTGAGGAAGCCGATACGGATGTCTCCGCTGTAGTCAGGGGCCGGGACGAAGCTCCAGGAGACATGACGGTTGTTCCAGTGGTCCGGGTACATCGTCGCCACTGGCGTGTCGCCGATCCGGAAGCGGTTGAGAGAGTCGGTTGCCAGGTCGAGGTGGTTGGGGTCGTCCCGGCACCAGGCGTTGGAATCGGCGCAGCTGTCCGCGACGAGCATGGTCATGGTGGCCCCGTTGTACTTGTCGGCCACCCAGGAGCCGTTGCGGCAGAAGGGCAGGCCCGGGGAGCCGTCGTTGGTGCCGGTGCAGTAGTCCCCGATGGTGACCTTGACCCAGCGGCCGCAGTTGCGGCCGTTGTCGAAGGCGCCCTTGACCGATGCGCTTGAGTCCGGCACCGGGCGGGGGTAGGTGCTCGAGTAGTCGCCGGGTGTGTTGAACACGTTGAGCGCCACGAAGTCCTGGGTGTCCAGTTCGCGTTGCGGCAGACCGCAGCCGCCGTAGGGGCTGCCGAGCCCGGTGAAGTGGGTCGCGTTGCCCAGGACCTCAGTTGCAGCGGCACTCGCCGCGGGCGGCTGGGCCGCCGCGGCCACGACGGGTAACGCGGCGCAGCAGAGCGCTGCCAGCAGCGTGGCGGTGCGCCTTCGGGCCGGCGAGCGGGGGGTCGAAAGAAGCTGCATGGAGGGATCCGCCTTCTTTGTGACGGGGCGCCGTGACGTTCGTATGGGAGTCCTCTCGGAGGGAGGGGAGTGAGCGCTGGAACACCTCATCCATGGGAGCGCTCCCACAGTATCCGTATCCGGGGACTGTAGGAGAAGGTCATGCCCCTGACAAGGGGGTGGGTTCCCGTCGGAATTTTCGCCCTGTCCGAGCCGGGGCGTGCCCGGCCGGACAGGGGTGGAGTCAGCTGAGGTTCCACGACTGGATGGTGCCGCCGTTGCAGGTCCACAGTCGGACGAACCAAGGACGCGCTGGCGACCGTCGAGGGCGCCCGGAGCTTCGTCGACCAGCTGCGCCGCGCCTCCGACAGCACCGTCGTCTACGCCGAACTGCCCGGCGGCCAGCACGCGTTCGACGTTTTCCACTCCCCGCGCTTCGAGGCAGTCGTGGACGGCGTCGAAGCTTTCACCGCCTGGGTCCTGGCCGCTCCGCAGCGCACTCCTGACCCAACCCGCTAGACCGTGTATCGAAGTGGCTCGTGGCGGCCTGCGGGGCATGTTCGAGAATGCCGTAGCCGCTCGTATCGCGGACCTGCGATGGTGTCCGTCATGGATTCGGAGCCGCAGGCTGATCTCGATCGGCACTATGACCCCGGGGGCTGGTTGGCTCGGTTCGCGGGTCGGCTGCTTGTGGTCTGTCCGCGATGCGGGGGCCGTGCTCTCGTAATCCCCCGGCCAGGCATTCCTGATCCCAGATACTTCAGCGAGCTTCTGTTCCAGCCGCGTCGTCTGGCTTGTGGAGGGTGTGGTGCCGTCGAAGACTGGAAGCCTGAGGTGAGGGGGGCCGGGCTGGTCGGTGCGGTGCTGGGTGGTAGTGAGGATCCGTTCTTCCAGCGGCCTCTGTGGCTGCAGACCCATTGCGCTGGGCACATCTTGTGGGCCTATAACGAGGAGCACGTCAACGAGCTGTCTGCCTACGTCGGAGCGCGATTGCGAGAGCGTGGTGGCACGCGGCCGACGATGTCGATGTTCGCTCGGCTGCCAGCGTGGATGAAGCGGTCGGGCAATCGCTCGGGGGTGCTGGCCGGCCTCGAGACCCTGCGGGAACTGGCGAAGCGGACGGCGCCTGCTGACCGCTCCGCTGCTGCGCACGAGCGCGGTGACCGCCCCAGAGCGCACAGGAGTATGTACTTTCGGGGCGGCCCTTATGAGTCTTGAAGGCTTTGATCACAGCCATTCGTTGATGGTTGCGATGAGGACGGTTGCCTCGTACCGGACCACACGCTTGTCATCAGGTGCTGCGCGTGGGCGGCGAAATCGAGCAGCTGGGCGGTGGGGTTCGCATCCATGGGCATCCCCTTGTCTTCACTGGAGAAGGGGCATCGGGCCGGAGAGGTAAACCTCCGGCCCGGTCTGCGGCGTACGTTCAGGCGGGCACGTTGCAGCCGTCGACTCCAGCCCGAACACGGAACCGTCTACTCCCTTGAGCCCGGGGAATGCGGTGCTCATGACACTGGCGCGCTCACTGCCCGACAATGCCACCGAGTGGTGGATCTTCCTGGGAACGTTCGTCCTCTACGTGCTCGGACGCTGGTTCTTCGCTTGGCAGCGAGCCAGGCGTGAGGACGACAGCCATCCCATGCGTACCGCGTTCGCCGAAGAAGACGATCCTGCCGCAAGCCATGCGGCCATGGTCGGGGGCTTCCGTTCCTACCGGCAGTTCTTCGGCTTTGTCGGAAGCGCCGTCGCAGTGGTTCTCGTCGCTGTCCTGACCGAAGGCTGGCTGCGCCCCGTCCTGCTATGGATCATTGTTCCGCTTCTGGTCATAGCGCTCTCGTACCTCGACTTCCGCCAGGCCCTCAAAGCGCGCTCAGAAGCGTGACAGGGACGCGGGCAAGCGGCAAGGCGTACCACCCGGCCTCACCCGTATTCGCGCAACAGCTCCTCGATCTTCCGGTTGGCGATCTCCTGCGCCCGTCAGGGCATTTGGCGTAGCGGCCCAACAGGACGCGCCCGCGCCCTGGACGAAGACATCCTCGCCCGCCGTCGACGTCCCCACAGCGACGACCACCCCAACACCGTGGCCAGCGCCAACAACCTTGCCGCCCTGCCGTGGGCGCTGAGACGACACGGGCAAATCCTCGCCTGGACGAGAAGACGATGGAGACACGCCGTCGCTGGCCGGAGCATCCGGACGTACTGCACACGGCGACCGGACTGACCAACAGATGTGCACGCGAGTCGGTGACACAGTCATCGCGGGGTGTCGCTTGCACAGAAAAGCGAACAAGTGTCGCAATAGAGGGTATGGATCACGTGGACCTCTCCGACGGCCTGGTGTGCCTGCAAGCGGACTGATACCACAGCTACGACGCGCTCGCCGAGCCCCGCCCGGCCTATACGACGGCGCAGCGCCGCCGCCTGTACGCGCTGTCGGTCCGGCTGCGCTGGCACCCGTACCGGACGCGCACGGTCGCGGTGTCGGCGGCCCCCGCGGAACTGCGCCCAGGGGGGCCAGCTGACGGACGCCGAACTGTGGGAAATGCGGGCGACGGACACCGACCCGGCTGACACGATGGCGGACATGATCACGCCACTGACGACGAGACAACGACTCGCCGCGCTCCACGGCTATGCGGCCGTGGCCGGTGAGGACTTCACCGGTCAGAACCTGGCTTCCGCTCGTACGTCGCGGCTGCGGTTCACCCGCTGCTCGTTCAGCGGGGCCGATCTACGCCACGCCACCCTGGACGGGTGTTGGTTCAAGTTCTGTGACTTCAGCGACGCAGACCTGCGCGGGGCTTCACTGCGAGAGGTCAGCCTGGCCGGATGCGATCTACGGGGTGCTGACTTGCGCGACACCGATCTGACCGACGCCAGGTTCGGCAGCGTGAACACCGGCAGGCCCCCGCTCGGGCTGACCAACGTCACCGGCGCCCGGTTCGAAGGAGCATCCTTGCGCAACGTTCAAGCTGAGGGCGTCATCGGGTGGCCACCGGGACACGGCACGAACGGGTAGGGCCTGCCTGGCGGCGGGATCACGATCTGCCGAAGTTCCTCGGCGTCGGTCGGCGTGCAGTCCGGGCCTGTCCGGGATATTGACGTGTCAGCGACAACAGTGGCTTGATGAACAGTACGTAGTAGTGGGAGCGCTCCCACACGTGCGTGCCACGTTCCCGCTCCACCCGCTTCGGGAAGGACACTCCGTGCGCAGCAGACACCGTCCGCTCCTCGCCACTCTCCTGGCCGCCCTGCTCGTCCTAGCCGCCGGCTTCGGCCTGGCCGGCGCCCCACCCGCCGCCGCCGCGACCCCTGTACGGATCATGCCGCTAGGGGACTCCATCACCGGCTCCCCGGGCTGCTGGCGCTCCCTTCTCTGGAACCAGCTGCAGAACGCCGGTTACACCGACATCGACTTCGTCGGCACACTGAACGCACAGAGCTGCGCCCTTACGCACGACGCCGACAACGAAGGCCACGGCGGCTTCCAGGCCACCGCCACCGCCGACCAGAACCTGCTGCCCGGATGGCTGTCGGCGACCCGGCCGGACATCGTTGTCATGCACTTCGGCACCAACGACGTCTGGAGCAGCATCGCACCGGACACCATCCTCGCCGCGTACACCAAGCTGGTCAGCCAGATGCGGGCCAGCAACCCGGCGATGAAGGTGCTGGTCGCCCAGCTCATCCCCATCAATCCGACCAGCTGCGCGGAGTGCGCCGCCCGAACGGTGGCCTTCAACCAGCGCATTCCGGCCTGGGCCGATGGCATCACCACCGCGCAGTCGCCGGTAACCGTCGTCGACCAGTGGACGGGTTTCGACACGGCCACCGACACCTACGACGGGGTCCATCCCAACGCCTCCGGCGACGCCAAGATGGCGGCCCGCTGGTACCCGGCGCTGTCGGCCCTGCTCACCCCGGGTGACCCAGGTGAGCCCGGGAGCGGGGGCTGTTCGGTGGCCTTCCGGGCGGTGTCGGTGTGGCAGGGCGGCTACCAGGGGGAGGTGACGGTCACCAACACGTCGTCCACGGTGGCGATCTCTTCCTGGTCGGTGACCCTCGCACTCCCGACGGGCACCCAGATCACGCAGGTCTGGAACGGCGCGCTGACCGGGACGACGGTGCGCAACGCCGGGTGGAACGGCACGGTGGCAGCGGGGCAGAGCACCACCTTCGGCTTCCTCGCGAGCACATCGGCTGCGGCGGGCACGCCTTGGGTGACGGCCACGTGTTCAGCTTGATCTGACGGGGAATCCCGGGTGTTCACACCCGGGAGGTCCGCGCTCGTAAGTGCTGCGCGGTGGCGCCGGGGAAGCTCGTCGTGCAGCTGCCCGGCGGCGGTGGATTCGCAGGGCGTTGCGGACAGTTGCCTCAGTGGAGTGGGTGATGGGGTGGAGTTGCTGTTGGAGGAAGGAGGCGACTGTCTCCCACGTGGGCGTCACCGGGCGGGGAGGCTTGGCGTGCCCGTGGTGTGTGGACTCCAGGTAGGCACCCTGACGGGTTTCGTCGTCGGTGAGCATGTCCTGCAATGGGCCGTGTCCGGTGGCAGGTCTGACGCCCTTCGGACAACAGCTGATCAGGCAGGGAGCTGCCTTCTGAGGGCCTCCGGCGCTTTGTTCTCAAAGGCGTTCACGCTCGGCCCGTTGCCTGGCCAGTTCCTCGATCGCGCTGGGCAGTGTCGTCTCGAAGTCGATCAGTTTCGCCCACGTCGGGGTCACCACGATCCGGACCATGCCGTCGTAGAGCGAGCGGACCTCGGCCTCCCCCGCGACCCGTTGCTCAGGTGTCATCTCGTACGAGCCGTTGATCTGGAGGTACTCGTCCGGGATGCCGTCGACGACGTCCAACTCGGCCCGACCGCGGATCAGCAGGATCTTGGGCGGGTGCGCCTCGGTGTCGATGGTCAAGGCCACCATCGGGTTCGCGCGCAGAAACGGGAGCTTCGGGGCGTTTTTCGTGGTGCACATGACGAGTTCGGAACCGTTCCAGGTGAACGCGATCGGGATGTTCCGGGGCGTGCCGTCCTTGGCCACGTACGCCAGTCGGACCACGTCGCGCGCGAGCAGCTCTCGGCTGATCGGCCGGTTGAGGATCTCGGTGATCTCGTTGGCTTGCATAGCGGTCCCTCCAGGGTCGTCGTGTCTGACCCTGGGACGTAGCTGTCGGGGCAGTTTCGACATCCGCCGGCAAAAGCGTCGCCACTCTTCTTCTCGCTGCCGCCTTCTTTCAGCTGTCAGGCCGTTGACCTGCAGGAATGATCGCTTGGAATGTGCGTGTCGATTCCCCGCGCGGCGTACCGCAAGGGGCGGTCGAACGCCTCTCGCCCTGTCGCGCCGAGTCGGTTGCCCTGCTGCGGTCGCTGGGCACGGTCTTCGATGCTCGCGGACGCCGTCGCGTTCTCTCGCTCGCATCTGTCCGCGTCAGCGGCCGGGGTGTGGTCCGAGCCAGTCCGGGGAGGGCACGCCGCTCACCTCACCTGCATGGAGGGTGGGGTGACGCTGGAAGCGCTCGACGAGGGTGCGGTCGGCCATGGGGTGATCGAAGCCGTCGAGGTGGGGCGTCGGGTAGTCCCCGATGGGCCGACAGCCGGTGTGCGGGGTCACGTCGATGCGTACAGACCACTTGGCGAAGTGGGACTGGGTGTCTTGGACAGGCATCGGTAAGGGGACGTCTTGGACGGGGGCAAGCAGCTGCCCAGGCCGGCTGTCTGGCCGAGCGCAGCCGAGGATCACCGCGAAGGAACTCGTGAGTGGTGGAGGGCCCGTGGCCATCAGCCATCAAGCGACTCGCGGCGTGCGTCGGGGGTGAACGACCCGAGTCCGAGGGGTTCGCCGTCGACGTCTTCGCGGTGCTGGCGAGGCGCACGCGCAGATGTCCCTGACCTTCTCCGGCGTGGCCGAACCGCTCCAGACTGCCGATGGTAAGTGGATCGACTTGCCATAAGGGTGGGGCGGGAGCTACCTTCAAATGGTGAGTCGCTCGACTTACCCTATGACTCGGCAAGGAAACAATCACCATGAATCGTCTTGCGGGCAAGCGCGCCCTCATCACCGGCGGCACGAGCGGGATCGGTCTGGAGACCGCGCAGCGTTTCATCGCGGAGGGGGCCGATGTGCTGGTCACGGGCGTGACCCCGGCCAGCATCGACAACGCGCGGCAGATCCTCGGGGACAAGGTGCCCGTCGTGCAGGCCGATGCGCGCGATCTCGACGCGCAGCGCGGCCTGGCCAAGCAGGTGCGTGAGCACTTCGGAGAACTGGACGTGGTCTTCTTGAACGCCGGGGTCTCGGATTGGCGGCCGTTCGAGGACCACACGGAGGACAGTTTCGACCGGCTCTTCGACATCAACGTCAAGAGCGTCTTCTTTCTCACGCAGGCCCTGGTGCCCGTGCTGGCCAACCCGTCCTCGGTCATCCTCAACGCGTCCAGCAGTGCGCACGGCGGCTACGGGAACTCGAACGCCTACGCCGCGACGAAGGCTGCTGTGGGCTCCTTGATGCGGTCGTGGAACGCGGACCTGCTCAGGTCGCACGGCATCCGGTTCAACGCGGTCAGCCCCGGCCCGGTGGACACCCCGCTCTACTCCAAGCTCGGGATCGAGGACCCCGCGGTGCAGGCCGCGGTCCTGGAGGGGATCAGCGCCGGCATCCCGCTCGGCCGCATGGGCCTGCCCGAGGAGGTCGCGGAAGCCGTCGTGTACCTGGCCTCCGATGCCTCGGCCTTCGCGGTGGGCCAGGACCTTATCCTGGACGGAGGGCAGACCGTCCTCTGACAGCGAGGATGCGGCCGGGAGACGGGCGAGGGGCATGGGTATGTCGGTGGCGGGCCGTGACCGAGCGGAAACCGGTGGCGATGCGTGCCAGGCCGGGTATCACGCGGAGAACAAAGCGGGGTATCACGCACAGATCAAGGCGGAGAACCGCGCGCGCATCATCCGCGCCGCCCGCGACCTCTTCCTCGCCCGGGGATACGACAAGGCCTCCTTGGCGCAGATCGCCAAGGAGGCCCGCGTCTCCACCGGCACCCTCTTCAAGCGGTACCCCACCAAGGCCGCGCTGTTCGCGGCCGTCACCGCCGAACAATGGCAGCTGGATGTGGAGTACGCCGAACCGCCCCCGCCCGGCGACCCCCGCTACGGCCTGGACCACATCGGCCGCGACTACGCCTGCCTGGTCGCGCGGCCCGGCACGGCCGCGCTGTGCCGCCTCATCATCACCGAACTTCCCCAGATGCCGGAACTCGCCGACATCGTCGGCACCGGCTTCGCCATCGACCGCGGACCCTTCTTCGACCGGCTCCGCGACTACCTGGACGCCGAAGTGCAGGCGGGCACGCTCGACTTCCGTTCGGCCGACGGAAAGCCACAGTCGGCATCCGAAGTGGCTGAACAGTTCCTCGGCATGATCTGCAGCCAGTTCCTGTGGCCTCAACTCGTACGGACCGACTTCGTCCCGCCCAACCCCACGGACGCCGCGATCGTGGACGAAGCCGTCGCCCTCATGCTCAGCCGCTACGGCACCGCATCCTGAACCCCGCACCGCCGGCCCATGCCGCCAGGACGGCGGCGCGGCGGGCTGCCGCGGAGGGGGCGCGTATCCGGTCGGCGGCCGCGTCCGCGAGGTCGAGTTGGCCGGCCCAGGCCGTGGCGACCTGGCTGACGAAGTCCTGGTCCAGGAAGTCCGCTCGGCGAGACCAGGCCCCACGTCCGTGAGGTCGTGGCCACCCCCTGGTGGTGCCGCCGGTCCTCGGTTCCTCGTGTGCTCGGACGCCTCGGCGGGACGGGGGCTGTGAGGATGATCCCCGGCTCCGCCGCTTCATGAAGACATGCGGGTGAATGCGGCAAATGTTCAGATGGGGCGGTGGGGCCACCACCGGGCGGTCGGGGGCAGGCCGACGTCCCATCGCCGACCGGAGCGCGAAGCCCGTCGAACAGCGAGCGGGGCTACACAGCACATGAGCACCCTGCCCTTCGAAGACACCACCGACTTCGAGAACGCCGACCGAGCCTTCGTCGGTGCGCTGGCCCCAGGCGTCGTCACGGCGGCCGACGGCCGGTCTTCCATGGACGCGTCGCGCCAGTCACGCTGGCCTCGAGCGAACCACAGAAAGTCGAAGTACGTGCGCAGATCGCGGGCCAATTAGCTGACTACAGCGTTGGCCAGCTGCCCAACGCGAGGTTCGCGACTTGCAGCAGCTCCGGGCGGGAGCTACCACTCGAGGCCTGGACGGCGATCCCATTGGCGACCGTTCTCAGGTAGAGCGCAAGGAGATGAGGATCTGTGGAAGGCGGAAGGTCACCGGCGTCTACCGCCTGTTGAAACCGGCGCGTCAAGTGGGCTATCCCGTCCTCACGCCATGCGATGAGTGCGTCTCGGACTGGGCGGCTCTCATCCCCGGCGGCCAACGCGCCCTGCACGCCAAGACAGCCCGTGGGGAACCCCGGCATGGTTGCCGCCTCGACCGTCCCTCGGAGCACAGCAGTAGCCACTGCTCGGCTTGTGGGCTCTGCCAGAGCTTGAGCGAAGTAGGCGGTCAAGCCCTCGGTGTACCGCTCCAGCGCCTTGTAGAAGAGGTCTTCTTTGTTGCCGAACGCCCTGTACAGGCTGGGGCGGCTGATCCCCATCGCTTCAGTGAGGTCGTCAAGGCTGGCGCCCTCGAACCCCTTTGACCAGAACACCAGGACTGCACGATCGAGTGCCTCGTCGATGTCGAACGCGCGAGGCCTGCCAGGAGGGGACGGTGTCGTGGAGGGCATTTCTTCATCCTACCCCTTCGGTACCGATCGGTACGGATGTGCTAACGTGTTTCGTACCAATCGGTACGCTATACGGAGAGGCGATATCGTGTCACAGACCGTACTCATCACTGGCGGAACCTCAGGCATCGGCTTGAGCCTCGCGCAATCCTTCATGGAGCTCGGGACGTCTGTCGTCGTCTGCGGGCGTTCGCAGGCTGCGCTTGACCGATTCGCGCAAGCACACCCGCAGGCGCTGGCCGTGCGGGCTGATGTGACGGACGCAGCTGATCGGGCAGCGTTGCTGCAAGCCGTCGCTGATCGCTTCGGGCATCTGGACGTGCTGGTCAACAACGCCGGTACGTTCGAAGAACGAGACTACGCAGCCGGCAAGAACCCCAATGCGACCCTCGACGCAGAGGTGGCGTTGAACCTCACCGCCCCCATCCACTTGACGGGCGAAGTGCTCGAGCGATGGCCATCGCCCGACGCGATCGTCTTCATCACCTCGGGGTTCGCTTTGGTCTCACCCACTCGCGCGCCTACCCACGGCGCGGTGAAAGCCGGCCTGCACGGCTTTGCGGACGGCTTGCGCCGTCAACTCGCCCCACGGGGCACCCATATCCTCGAGGTCCTCCCGCCGTCTACGGACACACCCATGAACGCCGAAGCCACGGGGAAGAAACTGACTCCCGCACAGGTGGCGGCGGTCACGATGAAAGCTCTTCGGCGGGGGCGGAACATGGCATTCCCCGGTCAGACGAAAGTCATGCCCGCCATGCTGCGCATCGCGCCGGGCACACTACGACGCGTCGTCGCCGAGCTCTGAACCCTAGAGAAAGCCTTCCCCCAAACACCGGACCGAGTGGGTCGAGTGGGCTCCCGTCTCCCGCGAAGCCGAAGGCAAGTAGCCGTTTCGGCCTAGACGAGCAGTTCCGATTGTGGGGTTCACGAATACATAAGGGGTGTCCAACATCGGTTTGTGATGACTGAGTTACTGAGCTCGTCGGGTTGTTGTCGGGTGGTGGGTGAGGGTGAGGCCGGTGCCGGCAAACCAGCCGTAGATGAGGTCGCGCCGAAGCTGGACATGGCGTCGGCGCCGACGCAGGGTGCGTTGGAGATGGTCGTCATCGGGAAGACGGCGGTGGCCAGTGGGCCGCGCCACAACAGCGACCAGACGCCCTCGACAGCCTGCTGCACTGGTCCACCTGGCGCAGGCGCCACCAGGCCGCAGCCGGACGCAGCCACTGCCAACAGTGGTCCGTCGACGAACCTGCTGGATGGATCACGAAACCGTACTGGAGTACCAGGCGGTGGGGGTGACGGGTGTCGCCGCCCCGCTCGGCTCGCGGTCCCCGAAAGTGCCACGCCACCTGCTGCGAGAGCCCTGCTGCGAGAGCTGCCGGTGCACACGTCGAAGGCCGTCGAGGTCCAGGTCTTCGTGCCGAGGGAGGCGACTCGGTCCAATCCGCATGTGCGTAGAGGCGGTCAGTGACCGGTCCGTGTAGGGGTACGGCGGGGCGGGTGGCCTGTCGCCTTGCTGGTTGCGTGGGTTGCGGCCACGCGGCGGGCGGGCGGGAGGCTGACCTCGCCGGCTCGGCCGTGGCCTGGTCGACGTTGTGTCCGGGGTGTCGTTCGGCGTGATCGAAGCTGGCCGCAAGCTGGACACCTGGCTGTGGTGGGTTCGGTTCGTCGCGGCCGCGGAGGGGCGCCCCAGAGGGTCAGGCGCACTCGGCGTTCACGTAGGGCTCCACGCGGCCGACGCTCTCCTTGAGGACGAGGTCGAGCAGTCCGGGGAAGCGCTGGTCGAGATCTTCCTTGCGCAGAGTGTTGAAACGGCGGGTGCCGACATCGTGCTGCCGGATGAGACCGGCCTCGCGCAGGACGCGGAAGTGGCGGGTGAGTACGGACGCGGTGACGTCCTGGGTGAAGCCGCTGCAAGCCAGACCGGGGGAGACGGAGAGGGTGACGACGATGGTGAGCCGGGTCTCGTCAGTCAGCGCGCTCATGATCTTGAAGAGGTCGAGGTCGTCCGTGTCGGGGTGGACGAGGGGTGATGAGGTGCGACTGGCCATGAGGAAAGAATAACCCCTGCCCTATGTTCGCGTCAGTGCGTACATGGGCTACAGTGAAGGCACGGATTGCCCCTTCATCCGTCATCCACCGGGTTGCCCATCACCGGTACCGCGGCATGCCCTCAACGCCTTTGACGGCGTGGCGTGCATCAAGAACGGAGCACACACCCCATGACCACAACACAGGCGACCGATTCGAGGACCCGCCAGAGCGAAACGGCCGCGGAGGTGGTCGGCCGCCTTCGTGCGACGTTCAACACCGGCGTCACCCGCCCACTGGACTGGCGCGTCAGCCAACTGCAGCGGCTGCGGGCGCTGCTGGTCGAGAACGAGCAGGAGCTGACCGAAGCGCTCTGGGCGGATCTGCGGAAGAACGCCGCCGAGGCGAAGATGCAGGAGATCGACTTCACCGTCGCCGACATCGACGAGACGCTGGCAAATCTCGAGAGCTGGCTCCAGCCCCGTCCGGTGGAGGTTCCTGCCCACTTCGGTCCCACCACAACGGCCTACACCACGTACGACCCGCTCGGGGTCGTCCTGGTGATCGCCCCGTGGAATTTCCCGCTGCACCTTCTCATCGACCCCATCATCGGCGCACTGGCCGCCGGAAACACCGTGGTGGCCAAGCCGAGCGAGATCTCGGTGCACACCTCGGCACTCGCTTCACGCCTCCTGCGTGAGTACTTCGACGCCGACGTGCTCACCGTCGTCGAAGGAGGTGCCGAGGAGACCACGGCCCTCCTGGCGCAGCGTTTCGACCAGATCTTCTACACCGGCAACGGCAGCGTCGGCCGGATCGTCATGGCCGCGGCCGCCAAGAACCTCACCCCCGTCACGCTCGAGCTCGGAGGCAAGTCACCGGTCTACGTGGCGCCCGACGCCGACGTGGACGAGGCCGCCAAGCGGCTGATCGGCGCCAAGTTCGGCAATGCGGGCCAGCAGTGCATAGCCCCCGACTACGTACTGGCCGACTCTGTCACCGCCGCCGCGCTGGTCCCCGCCCTGCGCGCGGCGGTCGAAGCCCAGTTCGGCACCAGCCCGCAGACCTCTCCCGACTTCGGCCGGATCATCAACGAGCGGCACTTCGACCGGCTCACGCGTCTGCTGGACTCCGGCCGGGCGGCGGTGGGAGGCCAGCACGACCGTGACGACCTGTTCATCGCCCCGACCGTGCTCACCGATGTCGACCCCGCATCGCCAATCATGCAGGAAGAGATTTTCGGTCCGATCCTCGCTGTCGTGGAAGTTGAGGACCTCGATGCCGCCATCGGCTTCATCAACGAACGCGACAAGCCCCTCGCGCTCTACGCCTTCACCGAGTCCGAGGCCACCAAGTCGCGCCTGGTGAACGAGACGTCTTCCGGTGGCGTCGCCTGGGGCCAGCCGGTGATGCAACTGCTCATGACCGGCCTGCCCTTCGGTGGCGTCGGTGAAAGCGGCATGGGCCGATACCACGGCCGGTACTCCCTCGAGACGTTCAGCCACCTCAAGGCCGTCGCGGACGTCCCGCTCAGCTAAGCCCGCGCCTTGGTGAAGCAGGCTGTCCGACGGGCGACCGGCCGGCGGAAGTGGCCGCTGTTCCCGCTACCGCTACCGCTACCGCCACGGCCGCAATCGCGTGAAGCCGTGTATCGGTCCTCTGTGCGGGAGCGCGTCCAGCTGCGGATCGTGCGCAAAGAGCGAACACCCTTACTGAGGCGGGTAGTTGCGCTTTACCGGCGTTGACACCGACGGCACGCGGCTCTCGCCGCGTTCGCCGCCAGCGCCACCCACGCCCCATCGCGGTCCCGGAACCGCGTCACCGTCAACGGCCCGCGCTTGCCCGAGGACCGTATCCGTGCCCCCCGCGGGACAGCGTGGACCCCCTGCCTCACAAACCTTCATCCCGTTCCCCCTCCGTAGTGCAGAAGGAAACTCATGCCTGTCAACACTTCAGAAGTTTCGCCCGCTCCGTCGCTTTTCTCCCCCGTCTCTCTCGGGAAGATCGAGCTCGCCAACCGCATCGTCATGGCACCGCTGACCCGGGTCCGGGCCGGTTCCTCCGGCATCCCCGGGGACCTGATGGTCGAGTACTACCGGCAGCGGGCGAGCGTCGGAATGATCATCACCGAAGGCACCTACCCCGACCACGCGTCGCAGGGGTATGTCGGTGAGCCGGGCATCGCCACCGACGAGCAGGCGGCCGGCTGGCAGCGGGTGTTCGAGGCGGTGCACGCCGAGGGCGGCCGCATCGTCCTGCAGATCATGCACGCCGGCCGCGGCACCCACCCCGACATCAACGGCGGCCGCCGCATCCTCGCCCCCAGCGCGATCGCCATCGACAACAAGACGTTCACCGAGAAGGGCGAGCAGCCCTACCCCGTACCGGAAGAGATGACCACCGCAGAGATCCGGGCAGCCGTGGAGGACTTCGTCGCCGCGGCCCGCCGGGCCATCGAGGCGGGAGCGGACGGCGTGGAGATCCACGGCGCCAACGGCTACCTGCTCCAGGAGTTCCTCTCCCCGGCGGCCAACCAGCGCACCGATGAATACGGCGGCTCGCCGCACAACCGCGCCCGCTTCGTCGTCGAGGTCGCCACGGCCATCGCCCAGGCCGTCGGTGCCGAGCGGGTCGGGCTGCGGATCTCGCCGGAGGTCGAGCTCGGGGACGTCTTCGAGACCGACCGGGACGACGTCCTGGCCACCTACGGCACCCTGCTCGACCAGCTGCGCCCGCTGGGCCTGGCCTACCTCTCCGTACTGCACACCGAGCCGGGCGGCGACCTGGTACAGGAGCTGCGGCGGCGCTTCGACGGCAAGTTGATCGTCAACAACGGCCCCTTCGGGGGACAGACCACCCGCGAGCAGGCGCTCCAGCAGATCGAGTCCGGCCACGCCGACGCCGTGGTCGTGGGCCGGGCCCTCATCGCCAACCCCGACCTGGTCGAGCGCTGGCAGGGCGGCCACCCGGAGAACGAGCCGCGGCCGGAACTGTTCTACGGGCCGGGCGCCGAGGGCTACACCGACTACCCCTTCCTCGAAGCGGCCTGAGGCCCACGCTCACGCCGGTCACGCCTGTCCATGCGCCAGCCCCACTCACCCATGGACAGGCGCCCGACCGGCGACACTGTGCCCGCGCTTTTGAGCCCGCGGTCACACCGGCGATCACCGGCTTGAGGACGGTCTGGTCCGCCAGGGGGTTGACGGTCCGCAGGTTCCTGGTCCGCAGCCGGCCGTCGGTAACCTCGTCGAGCACATCGCTCCCGTGCGTGGCCACCGCGGCGGCCCTGGGCCAGAGCTGACGTCGATGACAGTCTTCGGCAGCGGCCCATCCACCAAGTCCGCCTTCCGCAGGGAGTCCTTCGCCGATATCCGTCCCCGCTGTACACCGGCGCGCATACCGTTCAGCCCGAACGCGGGGGACGGGGGTGACGAATGGGGCTGTCAGCGGGGCGGGGTCTGGGTCCGGACAGGGTGGCGGACCACTTCACCCTGTCCGGCGACCAGGCGGGCTGGCTACGGGACGAAAGCGGCGCCACCAGGCTGGGCTTCTTCGGCCATCTGAAATTTTGCGGCGGCGACATGGAGGCGGTTCACGAGTTGAGCAGTGCAGGGCCGTCCCGGCCTGGAACACCGCGCGACACGGGCGATAGGGATGGAACGACGGAACGTGGGGTCAGGAGATTCCATGGCGCGAGCCCTGCCGGGTGATGGACCTCGTCGGGGGGCATCGCCGACGACTAGACGGGCCGCCTGACGGCCGTGCGCACCGACGGCACGCGTTGTCGCACCGGGTGGTTGGCCGTTCTACATGAGCTACATGAGTTTCCTCAGCGGATGGACACACCATCGAACGGCACGTAGGTGGCCTCGTGTTCGATGTGCATGAGATGTGACGGTGGCCGTGGGGGCTGGCTCTCAGGCGCATCCACCGGTCGACAACGGTGCTCGGTCACAGTCTGATGGCCAGCCAGAGGGTCATGGCCGCGGTGGCGATGAGCCCGACGTTGAGTATGATCCGGCGGTCTTCGCCGCTCAGGTGGACGGCGACTGCAGCGATCTGCAGGAGTAGGAAACCGATGGCCGCGGTTGGCGCGAGGAAGGGAGCGATGCCGGTCAGCGGCGGCAGGATCAGTCCGGTCGCGCCGAGTACTTCGACCGTCCCCAGCGCTCTCACGACGGGCAGCGGTATGCGGTCGACCCAGGCCATCATCGGTCGGAGTTGATCGCGGCTGCGGAGCATCTTCATCGTGCCCGCATAGAAGTAGAAGAGGGCGAGAAGTCCCGCGACGATCCAATAGGCGATGTTCATAGTTCCCGTTCATGGGCCGCCGGTTTTCGGGGACCCGTCGATTGCGTCGATTACCTATAGAGCCCTGGAGCAGGCCCGGTCCGCCGTCCGAGGGGCCCGGATGCCGACAGGCGGGAGCGCCGCTGCCCCGCCGGTCGAGAGGAGGGCGGCCGTGCGTTCCGTCGGCTTCAGGTGAGGTCGGTGGCGGGCTCGGTCGCGTAGCGGCTCATCGCCTCGATGTTGGCCTGTGGCGTCAGCGGTCGGCCGCCGGCGAGCATGTCCTGGAGGTCTCGGAAGTACTGCACGTACAGGTCCGGGGTGAATGTGCTGAGCATGACGGCGGGTTGGCCGGTCAGGTTGGCGAAGGTGTGCGGGGTACCGGGCGGAACCATCACGAGCGTGCCCGCGGTGGCGTCGTAGTCCTCGTCCTCGACGGTGAACCGCACGGTGCCGGAGAGGATGTAGAAGCCCTCGTCGTGTCGGGTGTGGCGGTGCTGCGGCGGTCCCTGGGTGTGCGGGGCGAGGACGGACTCGGCGATCGCGAGGCGGTGCCCGGTGTGGCTGCCGTCCTCCAGCACGCGCATGCGTGTGGTGCCCACAACGATCGTCTCCCCGTCGCCGGGACCCACCACAGTTGCGGCGGAGGCGGCCCGCGGCTCGTTGGTCTTGGCTTCTTCGGTCATGGTCACGAGTGCACCGCCGGGGCCCTGTTGTTGTCCAAGACCTATCCCGCAGCGCCGATACCCCGTGGGTATTGTTGCAGCGTGGAGCTACGGACCTTGCGTTACTTCGTGGCGGTCGCCGAGGAACTCCACTTCGGGCGGGCCGCCACCCGACTGCACATGAGCCAGCCGCCGCTGAGCCGGGCGATCAAGCAGTTGGAGGCCGATGTCGGGGCCCCGCTGTTCGCCCGCTCGCCTGCCGGCGTCACGCTCACTCCCGTGGGCACGGTGCTGCTCGATGAGGCGCGGGCCCTACTCGACCATGCCGATCGCGTCCGTGCACGCGTGAGCGCGGCGGCCGGCGTCGCGACCCTGACCGTCGGCATCCTGGGTGACGGCACCGACCCGGCCGTGGCCCAGCTGGCCGCCGCCTACCGTCGGCGCCATCCCGGTATCGACATCCGTATCTGCGAGACCGATCTGACCGATCCGACGTGTGGGCTGCGCGCCGGGCTGGTCGATGTCGCCTTGACTCGAGCGCCGTTTGACGAGACCGCCCTGACGGTCCGTGTGTTGCGGACCGATCCGGTCGGAGTCGTTCTGCGCGCCGATGATCCGCTGGCCCGCCGCGAACGGCTGCGGCTGGTCGACCTGAGCGACCGCCGCTGGTTTCAGTTCCCGCAGGGCACCGACTCCCTCTGGCAGTCGTACTGGAACGGCGGCAGGCCGCGCGAGGGCCCGGTGGTGCGCGCTGTCCAGGAATGCCAGCAGGCCGTGCTGTGGAACGCCACGGTCGGCCTGGCCCCGCTCGGACACGAGCTGCCCGCCGAGTTCGCCGTGGTACCGCTGATCGACATGGCGCCGAGCCGAGCCGTGGCGGTATGGAACGAAGGTGACACCAACCCGTTGATCCGATCCCTCGTCGAGATCGCGACAGCCGTATACCGGCACTGAGCACCGGCAACCTGTGCTGCCGCGGGCTTCCTGATGGCCTCGGCGATCTCGCCGTACGGTAGCTCGAAGACGGCCTCATCTTCGTCGGAGAGAAGGGCGCCCCCTTCCGTTGCCCGACCGTCGGCCGTAAGTGGCGCAACGCCAGGACCAAGGTTGGCATGGTCCGTGCTGGCCAGTCCTCGGTGTGGGCTGAGCTGATCTGCCAGCACTCGACGGTCAAGCATCAGCGGATGCTGGCTCACGGCATCGACGCCGAGGTCCGGTATGCCGCCATCGCCCCGTTACGGGCCCCTCGGTGCCGACCCTTCGGAGGCGCTGCACCTTGGAGGGGCTCAAGCAACAGCGGGTACTTCGGCAGCGCGATGGGCTGGCCAGCCACGTCCACAGGTCCGCCGTGTGCGGATCGTCAAGATCGAACCTGCGGAGGAAGGATCCCACTCGATGAAAATCGCGTGCCCGTCGAGTGTGTGGTGGGACGGGGTCCGGGGCCGGGCTTCGCGCCGTCCGTCTCCTCGTGGTGGATCGGCCTACCGGACCCGGTCAGGGGCGTGCCCGTCCCGCCCCGACGGGTGGCGACGATCTCGGCCGCGATGGACAGGGCGGTCTCCTCGGGTGTGCGGGCACCGAGATCGAGGCCGATCGGCGCCCGCAGTCGGGACAACTCCTGGTGGCTCAGGCCCGCTTCGCGCAGCCGTCGCTCGCGGTCGGCGTGTGTACGCCGTGAGCCCAACGCGCCGACGTAGGCGGCCGGCATCCGCAGGGCCGCTTCCAGCAGGGGCACGTCGAACTTGGCGTCGTGGGTGAGCACGCACAGCACCGTGCGCTCGTCGGTCGCGGTGCCTCGCAGATACCGGTGCGGCCAGTCGACGACGACGTCGTCGGCTTCGGGGAAGCGGGTTCTGGTGGCGAAGACGGGGCGGGCGTCGCATACGGTCACGTGGTAGCCGAGGAACTTGCCCACCCGTACGAGTGCCGCAGCGAAGTCGATCGCCCCGAAGACGATCATGCGGGGCGGCGGCACACTCGACTCGACGAGCAAAGTCAGTCCGCCGGGGCAGCGCGAGCCGTCCGCCGACAGTTCGACCGTGCCGGTACGGCCCGCGTCCAGCAGGGCGCGGGCTTCGCCGGCCGCCGTACGGTCCAGCTCCGCCTGCCCGCCGAGACCGCCTTCGTACGAGCCTGCCCCGGCCTCCGCCCGAGGAGACCCCCGCCTCGCTTCGCCCGGCCGCACGAGCAGTGCCGTGCCGAGGAGTTCGGCGGGGCCGCGTACGACGCGGGTGAGGGCTGCCCGCTCGTCCCGGGCGGCGGCCGACAGGGCCGATCGGAGCACCGGCCGCGCGGGCGCGTCCGCGCCGACCGGGGTGACCATGATGTCGATGATCCCCCCGCAGGTCAGCCCGACCGCGAAGGCGTCCTCGTCGCTGTAGCCGAACCGTTCGACGACCGTCTCGCCGTCCTGCAGTGCCTGGACGCAGAGGTCGTACACCGCCCCTTCCACGCAGCCGCCGGAGACCGAGCCGATGACCGTGCCCTCGCTGTCGACGGCGAGGGCGGCGCCGGGTCCGCGCGGGGCGCTGCCGCCGACGGCCACGACGGTGGCGACGGCGAACGCGCGGCCCTCCTCCATCCAGCGGTGCAGTTCCTCGGCGAGGTCAAGCATGGGCGCCTGCCATCAGGACCCGGTCGGGGCGGATCGGCAGGTCCCGGTGGCGTACGCCGGTCGCGTGCCAGACCGCGTTGGCGACGGCCGCCGCCGCGCCCACGATGCCGATCTCGCCGATGCCCTTGATGCCCACCGGGTCCTCCGGGTCCGGGTCGTCGATCCAGTCCGCCTCGATGGCCGGGACGTCGGCGTGGGCGGCGACGTGGTAGCCGGCGAGGTCGGCGCCGTAGTGGCTGCCCAGGGTCCGGTCGCGGACCGCCTCCTCGTGGAGGGCCATGGAGATGCCCCAGGTCATGCCGCCGACGAACTGGTTGCGGGCGGTGAGCGGGTTGACGATCCGGCCGGCCGCGAAGATGCCGAGCATGCGGCGCACGCGGACTTCACCGGTGGCCGGGTCCACGGCGACCTCGGCGAACTGGGCGCCGAAGGAGTGCCGTTCCTTCTGGGCGAGGGCGCCGATGGCCTCCGTGGTGTCGGACCGCACGGTGATCCCCTCCGGTGGGATGTCGGCGCCGAGGGCGAGCCGTTCCCGCAGTTCCCCGGCGGCGATCGTGACCGCCCAGGCCCAGGAGCGGGTGCCCATGGAGCCGCCGGCGATGAACGCGGGACCCAGGTCGCTGTCGCCGATGCGTACGCGGATGCGTTCCGGTGTGGTCTCCAGGGCGTCGGCGGCGACGAGGGTGAGTGCGGTCCGGGCGCCGGTGCCGATGTCGGCGGCGTTGATCCCCACGGTGTAGGTACCGTCCGCCTCTGCTGTCACCGCCGCAGTGGACGGGCCGGCGCCGGCCGGGAAGGAGGCGGCGGCCGTGCCGGTGCCGAGCAGCCAGCGTCCCTCGCGGCGCAGGCCGGGGCGCGGGTCGCGGTCGGTCCAGCCGAACCTGCGGGCGCCTTCCCGGAAGCAGGCGATCAGGTTGCGTCCGCTGAACGGCAGTCCGGACACCGGGCCTGTCGCGGGCTCGTTGCGGGCGCGCAGTTCGATCGGGTCCAGGCCGCACTTCTCGGCGAGTTCGTCGAACGCCGACTCCAGTGCGAACGACCCCGGCGCCTCGCCCGGCGCGCGCATCCAGGTCGGGGTCGGCACGTCCAGTCGTACGAGCCGGTTGGCGGTGTGGTGGGCGTCGGCGCCGTACATGGTCCGGGCCGGGCCGGCGGCCGACTCGACGAACTCGTGCACGGTGGAGGTGGCGCTCAGGGAACGGTGCTCCAGCGCGCGCAGCCGGCCGTCGGCGTCGGCGCCGAGCCGAAGGCGCTGCCGGGTGGGGCTGCGGTAGCCGGCGAGCGAGAACATCTGCCGACGGGTCATGACCACCCGTACCGGGCGGTGCAGTTCGGTCGCGGCCATCACAGCGGCCACCTGGTGGGCACGGACCCCCTTGCTGCCGAAGCCGCCGCCGACATGCTCGGAGCGCACCCGGACCGAGGCCGGGTCGAGCGAGAACATCTTCGCGAGTTCGCTCGCGACCCAGAAGGTGCCCTGGTTGGAGTCGACGAGTTCGAGTCGGCCACCGTCCCAGCGGGCCGTTGCCGCGTGCGGCTCCATCGGGTTGTGATGCTCTTCCGGGGTGGTGTACTCGGCGTCCACGACGACCGCGGACGCGGCGAGTTCGGCCTGAAGGTCGCCCTTCTCGATCACCGCCGGACCGTGGCTGTCGACCGTGTACGCGTCGGGGTGCTCGCCGGTGAAGTCGACGTCGTGCGGTTCCTGTTCGTAGTGCACGACCAGCGCTTCGGCGGCTTCCCGGGCCTGTTCGGAGGTTTCGGCGACGACCAGTGCCACGGGCCAGCCCGCGTGCGGCACCCGGTCGTGCTGGAAGACGGCCGCGGTCGGGTCCGGGACGCCCAGCAGCCCGACGTAGCCGGTCTCGACCCGCGGGGCGTTGCCGTGGTGCAGGACGGCGATCACGCCGGGCATGGAGAGGACGTCGGCGGTTTCGATGGTGCGGACGCGGCCGCGGGCGACCGTGGACAGCACCAGCCAGCCGTGCGCGAGGTCGGCGAACGGGATCTCGCCGGCGTACCGTGCGGCGCCGGTGACCTTGTCGCGGCCCTCGACGCGGGTGTGCGCGGTGCCGACGGCGTTCTCGCGTGCCGTGGGGGTGGTGGTCATCGGGCGGCCTCCTCTGCCAGTTCGGTCAGCACGGCCACGACGAGGTTGCGCATGAGGGTCACCTTGTATGCGTTGTGCGGCAGTGGCTTTGCCGCGGCGAGTTCGGCGTCCGCGGCGGCGGCGAAGGTCTCTGCGTCGGCGTCCGCCCCGGTCAGGACGCGTTCGGCTGCCGTCGCCCGCCAGGGCCGGGAGGCGACCGCCCCGAAGGCGAGGCGCACCTCGCGTACGACGCCGTCCTGGACGTCGAGCGCGGCGGCGACGGAGCCGATGGCGAAGGCGTACGAGGCGCGCTCACGCACCTTGCGGTAGCGGGAGCGGGCGGCCACCGGAGCGGGCGGCAGGGTGACGCCGGTGATCAGCGCGCCTGGCGGCAGCGCGGTCTCGCGGTGCGGGGTGTCGCCGACCGGCAGGTAGAAGTCGGCGAGGGGCAACTCTGCGGGCCCGTCCGCGGTTTCGTGGTTGACGACCGCGTCGAAGGCGGTCAGCGCGACACCCATGTCCGAGGGGTGGGTGGCCACGCAGTGCTCGGAGGCGCCCAGGATGGCGTGGTTGCGGTGTTCGCCCTCGATCGCGGGGCAACCGCTGCCGGGCACCCGCTTGTTGCAGGGCTTGGTCACGTCGGCGAAGTAGCCGCAGCGGGTGCGCTGGAGGAGATTTCCGCCGACGGTGGCCATGTTGCGCAGTTGACCGGAGGCGCCGGCCAGGACGGCCTGGGCCAACGCCGGGTACCGGCGGCGGACTTCGGGGTGGGCGGCGAGGTCGCTGTTGGTGACGGTCGCGCCGATGTGCAGGCCGCCGTCCGCCGTCACCTCGATGCCGTCGAGCGGAAGTTCGCGGACGTCGACCAGGCGGGCGGGCCGCTCCACACCGGTCTTCATCAGGTCGACGAGGTTGGTGCCGCCGCCGAGGAAGCGGGCGTCGGGGTCGGCGTCGAGCAGGGCGAGGGCGTTGGGGACGTCGAGGGCCCGGTCGTATGCGAACTCCCTCACGCCGCCGCCTCCTTGGTTTGGGCTTCCGCCGCCCGGGACACGGCCTGGGCGATCGAGACGTACGCGCCGCAGCGGCACAGGTTTCCGCTCATCCGTTCCCGGATCTCCTCGGCGCTCAGGGGTGGTGGTCCGGCCTCGGGGCGGACGTCGTCGGTGACGGCGCTGGGCCAGCCGGCCGCGTGTTCCTCGATCACCGCGATCGCCGAGCAGATCTGGCCGGGTGTGCAGTAGCCGCACTGGTAGCCGTCCAGGTCGAGGAACGCCTGCTGCATCGGGTGCAGTCGGTCGCCCTCGGCCAGGCCCTCGATGGTGGTGATCTCGCGTCCTTCGGCGGCCACGGCGAGTTGCAGACAGGACACCGCCCGGCGTCCGTCGAGCAGTACCGTGCAGGCGCCGCACTGCCCCTGGTCGCAGCCCTTCTTGGTGCCGGTCAGGTCGAGGCGCTCGCGCAGGGCGTCGAGCAGGGTGGTGCGGTGGTCGGCGGGAAGGGTGTGCTTCTCGCCGTTGATGTTCAGGGTGATGTCGCTGGACGTCGAGGAGGGGGCTGGTGCCATGTTCAGCCTTCTTTCGCGTATCCCGGACACGTCGGGGCGTCAGTCCGGCGCTAGAGTGAGCTCAAGCGGACAGCTGTCCGCTCCTGGTCCGAACGTAGTGGACAGCTGTCCGCTTCTCAAGGGCTGCCTTTCGGACACGAGTAGGCGAGGAGGACGAGTGGGCCAGAAGAACGACCCGCACCTGCGCTCGGACGCGCAGCGCAACCGCGAACGCATCCTGGAAGTGGCCCTCGCCGAGCTGTCCCGGGCCGCCGACACCCCGCTGAGCGCGATCGCGAAGAAGGCGGGCGTCGGCCAGGGCACGTTCTACCGGAACTTCCCCAACCGCGAGGCGCTCGTACTCGAGATCTACCGCCACGAGGTGCAGCAGGTCGCCGACACCGCGTCCGTGCTGCTGGAGAGCGGGGAGCCCGACCGGGCGCTGCGCGCGTGGATGGACCACCTCGCCCGGTTCGCGATGACCAAGGCCGGCTTGGGAGACGCGATCCGCCAGGCCCTGAGCACCTCCTCGGGGAAGGCGGCGAAGCCGGGCCACACCCCGGTGATCGACGCGGCCGACCTCCTGCTCCGCGCCTGCGAGGAGGCGGGCACGATCCGTCCCGGCGTCACGACCAACGACTTCATGCTGGCCATCGCCGGCCTGTGGCAGCTCGCTCCCCACGAGAACTGGCAGCCACAGGCCACCCGCCTGCTGGATCTCGTCATGGACGGACTGCGCGCGGGGGCGCCCGGACGTCAGGGCCCGTCGTCCGGATCAGGTCGGCTGTGACGCACGGTGCGTTCCGGCCTGATCACCGACACCCGGTCCGTGCGCGCGGCGGTGACGCGGGGGCTCCTGTTCACCAGTGGCTCAGAGCACTGTTCCCCGCAACCGCCCGTCCCTCACTCTGGGCAGCGCCGGTGGCCGAACGGGTTTGCGGTCCGAACGAGCGGCAACGCGAAGTCCATGACTGAGCCGAACACAGAGACGAACAAAGAACAGCACACTGCGAAGCGGGCGACCGCGTCCAAGAAGACCGCACCTGCCGCACGGACGGCGAAGCGTGTGGCGGAGGGGACGGACGATGCCGCGTCGGCCGTCAGGGCTGGGGCCGAGCGTTCCGCCGAGGCGGCTGGCGGGGCGTCGCAGGGACTGGCCCGTGGCGTCGAGGCGGGCCGCCGGACCCTTGTCGCGACGACCGGCCAGGTCGCTGCCACGGCGAAGACGGCCTGGACGGTGATCGCCAACCGGAAGCTGGTCGTGGCCGGTGTGAGCGCGGGCGTGACCGCGCTGACAACGGCGTCGTATGCGGTGGGCCGCCGCTCCGGGCGCCGCAACCACGGCCCGGTCACTCGCCTGACCGGCGGCCGGATCTGACGCACCCGCCCACCTGCTGCGCCGGTCGGGGGAGCCCCGCCTGAGTGGGGCCCCGCCGGCCCGGCCCAGCCCCGGCGGCTGCCGCCCGGCTGGCGGCGTCTGCCTGTGGAGACGGTGTACGACCTCAACGGGAGTCCTCCCGGACGGGGCAGTCGTCGGTGAAGCCGGAACCCCAGCGGGCGACCGCTGGAATCCCCCTCCTTTAGGCGGGAGAGGAAGTCAAGTGCTCGCCGACGGAGGAGTTGAAGGAAGACGTCCAAGTCGGCGAAGGACGGAAGCACTTTCTCGGGCAGCGTCAGGCACATCCGCCCGTTGCCCTCCGACTCCACGATCACCACCGTGCCGATGTAGCCGCCGGCAACGAAGTTGGCCACGGCCGGCTCCGGTACGGGATCTGTGGTGGTGCCTGCTTGTGATTCGGCGGGGTGCTGCATTTCGTCAAATGTCTGTCGAGTACGCGGATGTGGCGGGCAAGGGACGTACGCCGCTGCCCGCCACATGGTGAGCGCCGGTTCAGCTGTAGGGGATCACCACCACAGATTTGTCTGTGCCCGTCTGGAGTTTGGCAGCGCCGTTGCCGATGGCGCTCCAGACCTCGAGTCGGACGGTGCCGCCCTGGAGGTTGCCCAGTGTGCCCGTGGACGCCTTGAGGCCGCGGGCCTGCGTGTACTCCTCCCAGCCGTTGACCGGGTCGGTGGCGAAGTAGTTGTACGTCTCGGTCCGGTCGTAGGTGCCGTCACCGGTGAGGTCGTAGCTGACGCGTGCCTGTTGGCCGAGCCCGACCGTGGTGCCGGCGTCCACTTGGAGCCGGAACGTGGTGCCGGCGCCCGGGGTGAGGGTGCCGTTGACTCCGCGGACCTCGTAGACGAGGGGCTGGTACGGCGTGCCGTCGTGGTTGGTGCCTCCCGCGGAGGCGATCGTGTCGCTGCTGGAGGTGCCACCGGTTGACGTGGTCAGGACACCGCCACTGCGCAGCTGAAAGGTGTTCCCGGTCGGCGGATCGGGGTCGGGATCGGGGTCAGTTGATCCCGACCCTGTGCCGGTCGCGGTAGAACGAGCCGGTACGGACAGGGTTTTGCCGTCGGAGAAGGTGACGGTCCGGGTCGACGTTCCGTAGTTGTGGGCGACGTAGGTGCGGGTCGTGCCCTTGGCCAGGACGGCGGAGGTGGGGATGTCGCCGGTCACGGTGGTGTCCGGGGCGCCCAGCGCGTCGAGGGTGTTGATCCAGTGGTAGGTGTGTGCCTTGGATTCCCCCTCCTCCGGGGTGTAGCCGGTGTTACCCGCATCCCACTTGGCCTTGGCCGTGGCAGGGTCGGCCAGGGACTGGAACTCCCAGAGGATGTCGCGCCATTCGACGGCCGGGCCCCCGTTCTCCCGTTCCATCTCTGCGATGTTGCGCCGTATGGCGGCCTTCTCGCCGCCGAGGTGGAGTGATCCGCCGGTGACGGGAAGGACGTTGATGCCGTGGATCTCTTCGGGGTTGGCGGTCCACCAGGTGGCGTAGGCGGCGCCGCTGCCCCAGACCATGCCTGCGGTGTCGTGCCCGAACGAGGAGGGGAAGACCTGCTCGTCGGCGTCGAACCAGTACTGGGCGATCGATTCCGACTCGGTGGTCAGCAGATAGGTGCCGAGGTCGCGCAGCGCCGTGTCGCCGGTGGCGGAGCCCCACAGGACGAGGGCTGCGCTGAGGTTGGTGGATTCGGAGGAGGACTCCTGGTTGTTGCCGGCGGCAAAGCCCTGATGGCCGGAGGCCCAGCTGTGGCCGGCGTAGACGTCGAAGCCCCGCAGGAAGGGGAAGGAGCTGTCGGTGCGGCTGGGGTTGGCGGTGTCCCGCACGAGGGCTTTGACCATGCCGCCCCATGCGGAGTCGGCGGCCCATCCCTGGTCGTACTGGGCGACGATCGCCGCCGCGTAGATGTAGTAGCCGTAGTGGAAGTGGTGGTCGTTGAGTTCGGTGTCGCTGCCGTAGGAGGCGGGATAGCCGGTGAGGGTCTTCCAGTCTTTGTCGTAGCTGAACTCGTTCGCGCCGCCGGCTGTGAACCAGTCCTGGAGTTTGCCCTTGATCAGGCCGAGAAGTTTGTCACGGGTGCCGGTTTCACCGATCTGCTCGGCCACGGGGACGAGTTGGGCGAGGCGGCCCAGGGCTTTGCCGGTCCAGTAGGTGTCGCTCGCGCCGGAGAAGGGATCGGCGGCATTGGCGACTTCGTTGAGGTAGCCGCGTAGTCGGGCGGTGTCCACACCGTCCGACTTGGGGAGCGCGGGCAGGGCCCCTGCCGCCTTCTGGCTGGTGGTGAACGTGGTCGATTCGCGGACCTTCATGGTGCCGCGCGGTGAGACGTAGGTGTAGGAGGTGAGGGCGTCGCTGGTGTTGAGCCATTGATGGCGGTAGAGGGCTTGGAGTGTGCCGCGTTCGGTGCCTTCCTTGGCCTCTGTGGTGAGGGCGTACGTGGCTTGTGCAGTGCCGCCGGTGTAACTCCAGGTCACTTTGGAGTCGGTGACGAAGCTGTAGGCGTACTTCTTGAAGGTTGCCAGTGCGTCGGTGCTCGGCAGTACGGCAACGGAGAAGTAGTCCTTGGAGCCGAGCCCGGTGGTGATGGTCGACCCCGCGACGTTCCAGTCGCTGCCGGTCGGTGCGAAGAGGGCGTAGTGGTGTCCGCCGACGGTGATGCCGAGGACGTTGGTCTGGTCGGCGAAGACGGTGGGGGCGGCGGTGGTGGTGATCTGGGCGTTGCCGCCGGAACCCCTGGCGTATACGAACGGGGAGCCGTGGCCGATGGTGGTGCGCAGGGTGCGGACACCGTCGGACCACAGGGGAGTGACCGTCCAGTCGGACCAGTCGTCGGCCTTGGTGTCGGGGGAGTTGAGGCCGGTCAGTCCGATGGTGAGGTCGCGCTTGTGGGCGTACTCGTACTGTCGGCCGTCGCCGACGATCGCGGGCGAGGTCGGGTAGCCGACGTCGAGGCCGCCGGCCGTGGCCTGGTAGGTGAGGGGGTGGCCGTACATGGGGGTTGACCACGGATTGTCGCCGTAGCGCTGGAAGGCGAGGGAGGACCACCAGTCGTTGGTGGGTACCGGCCGGTTGCGTGCGGCGGTGGTCAGCTTGGGGGTGACGGGTGTTCCCGTGTTGGTGGTGGGCCCCGACGTGCCGGCGGGGCGGGTGTCGGAGTAGCTGCCGGAACCTACGGGAACGGTGGCAGCGGCCGCTGGTGCGGCGGTCGGGACGAGGCCTGCGGCGGCGAGGGCTGAGGCCAGGAGCAGTAGCACTGCCGGTCTGCGTGGGGATGGCATGCGGCACCTCAAGTCTTCACAGAAGAGGAGTCTGAGAGCGCTCTCAGTGTGCCGGAACGTAAAGCCTCTGTAATGTGCGCGTCAATAGACTGAACGCATCCGGTAGCTGACGAGTGATGAAGTCCGTTATGTCTTCGCCCCTTGACCATGCAGGTCGGTCCTGGCGGTACCCGGTCGGCGCGGATAGCGTGCTCCGGTCGGCAGTTCATCTCCCGTGCCCGGTGGGAACACACTCCCTGTGGCGGCGGCCAGCGCTTTCGACCCCCTCCTGGGGGAGACGCGTGAACTGAAGCAGGCGGGTCGCTCCCGACAGCACCGCGAGAGGCTCTGGGCTGTCCGGTGCGCGGTCAGTTCATCGGGTCTGTCCTTCGTGGATACCCCGGCCTTCAGGCCGGGGAGGAAACGAAGCTCCTGCGGAGCAGGGCAGGAAAGGCCGGTTCGCCGTCAGTGCGGACCGGCGTGCGCCGTCCACCGGACAACACCCGCCGCCAGCAGGGAAGTTGATACGGTGTGAGGCGTGACACGGCAGGTCAAGCGGGCGTTCAAGTACCGCTTCTACCCCACCGGCGTGCAGGCGGCTGAGCTGTCCCGCACGTTCGGCTGCGTCCGCCTCGTCTACAACAAGGCGCTGGAGGAACGCACCCGGGCCTGGTACGGCGAGCAGCGCCGGATCTCCTACGTGCAGTCCTCCGCTGCGCTCACGGCATGGAAGAAGACTGGGGAACTGGCTTTCCTGGCGGAGGTGTCCTCGGTGCCGTTGCAGCAGGCGCTGCGGCATCTGCAGACGGCGTTCGGGAACTTCTTCGCCTAGCGCGCGAAGTACCCGCGCTACAAGTCGCGGAAGAAGTCGCGTGCGTCGGCCGAGTACACCCGCAGCGCTTTCACGTGGCGCAACGGACAGCTGACTTTGGCGAAGATGGCCGAGCCGCTGGACATCCGCTGGTCGCGTCCGCTGCCCGAGGGCACGGAGCCGACCACGGTGACGGTGTCCCGGGATGTGGCGGGCCGCTGGTTCGTGTCCCTGCTGTG